>CAZDOH010000007.1:24406-40956 GCA_964507005.1 uncultured Prevotella sp. | reverse complement strand
GTTAAAAGAAGCCGGTTTGCCTGTCTTGCGGCACCAAACTATGCCTGCGGCGCGGCGTATGTGGAAGAAAAGGGCTATTTTTGCAACAGTCAAAAACAACCGTTACAAAAAAGCGACTATACTCACAATGAAATCGTTTCTATATCCCGAAGACCTCGGCAATCTTGACAGTGCGCTCGAGGAGGCCGCAGCCATAAAGCGCGACCGTTATGCGTTTGAAAACCTCGGCCGCCATCGCACGGCGCTGCTTATATTTTTCAACAACAGTCTGCGCACGCGTCTCAGCACGCAGAAGGCGGCAATGAACCTCGGCATGAACGTGATAGTTCTCGACGTCAACCAGGGGGCGTGGAAGCTGGAGACAGAGCGCGGCGTGGTGATGGACGGCGACAAGAGCGAGCATTTGCTCGAGGCTATTCCCGTGATGGCAAGCTATTGCGACGTGATTGGCGTGAGAACGTTTGCGCGCTTCGAGAGCCGCAGCGACGACTACAACGAGCGCATACTGCGCCAGTTCATTGAATACAGCGGCCGCCCAGTGTTCTCGATGGAAAGCGCTACGGTGCATCCGCTGCAGGCTTTTGCCGACCTTATAACCATCGAGGAGCACAAGAAGGTGAAGCGCCCCAAGGTGGTGATGACCTGGGCACCGCATCCCAAGGCTTTGCCGCAGGCTGTGCCTAACAGTTTTGCGCAGTGGATGAACGTGGCCGATGTGGATTTCACGGTAACCCATCCCCACGGCTATGAACTCGACCCGCAGTTTGTAGGCGGCGCACATGTGGAATACGACCAGATGAAGGCGCTCGAAGGGGCCGATTTCGTGTATGCCAAGAACTGGAGCTGCCCGGGCGTGACGCGTCCCGACGACTACGGTAAGGTGATTTCGAAAGACATGAGCTGGACTGTTGACGCTGCACACATGGCTGTTACCAACAACGCGCATTTCATGCATTGCCTGCCGGTGCGCCGCAACATGATAGTCACCGACGACGTTATCGAGGCACCCACTTCGCTCGTGATACCCGAGGCCGCAAACCGGGAGATTTCGGCTACGGTGGTGCTGAAGCGCATTCTCGAAACTCTTTGACGCGCTCTTTGCGCTGCCGGCATTGCAGCGGCAAGTTTGTGTAAACTTTCTTAAAAGCCCGCGCGCGATTTGCAGAATTGCCGCGGGCTTGCTATTTTTGCAGAAAGAAAACCCGTATGGCACAACGGAATCAGTTGGGGGCACAAGGAGAGGAGGCAGCCGCAAGGCATCTTATGTTTGACGGCTACTCAATTCTGGAGCGCAACTGGCGGGCGGGGCATCTTGAAGTGGACATAATAGCCCGGAAGCGTGGACTGCTGGTGTTTGTCGAGGTGAAAACTCTTGCAAGCGATGCAGTGATAAATCCGGAAGAGCATGTCGACCGCATAAAGCGCCAAAGGCTTGTGGAAGCGGCAAAGATCTATATGAAAAGGGAGAATCTCGACCAGCAGATAAGGTTCGACATTATTAGCGTAACGGGATATGCACCTCCCTTCAGTATAAACCACATTGAGAATGCCTTTGAAGTGCCGCCCGAATTTGTTTGAGCCTTCTCGCGGGAATTCAATTTTTACAGAAAAAGCAATACGCATGCCCACGAATACAACCGAAACGGTTACATCGCTTACAAGCCAAAACCTGGTGGAAACCCAGACGATTGACGTAAAGACAAGGTCGTTCTGGTTTTTGTTCCCGTTTACCGATATAACTGAATACCGCTTGTCGTACTACAACGTAGAAAGCACTCCTTCGACCAACGACCTGGCATTTACCTTGCCGTTGCCGCAGGAGCATGAACTGCAGATAGTGTCGTGCGAAGAGCAGACTGCCGGAAGAGGGCAGGGCGGCAATTCGTGGGAATCGGAACGTGGAAAGAACCTTACCTTCAGCATTGTGTGCCGCGCCGAGTTTGTTGAGCCGGCCCGGCAGTTTGCCGTGTTGCAGGCTGCGGCGCTCGCCGTGAGGCATGTGCTCTCGAAAATCAGCAGCGGCGTGCGCATCAAGTGGCCCAACGACATCTATATAGGCGAACGCAAGGTGAGCGGCACACTGATTCAGTGCGATATTGAGCAGTCGGCAATGCGCCGCATGGTGATAGGAATAGGCGTTGACGTGAACCAGACCAGTTTTACGGGCGGCGCGCCCAATGCCGGTTCGCTGGCGCAGCTTATGGGGCGGGATTTCAGCCGCGAAGGGCTGCTGCACAGTATCGTTGAGCGTTTTGCAGAGGAATACGACACGCTGCGCAGCAGTAGCGACTATATAATGCAGCGTTACGTTTCGCATCTCTACCGCAATCAGGGCATGCACAGCTACCGCGATGCCAACGGCGAGTTTGAAGCCGAGTTTGTCGGCGTATCTCCCGACGGCCATCTCACGCTTCGCGACGCTGCCGGCGCAGAGCGGGTATACGCTTTTAAGGAAGTTGCTTACATTGTCTGACCGAAACGCAGGGATATTGAAGCGGTGATGTCGCGTATGCGCCCGTCAATATCGGTGTTCCCGTCGTTGTAAATCACAAAATCGGCACGCCGCGTTTTTTCTTCCTCGCTCATCTGCATGCCAATCCATTTTCTTACGGTTTCTTCCGTTATGCCGTCGCGCTGCATAACGCGTCTGATTCTTGTTTCCTCGCTTGCCGTGACAACGAGCGTGCAGTCCACTTCGTTTTCAAACCGTGCTTCGTAAAGCAGGGCGCATTCCATAAAAACCAGCGGTGACTGCTGCCCGGCAGCCCAGCGACGCCATCTTTGGCGCACGCACGGGTGCACTTCGGCGTCGAGGCGTGATGCGTTTTGCGGCGAACTGTGAAGGAAGGCGCGCACAACGGGCTTGTTGAGCGAGCCGTCGGCACGGAAAATGTCGGGGGAAACCACTTTGCGCAGGCGGGAGCGCAGCGTTTCGTTTTCAAGCATTTCAAGGCGGGCTGCCGTGTCGGTGTCGAACACCGGGTAGCCCATGGCTTCGATTTTGCGGCAAATGTAGCTCTTGCCGCTTCCGATTCCTCCTGTCACGCCTACAAGTATGCTGCGTTTCATATTCCGGTCAGGATTGCGACGGTACGTCTTCGATGATGAACTCCACTTCTTCGGGCGAAATCCTTACATGCGATATTCCGGCGGGAATGGTCTTGAGCTTCGGGTTGAACTTTCCGGTGGTGTTGTTGACAAGTTCGTCGTAGCTTATCACAATCACGAAGTTGTCGGCATTTATGGTGTTGTATTTCGAAGCGCCTATCTGGAAAGTGACGTTGACTTTCTGCGGAAAGGTGCGCACAACTTTCGTTGCCGGGAAATTTACCATTTCGACGGGCACCTGCACGGTCTTTTCGGTTATGACATCGACATACACTTTTGTCTTGATTTGCGAAGGGATGAACTTGGCTCCCCTTACGCCGTGTATCGGAAGGTTGAACGTCGTGTCGTCCTGCAGTGCCTTTATGTCGAATTCGGTGGTGTAGGCTGCCGTTATGGTGTCGAGCACGTTTTCAAGCGCGTAGACGCTTACCGAATCGGGAATCACCGATACGCCCGAGACTCTGAGCTGCCCGCTTGCGGCGATATGCCCCTGCAGTCTTACCGGAACCCGGCGGAACGCCCCGTAGTTGTAGTAGTAGTCGATGGTGTCGGGGCGGTAGGCAGAGATGTGGGTGGACGAAGCCAGTTGCCGGGAGACCTGCTTTATAAGTTCGCGGGTAAGTATGGCCACATGCCCGCTGCGTGTGTCGTATTGCGGGAAGTCGATTGTTACGGGCGTGAAATTCGTCACGTAGCGGTATTGCAGCAGTGTTGCCCCGTGGTCTTTGAGCGTTACGCGTATATAGGATTGGGGCGGCGACGTCACGACGACATTTTCGGGAACACCGGCAAGGCGTACTGGTATCTCGAATTCCATCTCGTAGGTGGAACTGAGGTTTTGGAAAAGCCAGAAGCAGGTGGAGAGGGCTACGAAAAACAAAAACTTCAGCAACTGTTTGTTCCATATGCGGGCAAACAGGTTTCTGAAGTTGACTGCGAGCCTTGGTCGGTTCATTGCATGGCGTATTGCTCAGCGCACGGCGCAGGGGCGTGCGTGCCTGTGGCTGCCTGTGCCCCGGCATGCGGTTTTCACAGGGCAGCGCGCGGGGCGTTGCGGATTTGTCAACGTGTCTGCTGTGTAGCGGCTGCGTTGGCGAAGATGTGTGTCTTCTCGACTTTTATCTTCACGTCGCGTGCCACTTCAAGCGTAACTACATTCTTTGCGTCGTCTATTTCCTTCACGGTTCCGTGGATGCCTCCGTAGGTCACCACTTCCATTCCCGGTTCGAGCGAGTTGCGGAATTTCTGGATTTCCTTCTGTTTTTTCTGCTGCGGACGTATCATGAAGAAATACATGATTGCGAAGATTGCGACAATCATTATGAGGAAAGTCGCGTCGAAACCTCCGGCACCTTGGGGTGCGGCTTGCAGGGTAGGGATGATCGTGTTCATTTTTGGGTTGTTTATGGTTTTGTAGTTAAATGTCGTCGGTTGGGGCGTGGCGCCCTTTGGCGGTTATTTCATTATTACGCCCTCCTGGCGCAGTTTCTTCACCACGAAGTCGAGCAGACCGTTAATGTAGATGTAGCTGCGCGGCGTGCTGTATACCTTCGAGAGGTCGAGATATTCGTTTATAGTGACAACGGCGGGAATCGTGGGGAAATTGATGATTTCGGCAATGGCAATCTGCATTATCACGATGTCCATGAGAGCCATGCGCGATATTTCCCAGTTCTTGGCATTCTCGCTTATAAGGTTGCGGTATTCTTCTTCGCCTTCAAGGGTCTTGCGTATCAGCGTCTGGGCGAAAGCGCGGTCGTCGTCGCTGTCGTAGTCGGGCAGCAGGGGCTGGTCGGCGCCGTTGGCTTCTTCAAACCGCTTGATTGACTTGATTACGAACGAATCGACAATGTCGCGGTCGTCGTTCCAGTAAAGGCTTTTGTCTTCGAACAGCGAGTCGATGTCGTCGCACGGCACGAAGCATGCCTTGTAGGCCTTGCGCCAAAAGGTGCGGTCGTCGGCATATTCGGGTTTCCGGAGCGTCATGTATTCGCGGTAGGCGTCGCATTCCTTTACGGCCTTGTAGATTTTCCTCACGAGCGTAGGGTCCATGAGGTCGGCGCCGGCATTGGCAGCAAAAGCGGCAAGTTCCTTGTTCTGCACCAGCTGCCTTGCAAAACGGTTGTCGGCAAAGCGCGTGTCGATTTCCATGTCAAGGTGCAGGCGTTTGGCGCGTGCGGTTTGCACTTCGATGTTCTTTACCCCGTATTCGTATACCTTGGTTATCAGCATCAGCAGGTAGCGGTACATGTCGTAGGCCTTCGAAAGGCTGAACATCAGTTCTTTTTCGGTCGACTCTATCGTCTTGCCGGGATTCTGGTAATAGGAATAGACGAGCTGAAGGGTTTTTATACGTATTAAATCGCGATTTATCATAATGGTTTCAAGTTCTTGCGGCGGCGATGCCTTTGGCCGCAAATGCAAATATATAAAAAACTAACTGTTCCGTGCCCGGGAAAAACATGTTTTGTTGCGTTACGCACTGAAATTGGGCAGCTGCTGCGGGTTTTCACTATGTAAAGGGCGGCAAAAAGCCCCGTGAGAAAAGCAAAATGGGGCGCAATGCTTTGCGGGGGAGGTATCCGAAAGCGAACGGTTTTTCCTTTGGCAGATATACCGAATAACCCGCGAGCCGCGATGACACGAAGGCTTGCAAAATGCAGCGACGTATGAGGGAGGTTAAAGGTTAAAGGTTAATTTCGCAATTTCTGAATTTTCGCTGCTTGGGTTTCCTTTCGGATTGTTGCAGGGCAGATATCAGAAGATGTAGTTATATAACATATATAATAATATAACAACATATTAATATATAATAATATAATATATAGTAATATATAATATAATTATATATATTCATAATATACATGCTTGTTCTCTGGCGGGGGAGGGGATGGGCGAAACCCCCGTTTTTTTGGAAATAGCAAAATTAACCTTTAACCTTTAACCTTCGCGCTGTGGGTGGGGGCGTCGGCAAGAGTGGGGTGTGCTTGGGATAGCAGTGCTACTTGTTGTCGCGCAATGCGTAGGGCGGAAGTCTTCCGGGCGCTCTCCCGCAGATTTTCTGCGCATACATTTTTCGCGCTGTGCGCATAACGCAGGAGTGCCGTGGGCAGAGCGAATTCCGAAAGGTTCTACGGCACTGCAAACGTCCGGAGCACTGCGACTTCCTTACGCATGCCGCGCGTTCTGGATGTCCGATTTTGCCACCTCGGCGAAACATGCTAACTTTGCACTTTGTATATTAATGTAAAATGGAAGACATTTATCCTCTTTTGTCTACTATCGACTGCCCCGACGACCTCCGCCGGCTTAGGGTGGAGCAGCTTCCACAGCTTTGCAAGGAATTGCGCGGGTTCATGATTGACTGTCTTTCGAAAAATCCCGGGCATTTTGCCTCGAGTCTGGGTGTCGTGGAGCTTACCGTGGCTTTGCATTATGTTTTCGATACCCCTTACGACCGCATCGTGTGGGACGTGGGGCACCAGGCTTATGCCCACAAGATACTTACGGGGCGCCGCGGGCGTTTCGGCACGAACCGCAAGATGGGCGGCCTTCGCCCTTTCCCCACGCCTCTTGAAAGCGAATACGACACCTTCACCAGCGGGCATGCCTCAAATTCCATTTCAGCGGCTCTGGGCATGGCTGTGGCGGCCCAGCGCAAAGGCGAAGACGGGCGGCATGTGGTGGCGGTGATAGGCGACGGAGCCATGAGCGGCGGCCTGGCTTTCGAAGGGCTCAACAACGTGTCGTCTACGCCCAACAACATGCTCATTATCCTCAACGACAACGGCATGAGCATCGACAAGAGCGTGGGCGGAATGAGGCAATATCTGCGCCATCTTCACACGTCTACCGCTTACAACCGTCTGCGTTTCCGCCTTTCCAGGCAGCTCGTGAAACTGGGTTTTCTCAACGAAAGCCGGCGCAAGACTCTTATACGCTTCAACAACTCCATAAAGTCGCTGCTGGCCAACCAGCAGAATATTTTCGAAGGCCTCAATATAAGATACTTCGGTCCGATGTACGGCCACGATGTAGTGGAACTCGTGCGCACGCTGAGCGAAATAAAGGACATGAAAGGTCCAAAACTGCTGCATATACACACTGTGAAGGGCAAGGGCTTCCGTCCGGCCGAGCTCGAGGCTGCGGCGTGGCACTATCCGGGCCGTTTCGACCGCGACACGGGGCGCTTCATCAAGGAAGACAACTGCGACGCGGGCCCGAAATACCAGGACGTATTCGGCGAGACACTGCTCGAACTGGCACGCGGCAATGCCAGAATAGTGGGCGTGACGCCCGCAATGCCCACAGGATGCTCGATGTGCATAATGCAGAAGGCCATGCCCGAGCGCGTGTTTGACGTGGGAATTGCCGAGGGCCATGCCGTGACGTTCTCGGCAGGAATGGCCAAGGACGGACTGTTCCCCTTCTGCAACATATATTCGTCGTTTGCGCAGCGGGCCTACGACAACATAATACACGATGCCGCAATTCTCGGTGTCGACATGTGCCTCTGCCTCGACAGGGCAGGCCTTGTAGGCCGCGATGGCCCTACGCATCACGGGGCTTTCGACCTTGCATACCTCCGCCCGGTGCCCCACGTCACCGTTTCGTCGCCTTACGACGAAAGCGAACTGCGCAACCTTATGTATACGGCGCAGCTTCCCGGTCATGGCGTGTTCGTGATAAGGTATCCGCGCGGCAACGGCAACAATCCCGACTGGCGCACCCCGATGCACGAAATAAAGGTAGGCACGGGCCGCACAATGCGCGAAGGCAAGGATGTGGCGCTGCTCACTTTGGGCCCGCTGGGGCAGGTGGCAGCACAGGCAGCCAGGGAAGTGGCCGAAAGCGGATGCGGCATTGCTCCCGCGCATTTCGACATGCGTTTCCTGAAGCCTGTCGATACGGGGATTCTCGACCTGGTGGGGGCAAACTTCAAACGCGTGATAACTGTTGAGGACGGAGTGACAAAGGGCGGGCTCGCTTCCGAGGTTGCCGAATACTTCGCATCTCGCGGCTATTCGCCGCAGCTTGTGGCGCTTGGTCTTCCCGACGAATTCGTGGAACACGGAAGCCCTGCGGAGCTTTACCGTCTGGTGGGGCTCGACAAGGAAACCATAGTAAGTGAAATAACAAAGCCTCTGCCATGAAAATACTTATAGGCGGCGCCGGCGCCGTAGGCGTGCATCTTGCAAAGCTTCTTTCGCGCGAAAACCACGATATAGTTCTGATTGACACCGACAGCGAAAAGTTGGCTAACCTTCAGAACGACTTTGACCTGATGACCGTGAATGCATCGCCCACATCCATCGCCGCGCTCGAGGAAGCCGGGGCTGAAAATGCGGGCCTGGCCGTGGGAGTGATGGAGAACGAGGCCAGCAACATCACCTTCTGCATGTTCGCCCACAGTCTGGGTGCCCGGAAAACGGTGGCAAGAGTCGACTCGCCCGAATACACTTCTTCGCGCTACGACGATTTCTTCAAGGACATAGGCATCGACTCCAGGATATATCCCGAAGCGCTTGCCGCGCAGGAAATCGTAGACTCGATGAAGCGCAGCTGGATACGCCAGTGGTGGGAGGTGAAAGGCGGCGCGCTGGTGCTCATCGGCGTGAAGGTGCGCAAGGGGGCGAGAATACTGAATATCCCGCTCAAGAATCTCTGCGGCCCCGACGCGCCCTATCATGTGGTGGCGGTGAAGCGGCGCCAGGAAACGATAATACCCCACGGCGACGACGAACTGAAAAGCCAGGATGTGGTGTTTTTCATGACAACACAAAAATACATTCCCTATATACGCGAAATATCCGACAAGGGGGAATATCCCGACGTGCGTACGGCTATAATATCGGGCGGCGGCAATACGGCAAAGTGCGTCGTAGACCAGATGCCCGACTATATGCGCGTCAAGATTGTGGAACGCGACCCCCGGAGATGTGCAGAGCTTACCCGGCAGCTGGACGCGGGGCGGCATGCAATGGTAATTCACGGCGACGGAAGCGACATATCGCTGCTGCAGCAGGAGGGGATGAATACGGCGGATGCCTTCCTGGCGCTCACCAGCAATACGGAGTCGAATATCCTGAGCTGCTTGGCCGCCAAGCGGATGGGCGTAAGGAAAACCATAGCCATAGTGGAGAATACCGACTATATACAAATGGCCGAAAGCCTGGATATAGGCACTATAATCAACAAGCAGACGGTGGCGGCGAGCCATATTTACCAGATGATGCTCAATGCCGATGTCACAAGCGTGAAGTGTCTCACGGTGTCGAATGCCGACGTGGCCGAGTTCGTGGTTAAAAAAGGCTCGAAAGTGACACGCCGCCCCGTGAAGGAACTCGCACTGCCTTCGAACATAAATCTCGGAGGACTGGTGAGGAACGGGAAAGGCATGCTGGTAAATGGAAATACCCAAATTCAGGAGGGCGACGAAGTGGTGGTATTCTGCATAGGCAACATACAGAAAACAGAAAAATATTTTACCTGAACAGCAACGGTGAATGCCCAACTCATAACAAAGCTTACAGGAACGCTGCTGCTTGTGGAAAGTGCGGCGTTCGCAGTGTGCCTGGGCGTGTCGGCCTGGTATGGCGACTCCGATACGGCGGCATTTGCCGTTTCGCTGGCTGCCAGCGTTGTGCTGGGCCTGCTTCTGCGGCATTACGGCGGCAGGGCCAGAACCGTGCTCACGCGTTACGACAGTTTCATGGCCGTAACCGTGGCATGGACGGCAAGCACCGTGGTGGGGGCGATGCCCTATATCCTGAGCGGCGTGCTGCCCGGTTTTACCGATGCCTTTTTCGAAACCATGTCGGGGTTTACCACTACCGGCGCTACCGTCATCGACGAAGTCGACATACAGCCCCACGGCATACTTTTCTGGCGTTCGCTTACCAACTGGGTGGGCGGCCTCGGAATAGTGCTGTTTACCCTGGCCGTGCTCCCGTCGAACGGCACGGGTGAAATCAAGCTTTTTGCCGCCGAGATGACAGGGCCCGACAAACGGAAGCTGCACCCGCGCCTCAAGACTACCATACACTGGCTCTGGTCGATATACCTGCTGCTTACGGTGGGTTGTGCCGCTGCCCTCTATTTTGCAGGAATGGGAAAGTTCGACAGCGTGTGCCATGCCTTTGCCACAACGGCAACCGGCGGATTTTCCACGCATTCCCAAAGCATCGCGTTCTTCAATTCCCCGAAGATTGAATATGTAGAAACCGTGTTCATGTTTCTCGCCGGAATAAACTTCGCGCTTCTCTATGCCTTGTTTTTCAAGGGAAAGATACGCGCGGTAATGCGCAATTCCGAGCTGAAGCTCTATGCCGCTGCGCTGGCCGTGGCAACCCTCGTGCTGAGCTTGTGCCTGGTGTATGGCGGAGGGCAGCCGGGCGAATCGGTGCGGAAGGCGCTTTTCAGCGCAGTGTCGGTGGGCACCAGCACCGGGTTCGTGTCCGACAATTTCATGCACTGGATGCCTGCTACATGGCCCATACTGTTTGCCCTTATGTTCACGGGGGCATGTGCGGGCTCCACAAGCGGAGGGTTCAAGATGATTCGCGTCGTGGCCCTGCTGAAGATTACTGCCAACGAGTTCAAGTATATCCTGCATCCCCACGCGGTGGTTCCGGTGCGGATCAACCGCCAGGCGCTGAATTATTCCATGGAACATACTTTAATTGCCTTTGGCACGTTATATATACTAACACTCGCTGTCGGAACCGTTGCGCTCGCCTTTATGGGAATACCCCTGGCCGACGCGCTGGGGATTTCGATAACGTCGGTAGGAAATTCAGGCCCCGACATGGGAAGCTCCTACGGAATGTTCTCGTCGTGGAGCGCCATACCCGTAGCGGCAAAGTGGCTCAGCTCGCTGATGATGCTCATGGGAAGGCTTGAACTTTTTTCCGTATTGATACTTTTCACTCCCAGATTCTGGAAAGATTATTGAAGAAGCAAATGTGTAGGACAACAGAAAATACTGCAACCCCCGGCGCCCCTTTGGCCCCGATAAAATTCCATCCCGTATATAAAACGAAGATATGGGGCGGGGAAAAGATATTGCCGTTCAAGGGCCTCCCCGCAAGCCGGGAACGTATAGGCGAAAGTTGGGAGATTTCGGGAGTCAAGGGAAGCGAAACCACCGTCTGCGGCGGCCCTTACGACGGAATGGATGTAACGGGGCTCGTGCGCAGGTTCGGCGCAAGGCTCGTGGGCAATAAGGTGCATGCCCGCTTCGGCGACGAATTCCCCATACTGGTGAAGTTTATTGATGCTGCCGACGACCTGAGCATACAAGTGCATCCCGGCGACGAAATGGCCCGGCGGCTGGGCTACCCCAACGGCAAGAGCGAGATGTGGTATGTGGTGTCGACAAACCACAGGGCGCACATCGTGAGCGGCTTCAACCGCCGCATCACTCCCGCGGAATACAAGCGCGCCGTGGCCGAAGGCACTTTGCAGGAAGCCCTGCAGGACCATGAGGCGCATACGGGCGACTGCTTCTTTATTCCTGCAGGCAGGGTGCACAGCATCGGATGCGGCACGTTCCTTGCCGAAATACAGCAGACAAGCGACGTCACCTACCGCATCTACGACTACAACCGCCGCGACAGCAACGGCTGCCTGCGGGAACTGCATACCGAACTTGCCGCGCAGGCCATAGATTTCAGCGTGCAGGAAAGCTACCGCACACGCTACACCCCGCTTAAAGACACCCCCGTGACGCTTGCCGACTGCAACGTGTTCAAAACGCGGCTCTACGACCTGACCTCCGCTTTCGATGCCGACTATTCTTCAACCGACAGCTTCGTGATATACATGATGCTTGCCGGGAAGGGGCGCGTTGTAGATGCCTGGGGCAACGAAACCCCCATGAGGCAGGGCGAAAGCCTGCTTGTGCCCGCCGAAAATACGCGTATGCACATCGTGCCCGATGACGGCGGCATGAAATTTCTCGAAACATATCTTTAGACAAAACGAATCGTAAACAATAATCAGTCATGAAAACTCCCAGTATGGTATTGCTTGTTACAGTGCTTTTCTCGGTTGCTGGCATGCAGGCACAGGATAAAGTCAAGATTACCCTCGTGCCCCCCGAAGGCGGAACCGTGAAAACTATTCCGCCTTTGCCTTCCGACGGAATGGTGGAGCGCGGCAGTACCCTCACCCTGCAGGCAACCCCCGCGAAGGGACGTATGCTCGACTGCATCTTTGCCGCTGCCGACGGTCCGTGGCGATATTACAACGAATGTTGCGCACCCGAAAGCCTGCTCACCTGCGACAGGGACTACGAAGTAGGCGCTTCGTTCCTTCCGACCAAGACATTTGCGAAAATACGTATAACCAACAATGTCGTTTATGCCCGGCCTGGAAAGAAAACGCTGAAGTACGACGTGTTCGCACCTAAAGGAGCGAAGAACCTTCCGATAGTGGTGATAGTGCACGGCGGGGGATGGAGCTCCAATACCGAGGACATTATGCGCGGAATGGGCCGGGAACTGGCTATGACAGGCAAGTATGTGGCGGTGAGCGTTGACTACCGTTTCCTTGGCAATCGCGACGGAGACGAAACGCCTGTCGACATGTACCAGATAGTAGAGGACGTATACGGGGCGATAGCCCATATCATGGAACATGCAGCGCAGTATGGCGGCGACGGCTCGCGGCTGTTTGTTACGGGCGACAGCGCCGGAGGGCATTTGGCGGCGGCAGCCATAAATTTTGCAGACTATATAGGTGACGGCGGTTTTGGCAGCAAAGCCGGCGTATATGAATTCCGCCCTACATATATTCCAAAGGGGAAAACCGTAACGCAATTGCGCCGCGAGATATGCAGTGCACTTTTGGGGGCGGTGCCCACATATCCCGTGCTTACTGAAAATGTTTTCCGCCTGTTCTATCAGAATGACAGTCTGAAGGCGCAAAACGTTACTCCTATAATGCGCATTCCGCAGGCCTCTGCGCGCGAGGTACCGCAACTTATAATACGCGGTACCCACGACCAGCTTATCAAAGACCAGGATATGCAGGAATATATTGCGGCCATGGAAAAGGCGGGGCAACAAGTCAAGTATTTGCAGATAGGGGGCATTGGGCATGCTTTCTTTGACTGGCGCCACGATGACAACTCGCAGAAGACTTTCGACCGCTTTGCACGACCGCAGATAAAAATTATGGTAGATTTCTTCGACGACATTATAGCTCGCCGTGCCAAACGCTGACCTGACGCTGACCTGACGCTGACTTCGAATTCTGGCCCGCCCGTGAACTATTACGGCAGACGGTTTGCGTGCTATCGCGGCATTTCTTAACTTTGCACCCGTTAATCGTGAGGCCATGCGCCGCATAATAGCCAATGACTGAAGAAGAAAAACTTAAGACTGAAGACCGCATCGTAGATGTACTGAAGACCGTCTACGACCCGGAAATACCCGTAAATATCTACGACCTCGGGTTGGTGTATAAAATAGACCTTAAGGACGACGCCACTCTTGACGTAGACATGACGCTCACAGCGCCCAATTGCCCCATGGGCGACTATATCATGGAGGACGTGAGGCAGAAACTCGAGGGAATAGCCGAAGTTAAGCAGGCAAATGTAAACCTTGTGTTCGACCCAGTTTGGGACCAGTCGATGATGAGCGACGAAGCGAAACTCGACCTCGGACTGATGTAAAGGCCCCGGATGAAAAACCAATGCAGATGAAAAACGTCTATTTCCTTTCCGACGCACATCTCGGCTCGTGGGCCACTGACCACAGGCGCACTCAGGAACGCAGGCTCGTAAGGTTTCTCGATGACATCAAACAGCATGCCTCGGCCGTGTATTTGCTGGGCGATATGTTCGATTTTTGGTATGAGTACAAATACGTCGTGCCCAAGGGTTATACGCGCTTTCTTGGAAAGATAAGCGAATTGGCCGACAGTGGAATTGAGATACATTTCTTTACCGGCAACCACGACTTGTGGGTGCGCGATTATTTCGAAAAGGAATGCGGCATGACGGTGCATCGCGAGCCGATTGTTACGGAGATAGAAGGAAAACTGTTCTATCTCGCCCATGGCGACGGACTGGGATGCCGCGATGCCAGATTCCGCTTTTTGCGCGCGGTGTTCCACAACCGTGTGTGCCAGCGGCTTTTTTCTACAGTTCATCCACGCTGGGCGATGTATTTCGGCCTTTCGTGGGCAAGGCATTCACGGCTGAAGCGCATCGACGGCAATGAATGCCCTTATCTTGGCGCCGATAGGGAAGAGCAGGTATTGTTTGCGCGGAAATATTTGGCTACGCATCCTGAAATAAATTATTTTGTGTTTGGGCACCGCCATATCGAACTGGACTTGCAACTTTCCGAAACTGCCCGCTTGCTGATAGTGGGCGAGTGGATGCAGAAATTCACTTATGCTGTGTTCGACGGCGAGCACCTTTTCCTGGAAAACTATATCGAAGGCGAAAGCAAGCCGTAAGATTTGCGGCTGCGGTTTGTGCAAGTCATTCGCTGTGGCGGATGACTATGTTGCGGTTGCCGTTGTAGGCTGTGCCGCTTTGTTTCATCCATGGCGAATTGGGGTAGTGGGGCGTTGTGTTGCCCGGCTCTGCACCCGGCTCTGTAATTATAGCCTTTCCGGTGCCGGCGTAATCCAGACTGTCGATGATTGCGCGGTGTGTGGTGCCGCAGATTTCAATGCCGTTTGCTCCCCGGCAGGCGGGCGCGCGCATTTTCAGGTTTCCTATGAATATATTTGAGTCGCAGTTGAAAACGATATGGCTTGTGCCGGCACGCTCGATGGCAAAGTCCTGCAGCACGATGTCGCTGCAGTTGCTGAAAGCCAAAGGCACAATGTGTATGCGCCCGACGCAACTGTCGCCGTCGGCATCCTGCCGCCCGTCGGTGCCGTAGCCGTCGTCCATCCTCAGCGTTCCGCGTCCGAGAATCTTGATGCGGCATTGCCCTTCGGCATGTAGCATGGGCTTGTTGGCCAGGCATGCAGGCGCGGCGGTCCCGTCGGCGCAATGCACTTCGTGCCCGTAAACTGGCGGGTAGTCGTAGTCGCGCCAGTCGCTGTTCTGCCACAGCACCACTCCGGTGCCGAGCTGGAATTCCACATCGTGTTTCAGTTCCACGCTTGTTATTGCGTAACACCGTGGGGTAGCATCGTCGTAGCCCGGTACAACAACTCTTCCGCTTCCGGCCCCGCTTGCCGCGTTTACAGCCAGTTGAAAGGCGTGTGTGTCGTCGGTATGCCCATCGCCCCGTGCTCCGTAGTCAAGTACGTTGAAATCCTCGTTTGTTACCAGAAAATCGTAGGGGTTGTCGAACGTGTCGCCGCTACTCTTACCTGCTTCGGGCGTGCGGGGCAGTGCGCTTTCGAAGGAAATGCGGTCTATGGCGATGCTTCCCTTGCCGTTGCCCTTCGGTTCGAACTTCAGGCCGGTATAGTGCCCTTCGCAGTCAATGCCGGAGAAGTCGAAGAAATAGTTCCTCAGCCCAGGTTCGTTTTTCAGCTTGAAAGTGCGGGCGTGCCTGGCGAAGGCACTGTCGGTGTCGGTGGAGAAACTTACCGTGATGCTGTCGGCGCCGCAGCGGTTGTCGATGACGGCGCGCAGGATGCTGCGCTGCTTTACGGGCGGACTGAACATGTTGTCGGGACTCTGCTTCAGCGCGGTGGTGTATACTGCCCCCGGGCGGTCGAAACTGTAGACGAGGGCATCGTCGTTGTGGCTCACCGTGCCTGCATCGGCTTGGAATACAGCAACGCTGGCCGGAGTCGTGAAATTCAGGTCTATCGGCGTCCCTGCCACCGGTTCGCTTACAGTGAAACTGCTTTCCCGGCTCCAGACGTCGGGCGTGGGCGAACTGACGGCGATTTCAATTCTGCGTATGCAGGCGAGGAAGGGGCATTGTGTGCAGTCGAAACTCACGGTGCGCCATTGCCCCGGAACGATAAAGGCGATGCACTCGTAGCTTTGCTCCCCGTCGCTAAGCGTGAGCCGGGCATATTCGTCGTCAGCAGGCGCATGCCCGGTGCGGATGCCGAACTGCACGAACGGAGTGGCGCCGAGGTTGAGCGGCTTGCGGAAAGTGCGGGCAAATCCGCGCCAGGTGTCACCGCTTCTGCCGGCCGGCCGCACGGTTAAAGTCCTTGCGCCTTCTGCAAGCGTGTCGCCTTCGATGATTGCTGAAATGCCGCTCTTTTTCGACGGTGCCTGTTTCCCGAACGTGACGATTACGCGCTTGTCGGCAAGCGACACGCGGTGGGAATAGTCGTGCGCCGTTTCGAGGAAGCCTTGTGCGGCAGCGCCTGCGGAGATTGAAAGCGCGAACAGTGCGATTGCTGCTGATTTCATTTGCGGATTTTCGTTGTTACTTTGCCGTTACTTTGCCGCTTTTTCCAGATTGCGGAGAAATGCCTTCCGGCTTGCTTTCGGGCAGCTT
>CAZDOH010000007.1:19536-24306 GCA_964507005.1 uncultured Prevotella sp. | reverse complement strand
TGCCGCTTTTTCCAGATTGCGGAGAAATGCCTTCCGGCTTGCTTTCGGGCAGCTTGTGTAACGTCCTTGGGTTATGGTGGCGATGTCGAGCCGCACGAATACATTGGTGTAGTCCTTGCCGTGTGTTGTTTCTTCGTAAAAGAAGGCAAGGTCGCCGTTCGGGAACGTTGTCATGGTGGAGTAGGCTGAAGGCAACCGGGTGACCTGGTATTTCCCGTCCCAGTCGGCGGCAAGGGCCGAGGGGGCGCGCATGATGCTGCGGTCGTCGATTTCCTTATAATATATGCCTACACAAGTGCGTCCCGGACCGAATGGAACCGACTGCAGCAGCAGGTAGGTGAGGGCGCCGTCGGCGGTGCGCTTTGCCGGAACGACTAGTATCTCGCCGTTGCATGCATTGCCGGCTGCCGCCGTGCCGTTGTTCTTTTCCGACGAAAATGCCGCGCTTCCCCATGTGCCGAGTCCGCGCTTCACGTCGGAGTATCTGAAAATGTTGAAAAACCTTCCGCCGTAAGTGCGGCTGCTTACTATTACCGAGCCGTCGGGGAACTCTTCGCATTTCGGCTCGTCGCCTTTCGGCACCGGCGACATGTCGATGCTGCCGAGCGAATTCCACGACTCGCCGAAGTCATCGGAATATATCACGCGGTTTCCGCCGTCGCGTGCTGCCAGTGCGGCGTAGAGGCGGAAGTATTTGCCGCGCTTCACTATGCGGCTTTGGCAGATGCGCCCCGAACCGAAAAAGAGCGACTTTACTGCTCCCATTCTGCTTTTGTCGAAAATGGAATAAATGCTTTCGGTGATTTCCTCTCCGCTGCTCCATGTACGCCCGCCGTCGTGGCTGCGCCAGCGCGACACGCGGTTGGGATTGTCGCGCGTGGCCGAGAAATATGGCGTGTTGCCGCATACGCTCACCAGCAGCACTTCGTTGCTGCGGTTATCGGCAACGATGGCGGCGTCGCCAAAGCCGCAGTCGCTAGCTCCGGCAACACCCGTGCCCCGGCGTATGGCCGTTTCTGGAGTCCAGGTGCGGCCGCCGTCGTGCGAAAGGCGCGACACGAGGTCCACGCGCCCGTAGCCGATGTCGGAGTTGCACGGGCGGTAGTCGCTTACGGCTATCAGCGTGCCGTCGTTGGCGCGCGCTATGGCCGGAATGCGGTAGGGATGGACTGAATCGGCAGTGGTTACGAACAGTTCGGTGCGCAACGTGCCCGTTGGGGCCACTGGGGCAGTCTGGCCCGAAATGCCGGCAATCGGCAGCAGGCATAGCGATGCGTGGATGATGGCTTTCTTCATGGCGATGCAGTTTTTCTACGAATGCATTGGAAACAGTGGAATGACTGACTGCAAATATAGTGAAAAACACAGTTTCGGAATGCCGGCCGGGCTATTTCGGATTTCTTTTGCCGTTTTGGCGTGAAACTGTGAGCGCACAGCGCAAAAAATGTATGCGCAAGGAAGAAAAACTATGTGCGCATCGCGTTGTGAAAAGGTGCTTTAGTATTCAAAAAGCAAGCCACGTTTTTTGCGGCCGGTTTTTGAAACGTTGAAAAATGTTTGCGGCAGACACAATATTTCGGTGAAATTGCGGTTAAATAGTTGTATTATGATGAAAGTCTCGGTCATAACAGTTGCATACAACAGCGGCGCCACGATAGCCGATACGCTCGAGTCGGTGCTGAACCAGACATACAATGACATCGAATGCATTGTAGTCGACGGCAAGTCGCGCGACAATACGATGGATATAGTGAAAAGCTTTATCCCTCGCTTTGGCGGGCGTATCAAGGTGTTGAGCGAGAAAGACGAAGGCATTTACGACGCCATGAACAAGGGCATCTGCATGTCTACGGGCGACGTTGTGGGAATTCTCAATTCCGACGACTATTTCACATCGCCCGACGTGGTCGAGAAAATGGTGAGCGCTTTTTCCGATGGTGTCGACGCTGTCTACGGCGATGTCCATTTCATCCGCGACAGCAGGCGCGACGTCGTGGTGCGCTATTACAGCTCCCGCCCGTTCCGCCGGTTCATGCTCCGGTTCGGCTTCATGCCGGCCCATCCTTCGCTTTATGTGCGCCGCGAAGTCTACGACCGTGTGGGGCTCTACAAGACAAACTACCATATCGGCTCTGATTTCGAGATGATGGTAAGGCTGTTCCATACTTTCAGGATAAACACCCGCTACATACCGCTCGACTTCGTGACAATGCGTATGGGCGGGCGCAGTACAAAGGACATATCGAGCCGCCGCACCCTGTTGCGCGAAGACACCATGGCTTGCCGCGAGAACGGTATACGCACCAACCAGCTGGTAATGGCGTGCAAATACGTGTTCAAGATTATGGAGTACCGCCCTGCCGCGCTTCTGAAATAGCGGCTTTTGCCGGGCCGTGCCGGCTTCCTGCGTGCGGTTTTTCCCAAAGTTCAGCAGGGGCAGCGAAAAATATTCATTTTTCCTTGCCTTGTATCAATGCTTTACGGAAAATTATCAGTAATTTTGTGCGATTTTTGTTATTACGAAACATTTTAGACGAAAGAGAAGAAAACAATAAAAGAAAAGATTTAGATGAATGTTATTACGAAAACTGTTTCGCTTCCCGATGGGCGGGAAATAAGCATCGAAACAGGCAAATTGGCAAAACAGGCCGACGGCGCTGTAATGCTCCGTATGGGAAATACGATGTTGCTCGCCACGGTCTGCGCTGCACAGGATGCGGTGCCGGGCACGGATTTTATGCCGCTGCAGTGCGATTACAGAGAACGCTATTCGGCTGCCGGACGCTTTCCGGGCGGATTTACCAAAAGAGAAGGACGCCCTTCCGACTACGAAATATTGACCAGCCGTCTTGTTGACCGTGCGCTGAGGCCCTTGTTCCCCTCAAACTACCACGCTGAAGTATACGTGAACATCATGCTGTTCTCAGCCGATGGAGTTGACATGCCCGACGCTCTTGCAGGTTTTGCCGCATCGGCAGCTTTGGCATGTTCCGACATCCCGTTCGAGGCTCCCATCTCTGAAGTTCGCGTTGCCCGCATTGACGGAGAATATGTTATCGACCCCACATACGAGCAGATGAAAAACGCCGACATCGACCTTATGGTTGCTGCCACCGAAGACAACATCATGATGGTGGAAGGCGAAATGAATGAAGTTTCGGAGCAGGACCTTATTGGTGCACTCAAGGCCGCACACGAGGCAATCAAGCCCATGTGCCGCATGCAGGTGGAGCTCTCGAAGCAGCTCGGAACCGACGTGAAGCGCGAGTACTGCCACGAAACCAACGATGAAGAACTTCGCGAGCAGGTGCGCAAGGAATGCTACGACAAGGCATATCAGATTACGCTCGAAGGCAACCGCGACAAGCATGCACGCGAAGATGCCTTCTCGCAGATACGCGAGGATTTCAAGGAAGCATATGCTGCCGCAAACAGCGGACTTACCGAAGACGAACTCGAAGAGAAGAATGCGCTTATCGACCGCTACTACTACGATGTGGAGCGCGACGCCATGCGCCGTTGCGTGCTCGACGAGAAGCGCCGTCTCGACGGCCGCGGCTATGCCGACATACGTCCCATCTGGTGCGAAGCCGACCCTCTGCCCGCACCCCACGGATCGGCAATATTCACACGCGGTGAAACACAGGCTTTGGCTACTTGTACGCTCGGCACGAAGCTCGACGAGAAAATTGTGGACGAAGTGCTCGACAAGAGTACCATGCGCTTCCTTCTTCATTACAACTTCCCCCCGTATTCAACCGGCGAGGCGAAGGCACAGCGCGGTACCGGACGACGCGAAATCGGTCACGGACATCTCGCATGGCGCGGACTGAAGAGCCAAATACCCGAAGATTTCCCCTATACAATACGTGTGGTGAGCGACATCCTGGAGTCGAACGGCTCGTCGTCGATGGCCACTGTATGCGCAGGCTGTATGGCGCTTATGGATGCCGGCGTTCCTTTGAAGAACCCCGTTTCGGGTATCTCGATGGGACTTATAAAGAATCCGGGTGAAGACAAGTATGCCGTTCTCAGCGATATTCTCGGCGATGAAGACCACCTCGGAGATATGGACTTCAAGACTACCGGTACGCGCAACGGACTCACCGCAACGCAGATGGATATCAAGTGCGACGGACTTTCATACGAAATTCTCGAGAAGGCCCTCATGCAGGCAAAGGATGCACGCGAGCACGTACTCAACGAAATGCTTAAGGTAATAGATGCGCCGCGTCCCGACTTCAAGCCGCAGGTTCCGCGTATCGTGGCATTCGATATCCCCAAGGAATACATCGGAGCCGTAATAGGCCCGGGCGGAAAGATTATACAGGGCATGCAGGAAGAAACCGGCGCTACCATTACAATCGACGAGACCGATGGCGTTGGAAAAGTGCAGGTTTCGGCTCCCAACAAGGAAAGCATCGACGCTGCTGTGGCAAAGATACGCGCCATTGTGGCAATTCCCGAAGTGGGCGAAACCTACGAAGCCAAGGTGGTAAGCATCATGCCCTACGGTTGCTTTGTGGAATTCATGCCGGGCAAGGAGGGCTTGCTGCATATAAGCGAGCTCGACTGGAAACGCTACGACACCGTAGAAGAAGCGGGTATCCACGAGGGCGACAAGATAAGCGTTAAACTTCTCGACATCGATGCCAAGACTGGCAAGTTCCGCCTTTCGCACCGTGTGCTTCTCGAAAAGCCCGAAGGATACGAAGAGCGTCAGGCACTGCGCCGCGAACGCCGTTCACAGCGCGGTGAGCGTGGGGAACG
>CAZDOH010000007.1:12961-19436 GCA_964507005.1 uncultured Prevotella sp. | reverse complement strand
GCCCCAGCGCCGTAGCCTTCGATGTGCATCGGGTATTCCTTGTAGCGCTCCGTTGTTATGAGTATTACGTTGTTGGAGCCTTCCAGACGGTAGAACGGATGGCTGCTGTCGACGGCTTCGAGTCCTACGCTCGTCTTGCCGTTGTTGAGCCGCGCCACATATCTCCACCGCTTGTTTTCCCTTTCCAGTTCCTTGCGCTTTTCTTCGAAGTTCCCGTCGAGTTCGGGAAGCCTTTTCAGAAAATCATCGAGTGTTGCCTGCATCAGTTCTTCGGGAATGAACGGTGTGGCGGTCACGTCTTCGGTATTGACGCTGTATCCCGCTTCGCGTGCAAGAATCACCAGCTTGCGTATCACGTCTTTCCCGCTGAGGTCGATGCGGGGGTCGGGCTCGCTGTATCCCGCTTCGCGTGCACGCTGTACGGCCTGGCTGAATGTAGTGGTTTCAGACAACTCGTTGAACACGAAATTCAGCGTGCCGCTCAGCACGGCTTCTATGCAAAGTATCTTGTCGCCGCTGCCCGTGAGGTCGTTGATGGTGTTGATGATGGGAAGCCCTGCGCCCACATTGGTCTCGAACAGGTATTTCACGCCTTTGGCGCGTGCCGTGTCTTTGAGGCGGCGGTAATTGGAGTATTCCGACGATGCGGCTATCTTGTTTGCCGCCACCACGCTGATGTTGTGCTCGAAAAGTGTCTGGTAGAGCGATGCTACCTCTTCGCTTGCCGTGCAGTCTACGAATACGGAGTTGAATATGTTCATTCCGAGTATTTCGGCCTTCAGTCTTTCTGTGTTGCTTGGACCGCTGTTTTTCAGTGCTTCGCGCCATGTCGCTGCCGGTATCCCGTTGCGGTCGAACACGGCATTGTGCCCGCTTGCTATGCCTACAACGTTGAGTTGCAGTCCGCGCGTGCGCATCAGCTTTTCGCGTTGCGATGCTATCTGCTCGAGCAGTTTCGAGCCTACGGTGCC
Source organism: uncultured Prevotella sp. (assembly GCA_964507005.1). GTDB lineage: Bacteria > Bacteroidota > Bacteroidia > Bacteroidales > Bacteroidaceae > UBA6398. The sequence continues at coordinate 18,465 of CAZDOH010000007.1, read as the reverse complement.
CACGCCGCACACGAAGAGGTTTAATACCTGGTATTCGCTCAGGAAGAAACTGTCGTGGATTACGTTGAGTGACTTGCGTAGCATGTCGCGGCTTACCACGAGCGACACGTTGATTTCGGCGGCGCCCTGTGCCATTGCAATGATGTTTATACCGTTGCGTCCCAATACACCGAAAAGTTTTCCGGCTATGCCTGGAGTGTGCTTCATCTTGTCGCCCACAACGGCTACGGTCGAGAGGTTTCCGGTGAGCGCTACGGGGTTCATAGCTCCGGTAGATATTTCTTTGGCAAATTCCTGTTCCAGTATCTGGCGTGCCTTCTCGCCGTCATTGTCGGTGACGCAGAGGCTTGTGCTGGCTTCCGACGAAGTTTGGGCCACAAGGAATACGCTTACCCCGCCGGCGGCAAGGCTCGAGAATATCCGTTGGTTCACACCAATTACGCCCACCATTGAAGGACCGCTGACGGTCACGAGGCTCGTGTTCTTTATCGACGAAATGCCTTTGATTGCACGGTTGTCGTCGATGGGGCCCTTGTGTATGATGCTGCCCGGGGCATCGGGGTGGAAAGTGTTCTTGACGTAGATGGGTATGCCTTTCACGCGCACGGGGTATATCGTGGGCGGATATATTACCTTGGCTCCGAAGTTGCAGAGCTCCATGGCTTCGTTGTACGAAAGTTCGTCGATGGTGTAGGCATTGGGAATCACCCGCGGGTCGGCGGTCATGAACCCGTCGACATCGGTCCAAATCTCAAGGGCAGCGGCGTCAAGGGCAGCGGCAATTATTGCGGCCGTGTAGTCGGAACCTCCGCGTCCGAGGTTTGTGGTTTCGCCGTCGTCAAGGTCGCTCGAAATGAACCCCGGCACAACGGCAATGCGGGGCATGCGGGCGAAAGTTTGCTTCACGAGCCTCAGCGTGTTGTCGAAATCCACGAGATTGCGGCTTCCGCGGCGCGATGTTTTGATGAAGTTGCGTGAGTCGTACCAGTTTGCGCCGTCAATCAGCGCGGCTACGATTTGCGACGACATCCTTTCGCCGTAGCTTAGTATGGCATTCGACGTTTTCTCTGTGAGGTCGCGTATGAGGAACACGCCGTGGTATATGCTGCGCAGTTCGTCGAAGAGCGTTTCTATGCGGTCGCACAGTGCGTCGCGCTCTGAGCCGCGGGGAATCACCGCATCAATCATGTTGCGATGGCGCTCAATCATGGCGTTGAACTCGTCGCGGTATTTTGCGTCACCGGCAGCAGCCAGGCGCGATGTGGATATAAGTTTGTCGGTTATGCCTCCCAGCGCGGAAACCACCACGATTGCGGGCTCGTCTACGGCCTCGGTTATTTTCTTGAGGTTTAGGATGCTTTCAGGCGAACCTACTGAAGTTCCTCCGAATTTAAGTACTCTCATAAAGCGGTAAATATGTCAAAACGACGTACTGTCGTCAATAATTGCCGCAAAATTAGTTATTCCGGCTGAACTAATGGTAGTAAAAATTGCTTTTTTCGGCACTTTTGCCCGAACATTTGCTGCAGGCCTGCTACTTGCAGCTGAGCCATGCTGCCGCTGCATCGGCGCAACGCTCGCCGTCGATGGCCGCCGACACTATTCCTCCGGCATATCCGGCTCCTTCGCCGCATGGGAAGAGGCCGCTGCGGGTGACATGCTGCAGTGTGGAGGCGTCGCGGGCTATCCTTACGGGCGATGATGTGCGTGTTTCGACGCCTATCACCGTGGCTTCCCGGGAGAGGAATCCTTTGTGGCGCGAGCCGAATATCCGAAACCCTTCGGCGAGGCGTGAGTAGATGAACTGCGGCATCCAGAAGTGCAGCGGTGATGAAATGAGTCCGGGGGCGTACGACGACGGCGGCAGGTCGTAGCTGAGCTTGCGGTTCACAAAGTCGCCCATGCGCTGTGCTGGTGCCGTCTGCATGCGGTTGCCCTGTATCCAGCATTCGCGTTCGAGCGCTTCCTGGAAGTACATCATGCGCAGCGGGTTGGCGGTGTCGGCATAGTCGGCGTTGCGTGCGGCGAATGCATCGTCGCCCATGGCGTTTTTCATGAGTGCTTCCATAGACGGGTCTGCCAGGTCTTCGGTGCGCAGTTCCACCACCATACCCGAATTGCTCCAGCGCGAGCCGCGGCTTGCGGGGCTCATGCCGTTGACCACAATCTGCTGGGGACCTGTGGCTGCGGGCACTACGAAGCCTCCGGGGCACATGCAGAAACTGTAGACGCCGCGGTTCTCCACCTGTACTGTCATGGAATATTCGGCGGCGGGGAGGTATTTGCCGCGTCCGCGCGGGGTGTGGTATTGCATGCAGTCGATGGTGAAACTGGGGTGCTCGAGTCTTGCCCCCACGGCGATGCCTTTTGCTTCGAGTGCGAAGCCGTCGCGGTGCAGCATGCGGTAGACGTCGCGCGCGGAATGCCCCGTGGCGAGAATCACCGGTCCCAGGTACTCGGTGCCTGCGGCGTCGGCGGCTCCGCACACGTTGCCGGCGTTGTCGGTCAGCAGACGCGTCACTCGGGTGCTGAAATGCACCTCGCCGCCGCAGTCGAGTATGGTTTGGCGCATGTTCCCGATGATGCGCGGCAGACGGTCGGTGCCGAGGTGGGGATGTGCTGCGCTGATGATGCCGGTGTCGGCGCCGTGCTGGCAGAACACCGAGAGTATCTTCTCCACGCTGCCGCGCTTCTTGCTGCGTGTGTAGAGCTTTCCGTCGGAATAGGCTCCGGCGCCGCCTTCGCCGAACGAATAGTTGCTTTCGGGGTCGACTTTTTGCGTGGCGCGTATTGCGGCTATGTCGCGCTTGCGCGAGTGCACGTCCTTGCCGCGCTCGAGCACTATGGGCCTTATGCCGTGCTCGATGAGGCGCAGCGCGGCAAACAGCCCTCCGGGGCCTGCTCCCACCACCACTGCCGTGCGGCTGCCGTGGACGGGACGGTATTCGGTGTGGATGAATTCGTCGGGCACGCTTTCTCCGGCAGTGTAGATCTCGGCCGTGAGGCGCACCACGATGTTGCGCTGGCGTGCATCGATGCTGCTTTTCCTTATGCGCACGCAGCCGATGGTGCGTGCGTCGATGTGCAGCATTCCGGCAGCTTCGGTCTTTATGTGCTGTGGGTCGGCTGCCAGATGTGGAGGCAGAGAGAGGTTGAGAGTATACATATTATTAATGTAGGGGAATGGAATGGTTGGGGTGAAATCTTAGGCAAAGTGAAATGATAAAGTGAAATGATACGGGGAGGAGCGTGGAAGCTACCCGAAGAGTTCGCGCAGCGCGTCTTCCACCTTTCCCACGCCGGTGATTTCCATGCCGTCGGCTGCGGCTTTCAGTCCGCGGGTGTTGGAGCGTGGCACGAGCATGCGGCTGAACCCGAGTTTTCCGGCTTCGGCGATGCGCTGTTCGATTCTGGCCACGGGCCGTATCTCTCCGCTCAGCCCCACTTCGCCGGCCATGCATACGTCGCGCGGTATGGCGGTGTCAACGTTGCTGGAGAGTATTGCGGCTATCACCGAGAGGTCGAGTGCGGGGTCGGTGACACGTATGCCTCCGGCGAGGTTGAGGAAGACGTCCTTCTGCGTGAGGCGGAAGCCGACGCGTTTCTCCAGCACTGCGAGCAGCATGTTCATGCGGCGCAGGTCGAAGCCCGTGGCCGAGCGCTGCGGCATGCCGTAGGCGGCGGTGCTCACCAGCGCCTGCGTCTCGATGAGCAGCGGGCGCACGCCTTCGATGGTGGCGGCTATGGCTGTGCCGCTCAATGCCTGGTCGGTTTGCGTGAGCAGCAGTTCCGAAGGGTTTTCCACGCAGCGGAGCCCTTCCTGCCTCATTTCGTAGATGCCCAGTTCGCTGGTGCTGCCGAAGCGGTTTTTTATGCCGCGCAGTATGCGGTAGAGGTGGTGGCGGTCACCTTCGAACTGCAACACCACATCGACGATATGTTCCAGCACCTTCGGCCCGGCTATCACGCCGTCTTTGGTGATGTGCCCTATGAGAAACACGGGCACGGCGCTCTGCTTGGCATATTTCAGCAGTGCCGCGGCGCATTCCCTGATTTGCGTGATGCTGCCGGGGGCGCTGTCGCACGCTTCGGTGCCGAGAGTCTGTATGGAGTCGACTACCACAAGGTCGGGCGAGGTTTCGGCTATCTGGCGGAATATGTTCTCTAGCGACGTCTCGCATGCCAGCAGTATGTCGGCCGTGGCGGTGCCTATGCGTCCGGCGCGCAGTTTTATCTGGCGCTGGCTTTCCTCGCCGCTGGCGTAGAGCACGCGCTTTCCGGCCATGCGCATCACAGTCTGCAGCATGAGCGTTGATTTGCCTATGCCGGGTTCGCCGCCGAGGAGCACCAGCGAGCCGGGTACTATGCCGCCGCCCAGCACGCGGTTGAGCTCGGGGTCGCCGGTGTCGGTGCGCGGTTCATCGGCCGTTTCCACCTGCCCGAGCCTCACGGGGCGGGAACTGCCGCCGGCGGGGCGGGGCAGGGCGCCTGTGCTTTGTCCGGGCGGGGCGGAAGCCGCCACAGTAACCTCGCGGAAGGTGTTCCACTGCCCGCAGGCAGGGCATTTGCCCAGCCATTTCACACTGTCGTAGCCGCAGTTTTCGCAGGTGTATGCCGTTTTTGTCCTTGACGTCCTTGCCATGTATGCCGTTTTTTCCGAGTTTGAAATAATGCTTCGGCAAAGTTAGCGATAATGCGGCGAAAAACGCGCGGTCCGGTGGCGGGAGAACGGATTCCGGAAACAAAAACGGGGGAAAACTGAAAATAAAGCCGAAAATAAAGGCCCGCATGCGTAATAATATTCCCTGGCGGCCGTTGAATTGTATGAAGCTGCAGGCACTCTGCCTGCATTGTGGCGGAGATGAAGACGGAGAAGGAAACTGATATAAAGACGGAGATGAAGACGGGGTGCAGTGCAAAGCGCGTGTGCGACTTTCTGCTGGCGCTCGTCGCCATTGTCGTTTCCTCGCCGCTGCTGCTGGCCTGCTGGCTGGCTGTGCGGCTGGGCGGCGGCGGCCCCGCCATCTACCGGCAGGAGCGCATAGGGCGCTACGGCCGCCCGTTCTTCATCTACAAGTTCCGCAGCATGCGTACCGATGCCGAGCAGGAAGGGCCTGCCCTTTCCGGCGGCAACGACGACGGGCGCACCACGCGCGTAGGGCGCTTCATGCGCACCCGCCATCTCGACGAGCTGCCGCAACTGTGGAACGTGCTCAAGGGCGACATGGCATTTGTGGGGCCGAGGCCCGAGCGCCGCTGCTACATCGAGCTCATCATGGAGCGCGACCCGCGCTATGAACTGCTCTACAGCCTGCGCCCCGGCGTCACTTCCTACGCCACGCTCTACAACGGCTACACCGACACCATGGAGAAAATGCTGCGCCGCCTGGAGCTCGACCTCCATTACCTCGGGCACCGCTCGTGGCGGCTCGACCTGCAGATACTCGCCGCCACGTTCCTGCGCATGGCCGGCGGAAAGAAGTTCTGACGCCCGACCGCACCCC
>CAZDOH010000007.1:10226-12861 GCA_964507005.1 uncultured Prevotella sp. | reverse complement strand
TCTCATGAAATACTCTTTGATTGTTCCCGTATACAACCGCCCCGACGAGGTGGGCGAACTGCTTGAAAGCATTGCCGCGCAGCCGCGGCCCGACGTCGAGGTGATAGTGGTGGAGGACGGCTCCACGGTGACCTGTGCCGAGGTGGTGGCACACTATGCCGGACGCGTGCCGGTGACGTATATCGCAAAGGAGAACGGCGGCCCTGCCATGGCGCGCAATTGCGGCGCGGAGCATGCCTCGGGCCAGTGGCTCGTAATCCTCGACAGCGATGTGGTGCTGCCGCCGGGATATTTCGCCGCGGTGGACGAGGGCATAGTACGCACGGGATGCGACGCCTTCGGAGGCCCCGATCGTACGGCCCCGACGTTCACGCCGGTGCAGAAGGCCATAGGCTATGCCATGACTTCCTTCTTTACTACCGGCGGCATACGTGGCGGCAGCCGCAAGCTCGACAAGTTCTACCCCCGTTCCTATAATATGGGCATCCGCGCCGAAGTCTACCGCCGGCTGGGAGGCTTTGCGCACATGCGTTTCGGCGAGGACATCGACTTTAGCTACCGCATAGTGGAGGGCGGCTGGCGCGCTTGTCTGCTGCCCGGAGCGTGGGTGTGGCACAAGCGGCGCACCGATTTCCGCAAGTTCTTCAGGCAGGTGTACAATTCGGGCATAGCGCGTGTCAACCTCGGGAAACGCCATCCGGGCACTACGAAGCCGGTGCACATGCTTCCGGCGCTGTTTACGCTGGGGTGCTTCGCGCTGGTGGCGGGCGGTTTCGTGTGCCGCTGGAGCATGTTGCCGCTGGCGGTATATGCCGCTCTGGTGCTCGCCGGGGGATGGAAGAGCAGCGGCAGCTTGCGCGTGGGGCTGCTTGCGGTGCCTGCAGCGTTTGTACAGCTCGTGGGCTACGGCTCGGGCTTCCTGACGGCGAGCTTGCGGCGTAACCTTCTGAAGGAAGACGAGTATGAGGCTTTCAAGGACAGTTTCTATAAATGAAAGTTACTATAAAATCGCTCGGCGAAGATGACCGCCCACGCGAAAAGATGCTGAAACACGGCGCAGGAGCGCTCTCGAAAGCAGAACTTTTGGCTTTGCTTGTGGGCTCGGGCAATAACGAAGAAAATGCCGTGACGCTTATGCAACGTATTATGCATGATTGCGGTGACAGTTTGCACGTGCTCGGCACTAAAAGTGTAGGGCAACTCACAGCCTATAAAGGAATAGGCGAGGCAAAGGCCGTAGTTGTCAAAGCCGCATGTCAGCTTGGAAGGCTTATGCAGACCGAGCAGGTAAATACCGATTTGCCGCTTAGCGATTCCAATGCTGTGCGAAACTATTTTGCCACGCTTGCCGATATGTCAAGCGAAGAAGTATGGGTGCTTTTGCTTAACAATCGTCTGCAACCTATAGGCAAAAAACTGATAAGCAAGGGTGGAATTACAGAGGCTACGGTCGATATACGCCTAGTGCTGCGTGAAGCAATAATGGCTCAGGCTACAGCAATAATCCTTGTGCACAATCATCCAACGGGCAACGTAAGTCCCAGCAAAGCCGATGACAATCTTACCAGCCGTCTTGCCGATGCAACCAATATGATGAATATAAGCCTTATTGATCATGTTATAGTCGGCGGCAACCGGAGTTTCAGCTATCGCGATGCCGGCCGTATGTAATTCTGTGGCTTCGGTACGTTTTGCGACAGGTCGGCAAACGTGTATCCCAGAGCGGTGAGGCCCTCTATGAGCTCGGGCAGGCGGTTGTAGAACTTGTCGGTGCGGCGCCCACTGGTGCCCAGATGCATCAGCAGCAGATGCCCGTTGATGCCCCCGTCCCCGGCGGCTGCCATGCCCAGCACACGCCCGAGTATGAAGTCGCTGCTGTAGTAGTGCGGCATGTCGGGGGTGGTGTAGTCGCCGTAAGTGAGTGTGCCGGGGGTGTTGTTTATAAGCGTCAGCCCCATGTCGCGGGCCCACGCCGCTACGGTGTCGTTGTAGTGCTCGTAGGGCGGAATGAAATACCATGCCTTCCTTTTCCTTATGCCGAAACGCGCCATGGCACGGTAGGCTTGCCGCATGTCGGCCTCGAACGCGGTGCGCGTAACGAGCATCGTGTCGCTGCGGTCCCACGGCAGATAGAGCAGGTGGGAATAGCCGTGGCACCCCACATAGTGCCCTTCGCGCAGGAGGCGCGTTACTACGGCGGGGAATTTTTCGAAAAACTTCCCGGTGAAGAAGAAATGCCCGCGTATGCCGTAGCGCTGCAGCGCAGAGGCTATGGTGTCGGCTCCGTCGGCCGTGCCGTCGGCCGTGAATACCAGCGCCACGCTCCTCACCGCCGGGTTCATGCGCACCATGCCCCCGCGGCTGTATACCTCCCCGCCGCCCCGCTTCCGCGCCAGGGCCGGGCATGCCGCAGAAAGCGCCGCGAGGAACAACAGCAGCGCCGCAGCAGCCGAAAATGTGCGTACCGTGTGCAGTGTCATTTGCTTTACATTAATTTATATATCGGATTTATATATCGTGTCTATTATATCGTGTTACGGCTGTTTCCGGAAGCAAATATACGGAATTCCGGCCTTATGCAGTGCAATTTGACGCCCGCAAGTTTTGCGGAACGCGCTATAAAGTGTAAATTTGC
>CAZDOH010000007.1:4158-10126 GCA_964507005.1 uncultured Prevotella sp. | reverse complement strand
GAGCAACATACAAAAAACTATAAATAAATATACCGGCTATGGCCCAGACACCCGATTTCAACTATGCGCCGATGTTCCAGACGGGAACCGACGACACCGAATACCGCCTGCTCTCCAGGCAGGGAATCTCAACTGCCGAGTTCGAAGGCAGGGAAATGCTCAAGATTGAACCCCAGGCCCTCACGCTGCTGGCACAGGAAGCCTTCCGCGACGTGGAGTTCCTGCTGCGCCGCAGCCACAACCTGCAGGTGGCTTCCATACTGGCAGACCCCGAGGCGTCGGACAACGACAGGTATGTGGCCCTCACCATGCTGCGCAATGCCGAGACGTCGGCCAAGGGCGTGCTGCCCTTCTGCCAGGACACCGGCACGGCCATTATCCACGCCGAAAAGGGGCAGCAGGTGTGGACCGGATTCGACGATGCCGAAGCCCTGAGCCGCGGTGTGTACAACACCTTCGTGAACGAAAACCTGCGCTATTCGCAGAATGCGCCACTCACCATGTACGAAGAGCAGAACACACGCTGCAACCTTCCCGCACAAATCGACATCGAAGCCTGCGAAGGGGCCGAATACCGTTTCGTGATGGTGGCAAAGGGAGGAGGCTCGGCCAACAAGACCTACCTCTATCCCATGACAAAGGCCGTAATCCAGAACGAAGGCACGCTTGTGCCCTTCCTTGTGGAGAAGATGAAGAGCCTCGGCACTGCGGCATGCCCGCCCTATCACATCTGCTTCGTCATCGGCGGCACGTCGGCCGAAAAGAACCTGCTCACGGTCAAGCTGGGCTCGATACACTACTACGACAGCCTGCCCACCACGGGCGATGCCACGGGCCGCGCATTCCGCGACCTCGGGCTTGAAGCCCGCCTGCTTGAAGAGGCCCGCCGCATAGGCTTCGGGGCGCAGTTCGGCGGCAGGGCCTTCGCCCACGACATCCGCGTGATACGGCTGCCGCGCCACGGCGCCAGCTGCCCCATCGGGCTCGGCGTGAGCTGCTCGGCCGACCGCAACATAAAGGCAAAAATCAACCGCGATGGCATCTGGCTCGAGAAGATGGACACCAACCCCGCCAGCCTCATACCCGCAGCCATGCAGCAGCCCGGCGAGGGCGGCGGTGTGGCCATAGACCTCGACCGGGGCATAGAGGCCGTCTGCCGCGAACTGACCAAATACCCCGTCAGCACACGCCTTTCGCTGAGCGGCACCATAATCGTGGCGCGCGACATTGCCCATGCCCGGCTCAAGGCCCGCCTCGACAGCGGCGAAGGACTGCCGCAGTACTTCAAGGACTACCCCGTGCTCTATGCCGGCCCGGCCAAGACGCCCGAAGGATACCCCTGCGGAAGCATGGGCCCCACCACGTCGAACCGCATGGACCCCTACGTGGACGAGTTCCAGGCGGAAGGAGCGTCGATGGTGATGATAGGCAAGGGCAACCGCGGACGCGAAGTCACTGAAGCGTGCCGGCGCCACGGAGGATTCTACCTCGGAACCATAGGCGGTGTGGCCGCCGTGCTCTCGCACGACAGCATACGCAGCATCGAGTGCGTGGAATTCCCCGAAATCGGTATGGAGGCCGTGTGGAAAATCACCGTTGAGGATTTCCCGGCATTCATTCTTGTCGACGACAAGGGCAACGATTTCTTTGCGCAGCTCAAGCCATATGAAAAGCCACGGTGCCCGGGCTGCGGCGCCAAATGATTTTCCCCGGAAATTCAAGTTATTGTAATTATAATTATAGGGGGTTGTCCCGCCGGTTTTGCCGGCGGGACAACTTTTTTTGCCGTATTTTTCCGTATTCCGCACTCCGGGCGGCCCGTTTTCTGAAGAAATGCGTAAATTTGAAACCAATTGCAAAACATTTGCCGAACAACTGAAATACCAGTAAATACCCATACAGACATGAAACGTATCCAAATTCTAGTGTGCATGCTTGCCGCCGCGCTTCTCCCGTTCGGCGTGCAGGCGAAGAATTATGTTGTGAAGTCGCCTTCGGGCAAACTCGTGCTTACCGTTGCCTCGGGCCCGAAGGTGACGTGGCAGGTGGACTTCGCCGGGCGCGAGGTGATATCGCCGTCCGAAATTTCGCTCCGGCTGCTCGACGGGCGCACGTGGGGCACCGACGCCCCCGCGGGCAAAGTTTCAAAGGTAAGCCGCACCGTCGCCGGCGTGAACTACCGCAAGGCCCGGATCGACGACACCTACTCGCTGCTCACGCTCAGGGGCCGCGGCTACACGCTCGAATTCCGCGTATATGATGATGCGGCTGCCTACCGCTTCATCGCCGGCGTGAACGACTCGGTGTATGTCGAAAACGAAACCGTGGAATACCGCTTCCCGGCCGACCGCGAGGCATGGGTGCCGTATGTCAACGACATGCGCTACGGCGAGAGGTACTCCAACTCGTTCGAGGCGTATTACGACAGGCTGAAGATAACGCAGATGCCGTCGCGCAAGCTCGCGCTCATGCCCTTTGTGGTAGACCTCGGCGAAGGCATGAAGGCCGCGCTCACCACCGTGGGCGAAATAGACTATCCCGGCATGTACCTGCACTCGTCGTTCAGCAAGGGCATAGCGCTCACGGGCGAGTTCCCAGGCTATCCCGACCTTGCCAACAGCGAGCTCGGCAAGGGCGTAGATACCGAGAACTTCAAGACGCTCTTCCGCAAGAACTACATTGCCCGCATCGGCGGCAGGCAACAGTTGCCGTGGCGCGCCGTCATCGTGAGCGAAAACGACGCACAGCTGGCCGACTGCAGTCTGGTGCAGAAACTCTGCCGCCCCGCGGAAGGCACCGACTTCTCGTGGGTGAAGCCCGGAAAGTCGGCATGGGAGTGGTGGTGCGCCTCAAACGTCACCGGCGTTGACTTCGAATCGGGCATGAATACCGACACCTACAAGCACTTCGCCGATTTCGCCGCGCGCCACAACCTCGAATACATGATACTCGACGGCGGATGGTATGCCGGCGACATTGTCACCGCCAAAAGCAAAATCGATTTGCCGCAGATTATCTCCTATGCCAAGTCGAAGGGCGTGGGCGTGGTGTTGTGGCTGAGCTGGAAGGCTGCCTTTCTCAATATGCATACAGCGTTCCCCGTCTACGAGAAATGGGGCATAAAGGGACTTAAAATCGACTACGTCGATGCCAACGACCAGTTTGTGCTGCAGAGCGTGAAGCGGATTTCCGAGTTTGCGGCAAAGCACCACCTTTTCATCGATTGGCACGGCATGCAGCTCAACGGCATGCAGGTGGCTTACCCCAATATTCTCAACATCGAGGGCGTGCGCGGCCTCGAGCAGGTGAAGTGGCAAAGCGGGGCCCAGGGCACACAGGGCGCCGACATGCCGGGCTATGACGTGACCGTGCCGTTCTCGCGCATGATAACCGCCCCCGTCGACTATACTCCCGGTGCCATGCGCAACGCTACGCGCCGCGACTACCGTGCCAGCAACGTCAATCCCATGAGCCAGGGCACGCGCGTGCACCAGATGGCAATGTACACCGTGTTCGACGCACCGTTGCAGATGCTTGCCGACAGGCCTTCCAACTACGAACTCTTTCCCGACTGCATCGATTTCATAGCCAAGGTGCCAACCGTGTTCGACGACCACCGCACCCTCTCGGGCAGCATGGGCCAGTATATCGTCACCGCTAAGCGCAGCGGCACTACATGGTATGTCGGCGCCATGACCAACTGGGACGAGCGCACTGTGCAGATACCGCTTTCATTCCTCGGCGAAGGCAAATACCGTGCAGTGGTGTTCAGCGACGGCGTGAATGCCTCGAAGAGTGCCGAAGACTACAAGTGCCGCGAAATCACCGTTACCCGGAACGACTGCCTCGATGCAGTGATGAAGAGCGGAGGCGGATGGACGGCACGTTTCGAAAAACTCTGAACCTATAATAATAATGAATACGAAACTCAAAAGCACCATATTTGCAGCCGTGCTGCTGGCAGGGAACGTGGCTTCTGCCGCCGGTTATACGGCCAAGTCGCCTTCGGGCAGACTCGTGCTCACCGTGAATTCGGGCAGCAGACTCACATGGAAAGTGGACCTTGACGGCCGCGAAATCATCAGGCCTTCGTGCCTTGCCGTCACTCTCACCGACGGCAGCGTGTGGGGACCGGGGGCAAAGGGCGGCAAGGTGCAGAAGGTGAGCCGCGTGATAAACGCTGCATGTTACACCTGCTCGCAGATAGATGACAGCTACACGCGCCTCGACCTCAAGGGCAGCAAATACACCGTTGAGTTCCGTGTCTACGACGACGCTGTGGCCTACCGCTTCAAGGGAGCGCGCAAGGACTCCGTCAATATCAAGAGCGAAACCGTGGAATACAATTTCAACGGTGACCTGAAGACGTGGACTCCGTGGCTTGCTACCGCGACTTCCGACCAGGAAAATTATTTCAGTCACTTTGAATCGTTCTACACCGAGACCTCCCTGTCGCAGATGCCTGCCGGCAAACTGAGCATTACGCCGTTGCTGGTCGATGCCGGCGGAGGCGTGAAGGTAGCCGTCACCGATGTCGGCGACCTCGACTATCCCGGCATGCTGCTGCTTTCAGACTATGCCGCTGCGGGCGGGCTCAAGGGCGACTTTGCCCGCTGTCCGGATATCGGCAAATCGGAGTTCAATGCCGACCATGGCAGTTATGACAACTACAAAAAGCTCGTACGCACCGACTATATAGCCCGTGTGGGGGGCACCCAGCCTTTGACGTGGAAAGTGGCGGTTGTTACCGAAAACGACACCCAGCTTGCCGCATGCAACATAGTGCGCAAACTCTGCGACGGCACTGCACGCGGCGACTTCTCGTGGGTGAAGCCCGGCAAGGTGGCGTGGGACTGGTGGAGCGCTCTCAATATCACCGGAGTTGATTTTCAGAGCGGCATGAACACGCCTACATACAAATACTATATCGATTTCGCCGCTGCCAACAAGCTTGAGTACATCATCATCGACGACGGGTGGGATTCACCGAACGTGCTCCAGTACAAGAGCGACTGCAACATTCCCGAAATAGCTGCCTACGGCAGGCAAAAGGGCGTGGACGTAATAATCTGGCTCAAGTGGAAAGACTGCCTGAAGTACATGGACCGCGCATTCCCTCTCTATAAGGAGTGGGGCGTAAAGGGACTGAAAATCGACTACGTCACTGCCAACGACCAGTATGCCATGTCGTCGCTGCGCCGAATCACTCAGACTGCGGCCGACAACCGCCTCGTCGTTGAATACCATGGCATGCAGCTCAAAGGCCTTCAGGTGACTTATCCCAACATTCTCAGCGCCGAGGGCGTATGCGGCCTCGAAAATTCGAAGTGGATCAAGGCCCAGCCCGGTTCGCCCGATGCCAATGTCCCGGGCTACGATGTAATGATTCCCTTTATCCGCCAGATAATAGCTCCCATGGACTACACTCCCGGAGCCATGCGCAACGCCACGCTTGCCAATTTCCGGGCAGTGCACCAATATCCCATGAGCCAGGGCACCAGGGCACACCAGGTGGCGATGTACGTGGTATATTTCTCGCCGCTGCAGATGCTGGGCGACACCCCTACAGACTATATGCAGCAGCAGCCTACCACCGACTTCATCTCACGCATACCCACCGTGTTCGACGAGAGCCGCATCATTGCAGGCGAAGTGGGCAAATATATCGTCACGGCACGCCGTAAGGGCGACACTTGGTATGTGGGCGCAATGACCAATTGGGACCGCCGCGACATTGAACTGCCCATGTCGTTCCTCGGCAGCGGCAGCTGGAAGGCCGACATCTTTGCCGACGGCGTGAACGCCGAGCGCAATGCCAAGGACTACAAAATAACTTCTGCCGAAATCTCCAGCACTATGACACTGAAGGTGCCGATGAAGAAAGGCGGCGGTTGGGCAGCCATAATAAGCAAAAAATAAGTGCAAGAAACAGTAACCTGAAAAATAAAAACGCAAAATGAAAATGAAT
>CAZDOH010000007.1:0-4058 GCA_964507005.1 uncultured Prevotella sp. | reverse complement strand
ATGAAAATGAATCTCAAGAATGCCATGCTTGCTACAGCGCTGCTGGCAGGCAACGTGTTTTATGCGGCTGGGGCTTCGGCCGCAGGCTACACGGCCAAGTCGCCTTCGGGCAAACTCGTGCTCACCGTGAACTCGGGCAGCAAACTTACATGGAAAGTGGACCTTAACGGCCGCGAAATCATCAAGCCTTCCGAGCTCTCAGTCGCTCTCACCGACGGCAGCGTGTGGGGACCGGGCGCAAAGGGCGGCAAAGCCCGGAAGGTGAGCCGCAAAATCAGCGCAAAGGACTATACCGCCTCGCAGATTGACGACAGTTATACGCGCCTTGACTTCAAAGGTAACGGCTACACCGTGGAGTTCCGCGTCTACGATGACGCCGTGGCCTACCGCTTCAAGGGAGCGCGCAAAGACTCCGTGAATATCAAGAACGAAACCGTGGAATACAACCTCACCGGCGATGCCAAGACATGGACGCCATGGGTCATTGACGAATGTGCCGGCGAACGCTATTCTTGCTCGTTCGAAAGCTACTACACCGAAACAAAAATCTCGCAGATGCCCGCCGGGAAGCTCAGCATCCTGCCTTTGCTCGCCGACATGGGCGGCGGCGTGAAGGTGGCTGTAACCGATGTGGGCGACCTCGACTATCCAGGTATGTACATCCACTCCTCGTTCGCCTCCGGCAACGGGCTGAAGGGCGAGTTTGCCGGATACCCCGACCTCAAGAACTCCGAATTCCCCGCCGAGGACGACATTTACACCAACTTCACCCGGCTGATGCGCAAGGACTATATTGCCCGCGTCGGAGGCTCGCAGCCGCTGACGTGGAAAGTGGCGGTGGTCACCGAAAACGACACACAGCTGGCCGACTGCAACATAGTGCGCAAACTCTGCGACGGCACCGCCAAGGGCGACTTCTCGTGGGTGAAGCCAGGCAAGGTGGCATGGGACTGGTGGAACGCAACCAACATCACCGGCGTTGATTTCCAGAGCGGCATGAACACCCCTACATACAAATACTACATCGATTTCGCCGCTGCCAACAAACTCGAGTACATCATCATCGACGACGGATGGAAAGACGGCAATATACTCCAGTACAAGAGTGACTGCAACGTCCCCGAAATAGCTGCCTACGGCAAGCAGAAGGGCGTGGACGTAATCATCTGGCTCACGTGGAAAGACTGCATGAAGTACATGGACCGCGCATTCCCCATGTATAAGGAGTGGGGCGTGAAGGGCCTGAAAATCGACTTCATCAATGCCAACGACCAGTATGTAATGTCGTCGCTGCGCCGAATCACGCAGACTGCGGCCGACAATCACCTCGCAGTCGATTACCACGGCATGCAGCTCAAGGGCCTGCAGGTAACCTACCCCAACATCGTAAGCTGCGAGGGCGTGCGCGGTCTTGAGCAGGTGAAGTGGCAAAGCGGGAACAAGGGCACGGACGGCGCCAATATTCCGGGCTACGATGTCATGATTCCCTATATCCGCCAGATAATAGCCCCCATGGACTACACTCCCGGAGCCATGCGCAATGCCTGCCATGACACCTACCGCCCCGTGAGCCGCCTGCCCATGAGCCAGGGCACCAGGGCACACCAGGTGGCCATGTATGTGGTGTACTTCTCGCCCCTGCAGATGCTTTCCGACACTCCGTCGCAATACATGAAGGAACAGACCACTACCGACTTCATCTCGCGCATACCCACCGTGTTCGACGAGAGCCGCACCCTTGCCGGCGAAGTGGGCAAGTACGTTGTCACCGCACGCCGCAAGGGCGACACATGGTATGTGGGAGCCATGGGCAATTGGGATGAGCAGAACATTGAAATACCCATGTCGTTCCTCGGTAGCGGCACATGGAAGGCCGACGTCTTTGCCGACGGCGTGAACGCCAACCGCAATGCCGAAGACTTCAAGCTCTCTTCCGTGGAGACTTCCGCCGGTGAAACCATGAAGGTGTCGATGAAGAAAGGCGGCGGATGGGCTGCCATAATAAGCAAAAAATAACCGGGCGGAAACTTTCCCGGGAAATGTCAGGGGGTGGGGCACAACACAGGCGCTCCGCCCCCTCCCTTTTTTAATTTTCTGCGGCTTACCGTAATGGCTTGTCGTATATTATGTTTTCGAGAAAAACGTCGGAAGCATCGGGAAAAATCTTTTGCAGAACTTTTGCAAGGCGTTGGTACGACTCTTCGGCCGGGCGGTCGGGATGGCATGCCTCGCGTCCGAAGAGCTGCTCGGGCGTGGTAAACAGCGACAGCCCCCAGCCGTATTTGCGTCCGTGTTTGTCGTGCTTGTATACGAAGTCTTCGGTAACTATATATCCTCCCCGCTGCAAGTGGCTAAGGAACGTATCGAACTTTCCGCGCATCTTCGGTTCGGTAAACCCGCATGTTTGGCGCAGGTCGTTCGACACCATGCTGCCGCCCTGCGACAGCACTTCGAGTATGGTGTCTTCCACGCTTCCTGCTTCGGGACGCGGATGGGTGCTGCGCCGGCAGTTGCACAGGTCGGGCCAGCATTCCCGGCTCACAAAGGCTGCCTTTTGCAATATCAGTTTTCCGTAGGCACAACCGCTCTCGCGCACAACTTCGCCCTTCCATTCCCACAGAGGCCATTCCCATCCGCCGTCGGGCAATACTGTATACTGGTATTCTTCGGCTACGGCGCTTTGGGCCGACCATCCTGCAATGCCCATATTGAGCAAAGGCAGAAAGCCTATTTCATTTACGTAGTCTATCAGTTCGGCACACGAACAAATGTTTTTTCTTCTCATTTTCCGTATTGTTCCTGGTTTATGCTCTGACGTAAGCCGTCCGTGTCTCCAAGCCCCGTATGCCTTCTGCCAGTCCATAACCGTATGCCGCAAAATTAGTAAAACTTTATCGGGCTATAGGCATGTTTCATCAAAAAGCGGTATCTTAGCGCAATGTTTTCCTTTAACCCCAAAATTCCTCCAAAAATACAGCAAATGAAAACGAAAGTATCCGTCATTCTGGTCATTGCGGCCCTGCTCCCGCTTTTCCTGCGGGCCCAGAACAGTGACAGCATCCCGCGCAAACACGGGCACGACGTCTACGTTGCCGCCAGCGATTCCCACCAGGCCGACAAGGACGCCGCCGATGTGGTATGCACCGGCACCGGCGACCAGGACGCCCTGCAGCGCGCCATTGCCGCAGTCGGCAGCGGAGGCACGGTACATCTCGCTGCCGGCAACTATTATATCGATGCGTTCCACAAGTCGGACGTCGGGCCTGACTATGCCGTCAAGATTCCCCTCTCGCCGCCTGCCACGAAGGTAAAGATACAGGGCTCGGTGCGCGCCGGCGGTCATCCCGTGCGCGCCGACCGCGCCTACGTTACGGGCACCAACCTGCTGGTGACGCAAAGTTGCTACGACTCGCTCGACTCCACACGCCAGTGCGCCGTAATACGCGGCGAGGAAGACGCTTCGTTCGACGGAATAATGTCGCAGGAACTCACGCTGAACGACCTCTCGATAATACTTCCCGACAACCAGAAGCCCATAATCTGCATCGACGGCTATTATCTGGGTGCATTGAACGTAAACGATGCGCGCTTGGGCACATATTTCATGAACCGTACTTCCGACCCCGACCAGAGTTTCCGCATAGGCGTCAGCGGATGCATCGGGATACGCGGGCTGCAGGGCTCGAACAACGGCAGTGAAACCATACTGCAGTCAACCTATGCCATAGGGCTCGGCGTGGGCTTCGCTCTCAGCGGCGAGCATCTTGTGTGCATACAGCTCGGCGCCATAGGCAACAGATACGGCTACACGTTCAACGGCTTCAAGCACGAAGAGGGGGTATGGTGCCATCCCATCACGCTCATCAACTGCTGCGACGAGGTTTCGGCCAACTATCCCTACTTCGGCCCGAACGAATACCATCAGAACATCAACCTCATTAACTTCAACATAGAGCACTATCCCACAATGTTCTCGAAAGGCGGCGACTATGCCCGCGAAGCGGTGCCCGGGCAATGGGGCGGCAACATCGACTACGACATACAGGACTGGGAATACC
>CAZDOH010000006.1:0-40965 GCA_964507005.1 uncultured Prevotella sp. | reverse complement strand
ATTTTTGATTTCACCGTACCACGCGCAGTGCCGCGCAACGCTCCGGCTTGCGACTGCACGCAAAATCGGGGGCTAAATGTTGATGCCGTAAGTGTTTTTCTCTTCAGCCATGACAAATGTGCTTTCTATTGACAGCATCGAATCGATACGCCCGAGCACATTTATCACGAAACTCTGATACGACGCCATGTCCTTCGCGCTTACCTTGAGCAGGTAATCGTACTGCCCCGATATATTATAGCATTCCGTAACCTCGGGAATCTCCCTTATCGACTTTACGAAGTCTGTGGCTATGTCGTGGTTTATGCGCCGCATCTTAATCTTGCAGAACACAGTGAAACCAAGATTAAGTTTTTCGGCATTGAGAATCGTGGTATATTTCTTAATGTATCCGTTGCGCTCAAGGTTTTTCATCCTCTCGTGCACTGGGGAAAGAGAAAGGTTCACTTTCGAGGCAAGTTCCTTTATAGTAAGGCGCGAGTTTTGCTGCAGTTCGCGCAGAATTGCCAGATCGGTAGCGTCTATTACACTGTTTTTTTCCATATCGATAGTTTTTGCGGTTGTCTTAATTTTCTGCAGAAGTCCGTTCTTCCGGCGCTCGGCTGAATGTTTTTGCTGCATTCCAGTGCAAAAGTATTTCTTTTTTCTTAGTTCGCGAAGATTTTTGGTAAAAAATACGGGCACACCGTAACTTTGCAGTCGTAAACGAGAGACAAAAACTCAAAAACAGCAAAATATCAACAACAATAAAAACAATAAGATCATGAACGAACAGAAACTACACTTCGAGACATTGCAACTTCATGTTGGACAGGAACAGGCCGACCCGGCAACCGATTCGCGTGCGGTACCTATTTATCAGACCACATCGTACGTTTTCCACAACTCCCAGCATGCCGCCGACCGTTTCGGCCTCAGCGATGCGGGCAACATCTACGGACGCCTCACAAACTCAACGCAGGGCGTGTTTGAAAGCCGTGTGGCTGCGCTCGAAAACGGCGTTGCCGGCCTAGCCGTAGCATCGGGGGCGGCAGCTGTGACCTACGCCATAACCAACATTGCTTTCGCCGGAGACCATGTGGTGGCAACAAAAACAATATACGGCGGCACATACAACCTACTGAAGCATACTCTTAGCCGCTACGGCATTGATTCGACTTTCGTTGATCCTGACAACTACGAGGAACTGGAGAACGCCATAAAGCCCAACACGAAACTCGTGTATATCGAAACCCTTGGCAACCCAAACTCAAACATTTCCGACATTGAGCGCACTGCCGCCATTGCCCACAGTCACGGAATTCCGTTGGTAATCGACAACACGTTCGGCACCCCCTACCTCATCCGCCCCATTGAACACGGCGCCGACGTGGTAGTGCACTCGGCCACAAAATTCATCGGTGGCCACGGCAGTTCGCTCGGTGGGGTGATAGTGGACGGCGGCACTTTCGACTGGCTGGCAAGTGACAAGTTCCCCGGCTTCTCGCAGCCCGACCCCAGTTACCACGGCTTGAAATTCGGCACATTGCCAGCACCGTTCGCAACGCGTGTTAGGGCACTGCTGCTGCGCGACGAAGGAGCCACAATATCGCCATTCAACGCTTGGATACTGCTCCAGGGACTCGAGACTCTAAGCCTCCGCGTCGAGCGGCACGTTGAAAACACGAAGAAAGTGCTGGAATACCTCAACCGGCAACCGAAGGTAAAGAAAATCAACCACCCGTCACTGGCTTCGCATCCCAACCACGACCTCTACGAAAGATATTTCCCTGGTGGCGCCGGCTCAATCTTCACTTTTGAAATCAACGGCACGCAAGACGACGCTTTCCGGTTTATCGACAACCTGAAGATATTCTCCCTGCTGGCAAACGTGGCCGACGTGAAGTCTCTCGTTATACATCCCCTCACCACCACCCATTCCGAACTGAGCCGCGAAGAAGCAGCCGACCAGGGTATATACGAAGGCACCGTGCGCCTATCGATAGGCACTGAGAACGTAGACGACCTCATTTGGGACCTCGACCAGGCATTTGCAAAGATATAACAGGCAGACTGCAGCATAGCGGCGGGAAGAAGGCTAAACGGTTTTCTTCCCGCTTCTTTTTAGCCCGTCGGACTACTGATGCCACCAGACTCAATTCTCGCAATCTTCTGTTACGGCAATTGGTTTAAATCGTATCTTTGCAATGTGGAAAAGTTTGAAGTACTGATATTGGGATGCGGCAGCGCCAAGCCTTCAATGCGCCACCTGCAGAGCGCACAGATAGTGAATGTGCATGAAAAACTCTATATGATAGACTGCGGCGAAGGGGCGCAGATACAAATGTGCCGCAACAAAGTGAGCCTGTCGCGTCTCACCGGCATATTCATCTCCCACCTTCACGGCGACCATTTCTTCGGGCTCATAGGGTTGCTGTCTACGCTAAGTCTGTTAGGGCGCACCGCCGACCTGCACATCTTCGCGCCCCCAGGACTGGAAGCGACAATGACGCGTCTCTGCCAGCTATATTGCAAGGATATGAAATTCCGCCCCGTGTTTCACGAAACCGACACAAGCAAGCACGAAATGATTTACGAAGACCGCACCGTGGAGATACGCACAATTCCGTTGCGTCACCGCATACCATGCTGCGGGTTCATGGTGAGCGAAAAGCAGAAACTACCGCACATAAAGCGCGACATGATAGATTTCTACCACATCCCCGTCCACGCCATAAACGGCATAAAGCTCGGCATTCCATGGACCACGCCCGACGGAGAAACCATAGCATGCGAGCGCCTTACCACACCTGCCGACAAAGCCCGCACTTACGCCTACTGCTCCGACACGTCGTATATACCGCAACTTCACGAAATGCTGAAAGACGTCGATTTGCTTTACCACGAAGCCACATTCGGCAACGACAACGAGCAGAGGGCAGACGAGACATTCCACTCCACGGCACAACAAGCAGCTACGGTGGCACGCGATGCAGGCGTACACAAACTGGTAATCGGCCATTTCTCATCGCGCTACACCAATGAAAACGAACTGCTGCGGCAAGCCCGCGAAGTATTCCCCAACACCGAACTGGCAAACGAAAACAAGACTTTTGCAATACAATGAACACAATCTTTCAAGTAAGCGGGAAAACAAAGGCAATACTGGCGGCTGGCATGTTTGCCATGCTGTTTCTGACTAGCTGCGTGCCGTCGATGCTCGCCACCAAAATGCTGAAAATAGCGCTACAACCGTCAAACACCTCACGCGACACCACAAAAGCCTGGAGCGAAGCCATAGCAGAATACCCATTCCTAAAACAATGGCGCGACAGCCTGACTGCCGCAAAGGCACTGCGCGACACCTTCATTACTGCGCCTGACTACGCCAACCTTCATGCCCTCTACATACGCTCACCGCGACTCCAAGCAACGGACGACACAATAGCCAACATCCCATCCCGAACAGCCATCGTGGTACACGGACATACGTCATCGTCGGTAGGAGTGGCCCACTTAGGTTACATGTACAGTCACGACCTCGGCTACAACGTAATAATGCCCGACCTGCGACTATCAGGACTAAGCGACGGCGACCACTACACAATGGGATGGAACGAAAGAAAAGATGTAGAACTGTGGATAGACTTCGCAAAGAAACTGTTCGGTGATTCAACGCAGATAGCCATACACGGTGTATCGATGGGCGCGGCTACGACCATGATGGTTTCAGGCGACTCGCTCCCAAGCAATGTGAAATGGTTCGTGGAAGACTGCGGCTATACTTCGGTATGGGAGCAGTTCCGGTATGTGCTGGCAAAAGACTACCACGTCACCGGCAAGTCACTGCTCAAAGCCGCACAGAAAAAGGCAGAAAAACTCTACAACCTCAATTTCAAAACTGCCTCGTCTGAAGAGCAGGTGAAGAAAAGCAGTCGGCCCATGCTTTTTATCCACGGCGACCGAGACACCTATGTGCCGGTAAACATGGCCCAGCAGCTCTACAAAGCAAAGCCCGAGCCTAAAGAGATATGGATTGTGCCGGGAGCTACCCACGCGCAATCGTACAAAACTGCCCCTGCAGACTATACCGCACGTGTAAAGCAATTCATAGAAAAGTATTCCGCTCCCAAGCAACAATGAAAAATACAGTCACGATTATATTGCTATTACTGCTGTCGCTCCCGGCCACAGCGCGGCGCGTCATGACCGGCGACGAGTTTACATCCGAATACTTTCCACTGGTAAAAGGCAAGAAGATAGCGGTATACTCCAACCACACCGGACTAGCCGACACTACACACGTTGTCGACCTGCTGTTGCAAGGCGGCATGAACGTGGCAATGATATTCTCACCGGAACACGGATTCCGGGGCAATGCCGATGCCGGAGAACACGTAAAGAACTCCACCGACGAAAAAACAGGAATACCCATTTACTCTCTCTACAACGGCAACGACGAAACTGCGACAGATGCCTTCGACGTGCTGATCGTAGACATACAGGATGTGGGCCTGCGGTTTTACACCTATTACGTCACCATGTGGAGACTGATGAACCTGTGTGCGAAAACACAAAAGCCGGTAATAGTGCTCGACCGCCCCAATCCCAATGGATTCTACGTAGATGGGCCTATACTCGACATGAAATATCGTTCGGGAGTCGGCTGGCTACCGATACCCATAGTGCATGGCATGACTTTGGGAGAACTTGCGCTTATGATAAACGGAGAGAAATGGCTCGACGACGGGCTGGAATGCGATCTCCGCGTGATACCATGCCGCAATTACCGCCATTCAACACATGCAAAGCTCACGGTGCCTCCGTCGCCCAACCTGCCCAACATGAAATCAATCTACCTCTACCCCTCAACTTGCTATTTCGAAGGAACCACAATAAGCTTGGGGCGAGGTACCGACAAGCCGTTTCAGATATACGGACACCCAGACATGAAAAACAGCAGCTACACCTTCACTCCGCAAAGCACGAGCGGAGCCAAAAACCCGCCACTTGTCGGGAAACTCTGCCGGGGAAAAAACCTCTCGGAAATACCCGACCGGGAAATCTGCAAAAAAGGCATCAATCTGAACTACGTTATAGACGCATACAAAAATATGGGTGCACCACGCGTCTTTTTCACTAAATTCTTCGATCTGCTCACGGGGTGCAGCTACATACGCGAGATGATTGAGCAAGGGCGTTCTGCCGATGAGATAAAAGCCACTTGGAAAAAGGACGTCGAAAAATTCAAGAAACAAAGAAAACCATACCTACTGTATAAATAGATTAGACTATAAAGCATGAATCTAACGAAACTTACAAAAATACTGGCTCTAGCCATTGCCGCAACACCAGTCCATACTTTTGCACAAGACAAACTTAGCGATAGCCGCAAGCAACTGGGAGAATTTCTCACCACTTTAGCTGCACGTGGATCACAAATTGGACGCATAAGGATCGACGATGTGAAAGACAGTGCAAACACTTTGTATTTCACGGCATCGGACAACTGCTCATACATTTCCTTCAACGAAGAGAACGTAAAAGATGTATACTCAAAACTTTATACTTTTTTGCCGGAAGAATACTCCAAGTACAAAACCGTAATATACACCGACGGTCACGAAATAAGCGAATACGTTCCCTTGGCACTGCGCACTGCGAAATCGAAAACCGAAAGATTCACTCGTCCCAACCAAACGCCCCTAGTGACAAATATCTCGCAAATTTCCGTCCCTGACCGCGGGCTGCAGGGAAAGCACATTGTGATATGGCCAAGCCACGGGCGTTACTACGAGCCCAAACTTACAAGATGGGAATGGCAGCGGGCAAGAATGTTCATGACCGTAGAAGACCTCTATACCCGCAGTTACGTGATGCCGTTTCTCGTGCCCATGCTCGAGAATGCCGGAGCAAATGTCCTTATTCCGCGCGAGCGCGACACGCAAAGCGAGGAAATAATCGTGGATAACGACAAAGGCATTGACAGCGGCTCACGCTACACGGAAACCAACGGCAAAGAAGCCTGGGCCAACGGCCAAGGAAAAGGCTTTGCTCATCTCCGGGGCACCTACAAGAACTTCGAAAACCCGTTCCTTGACGGCAGCTACCGCATTACGGCCACCACAACCGGCAAAGACTCCAGCAGCATCAGTTGGACCCCACAAATAAACCAAGCCGGCGAATATGCCGTATACGTATCTTACCACACTGTAGAAAATTCCACCGAAGATGCCTCTTACACAATATACCACAACGGCTCCACCACAAGCTTTAGCGTAAACCAGACAATGGGCGGCGGAACTTGGGTATACCTTGGCACATTCAACTTTGCCGCAGGATGCAGCGAAGCAAATAGAGTTGTACTCAGCAACCGCTCAAATAAACGAGGAAAAGCCATAACCGCCGATGCAGTGCGCTTCGGCGGCGGAATGGGCAATATTGCCCGCAGCAATTCGCCCAGCGACACACTTCACCGCAACTACCCCGCAGTTACAAGCACATACCCCCGGTATACAGAAGGCGCCCGCTACTACATGCAGTGGGCCGGAGTTCCCGACTCCGTATACTCCCCTACCCAAGGAAAGGACGACTACACCGACGACTACATTAATCGCGGACTTTGGGTGAATTACATAGCTGGCGGATCGTCGGTGAATCCAAACGAAAAAGGGCTTAATATTCCCGTAGACCTCTCGTTCGCATTCCACACCGATGCCGGCACTTACAAAGACAACCGCACCGTGGGCTCTCTAGCAATATATTCCACCAAAGGAGACGACGGCAAATTCTACAACGGCTCATCAAAATTTCTTTCACACGACCTTTGTGAATTGATACAAAGCAACATTGTGAACGACATACGCAAAATCTACCTGCCCCAATGGTCAAGACGCGGCAAATGGAACAAACCATACTACGAAGCCTGGGAGCCAAAAGTACCGACAATGCTTCTAGAACTTCTCTCGCACCAAAATTTTGCCGACATGCGCTATGGCCTGGACCCGCGCTTCCGCTTTACCGTGAGCCGCGCAATCTACAAAGGAATGCTGCAGTTCATGGCATCGCAATACGGAAAGCAGTATGTTGTGCAACCCTTGCCCGTCACACATTTTGCCATCCAGTTTGCGCCATCCGGCGCGCAGAAAATCGATTTGTCGTGGAGAGCCGCAACCGACTCGCTAGAACCTACCGCCGAGCCCGACTATTATATAGTTTACACCCGATTGGGAAATGCCAATTTCGACAACGGCACAAAGGTTAAAGGCACTTCATGGCAGACAACCATTCCTGCGGGGAAAATCTGTAGTTTCAAAGTAACTGCCGTAAACCGGGGAGGAGAAAGTTTCCCGTCGGAAACACTTTCGGCAGCCCTAAGCAACGAAAGCGCATCCTCTACAAAACCACAAAACACAAAACAAAATGCCGTGCTCGTCGTAAACAACTTTACCCGCGTCAGTGCACCTACTGATTTCACGGCCCCCGCTCCTGCCGACACAGCATTAGCCGGATTTCTTTGCGAAGAAGACCACGGAGTGCCCTACATCAAAGATTTCAGCTATATAGGCGACATGAAGAATTTCAACCGCAGCGAGCCATGGCACGATGACGATTCGGG
Organism: uncultured Prevotella sp.; assembly: GCA_964507005.1. Classification (GTDB taxonomy): domain Bacteria; phylum Bacteroidota; class Bacteroidia; order Bacteroidales; family Bacteroidaceae; genus UBA6398. The sequence continues at coordinate 33,368 of CAZDOH010000006.1, read as the reverse complement.
CGGTTTCGGCGACAGCTACGGAAACTACGAAAATAAACTCATTGCCGGAAACACATTCGACTTTCCCACATGCCATGGCGAAGCAATACTTGCAGCAGGCATGTCGTTCGTATCGTGCAGCGCCGATGCAATTACCGACAGCATAGTCGATATGGCCCGCTACCCCGCTGTAGACCTGATATTGGGGAAACAACGCCAATGCAAAATGGGAAACGGAGGATACTATCCTGTTTCATTCAAGACATTCCCCCAAAGGCTGCAACAGGCAATTACAGCCTACACCCGACAAGGCGGAAATATTTTTGTATCGGGCGCGTATGTGGCAAGTGACCTTTGGTGCAACCCAGTTACCCCTTCCCTAAAAGAAGACCGAGATTTTGCACAAAGCACACTCCATTATAAATGGCGCAACAGTCGCGCTGCACGCAATGGAGACATCAGTTGCGTAACATCAAAATTCGACTTCTTTTCAGGGCAATTCAAATACCACAACATTCTAAACGAAAAAAGTTACGCAGTAGAGTCACCCGATGGCATTGAGCCTGCTGACGACCAGGCTGCTACCATTATGCGGTATACAGAAAACAATCTTAGTGCCGCTGTAGCGTGGAGCGGGGATTACAAGACTGTCGTACTGGGATTTCCGTTTGAATCTGTTACTGAAAAAGCATACAGAGAAGGTTTAATGAAACAAATACTCAATTTTTTCGGACTGATATTATAAATCAGCATAGAGGAGGCGAGATGAAATATCTTGAAAATATCGTTAATAAACCATAACCAAAACGCCACTTTATCCGAGAAAAAACGTAAATTTGCAAACGAAAAATTGTAAGACTATATCAAAAATTCAACTATGGCTCAAGAAACAGGTCGTGTATCCCAAATAATCGGTCCGGTTATCGATGTCACCTTCGACACATCCGGCCGAAAGGCAGAAGACGTCCTGCCTGCAATAAAGGAAGCGCTTCATATATTGCGCCCCGATGGCAGCAAACTCATTACCGAAGTACAGCAACACATTGGCGAAAACACTGTAAGAACGGTGGCAATGGACAATACCGATGGCTTGAAGCGTGGCTTACAGGCAATCAGAACGGGAGCGTCAATATCCATGCCAACCGGTGACCAGATAAAAGGCCGGATGATGAACGTTGTAGGTGAAAGCATTGATGGTTTGAAGCCTTTAGCTCACGACAACGACTACCCTATACACCACGAAGCGCCTAAATTCGAGGAACTGAAAACTTCACAGGAAGTATTGTTTACAGGCATTAAGGTCATTGACCTTTTGGAGCCTTACCTTAAAGGCGGAAAAATCGGACTTTTCGGAGGAGCTGGTGTAGGCAAAACGGTGCTTATCATGGAGTTGATCAACAACATCGCAAAAGTGCATGACGGTTTCTCTGTATTTGCCGGTGTTGGTGAACGTACTCGCGAAGGTAATGACTTGCTGCGCGAGATGATAGAATCGAACGTAATACGATATGGCGATGAGTTTAAGGAGTCGATGAAGCAAGGCCATTGGGACTTGAGCAAAGTTGATTACAACGAAATGGGAAAGAGCCAGGCTACCCTTGTGTACGGCCAAATGAACGAGCCCCCCGGAGCGCGTTCGGCTGTTGCGCTTTCCGGGCTGTCTATAGCAGAGAGTATGCGTGACAAGGGAGGCGAAAACGGAAAATCGAGCGATATACTATTCTTCATCGACAACATTTTCCGCTTTACGCAAGCCGGTTCTGAAGTATCGGCCCTGTTGGGACGCATGCCGTCGGCTGTGGGGTACCAACCCACCCTGGCTAGCGAAATGGGAGCCATGCAGGAACGCATCACCTCGACAAAACGCGGATCAATCACTTCTGTGCAAGCGGTTTACGTGCCGGCTGACGACATGACCGACCCCGCCCCTGCCACAACATTCACCCACCTTGATGCCACAACGGTGTTGAACCGTAAAATCACAGAAATGGGCATTTATCCGGCAGTGGACCCGCTGGCATCAACATCGCGCATAATGGATCCCAAAATCCTTGGTGAAGCCCACTACAAATGCGCACAACGGGTGATTCACATTCTGCAGAAATATGCCGAATTACAAGATATCATCGCCATATTGGGTATGGATGAATTGTCGGATGAAGACAAGCAGACAGTGAATAGAGCTCGCAAAGTGCAGCGTTTCCTGAGCCAGCCTTTCTCGGTTGCCACACAGTTCACCGGGCTCCCGGGAGTTCAAATTCCCATTGACGAATGCATACGCGGCTTCAATATGATTATGGACGGTGAAGTTGACAATCTCCCAGAGCAATCATTCCTCAATGTCGGGACAATCGATGACGCGATTGCCAAAGGAGAAAAACTATTGTCGGAAGCAAAAGACTAGAAACGTCAAAAAACGGATATGATGAAACTTACAGTAATTTCGCCAGAAGACATCGTATACAAGGGAGAAGTGCAGAATGTAAAAGTACCCGGCAGTTTGTGCCCATTTGAAATACTGGAAGGGCATGCACCTATAATTACAAGCCTACAAAGCGGCATACTCTCTTATACTACTGAGTCGAAAAACGAAATTCAAATAAACGGAGGTTTTATCGAAGTCTCAAACAACGAAATAGTTGCATGTATAGAGCCGAAACAATAGGATTATGCCCAGCAAGCGAGTAAAATATACAATAGCAAGCATTGCATCCATCGCAGCGATGACTTTAATCGCGTCGGTTGTGGCAAACAGATGCGGGAGGTGCGAAACGACCGTACCTTTAGTCATACTTGGCTCTTTTTTCTGCGCGGCAAACACTGGTTCCATGTTTGTGCGAGACTTGTTCCAAAACACGAAGTCCAACTCAATCACATCATTTTACTTGATAGATAAAGCCGTAAGATTCCTAGCAAGCCTGATGCTGATCACTACGCTTATATACATCTACAAGGAAAATGCTTTGATTATTGGAATATCTTCATTCCTTTTGTATATAATGGCAATGGTTTTGGAAGTAGCTTATTTTTTCGACCTTGAACGAAAAAAAAGAATTCAAAATGTGTAGACGACTTTTTTCAGCAATAATTCTGGCGCTAGTTTTTCTGGTGGTTTCTACTGCGGGAAACGCGACACATGCCCAGGCTCTCCCAAAAGAGAAGATAGACATTCAGCATATCATCTTCAGCCATACTGATGATGCTTACGAATGGCATGTTACCAATATCGGGGAGAAAGAGATTATAATTCCGCTACCGGTTATAGTCTATAGCAAGACTTCGGGATGGAATGTGTTTATGTCATCAAAATTCCACAAGAACGGTGGAAGTTATAGAGGATTCAGCATTTCAACTTCAGCAAAAAACTCGGGGAAGATCGTTGAAAGAAATTCCAAGGGCGAGGAAATTGTTCCTTTCAATATTTCCATTTCGAAAGATGTGCTGGAACTGCTTATTGTTGTGAGTCTGACAACATTTCTGCTGCTTCGCTGTGCACGGTGGTATCGCGGCAAAAAGCCTGAAGACAATGCGCCTAAAGGTTTCGTTGGATTTATGGAAATGTTTGTAATGAGCATTAACGATGACGTCATTAAGAGCAGTATCGGAGAGCAACATTACAGGAAATACGCTCCCTATCTTCTGACTGTCTTCTTTTTCATATTTGCCAGCAATCTTATGGGAATGATACCAATATTCCCGGGAGGAGCGAATTTGACAGGCAACATCGCAATCACATTCTTTTTGGCCATTTGCACGTTCATTGCCACCAATCTGTTTGGCAACAGACATTATTGGAAAGACATATTTTGGCCCGATGTTCCCACATGGCTCAAATTTCCAATTCCTATGATGCCTGTAATCGAATTCTTTGGCGTATTCACAAAGCCTTTTGCACTTATGGTACGTTTGTTTGCCAATATTCTCGCAGGACATGCCATTATAATATCATTGGTATGCATCATATTCATAACGTTCCAAATGAGTGTGACTGCAGGCACCTCACTTACGGTAGTAAGCGTTGCGATGACAATATTCATGGATTTTCTAGAACTTTTGGTGGCATTCATACAAGCCTACGTATTTACAATGCTCAGCGCTGTATTTATCGGTTTGGCCCACCTCGAACCACACAAAAAATAATCAACAGGAAATAATCAACAATAAATATAAAAACAAACAACTATGACATCTCTTTTATTTATTCTACTGGATGCAGCACTCGCCAAGATGGGTGCAGGTTTAGGTGCAGGTTTAGCAGCAATCGGTGCCGGTATTGGTATCGGTCGTATCGGCGGCGAAGCCATGTCGGCAATAGCACGTCAGCCCGAAGAGACCAACAATATCCGTTTGAACATGATTATTATAGCCGCTCTTGTTGAGGGTGTTGCTCTTTTTGCTGTAATCGTTTGTCTTTTGGGCTTGTTCCAGTAATTTGCCGTAAATACAAATGCCAGCTTTACTGACTCCTGATTCCGGTCTGCTGTTTTGGATGGTGGTGGCATTTGCCATTATGTTTATCGTATTGGCAAAGTTTGGTTTCCCCGTGATAACAAAAATGGTAGAAGACAGGAAAAGGTATATTGACGAATCTTTGCAGAATGCTCGCGAAGCCAATGAAAAACTTGCCAACATAAAATCCGAGAGCGAGAAAATCATAAGAGAGGCACGCGAAGAACAAGCAAAAATTCTAAAAGAAGCAATGTCAACAAGCCAAACTATCATAAAAGAGGCTCGCGACAAAGCTAATGTCGAAGGTCAGAAAATGATTGATGCTGCCAAATCACAGATTACGGCTGAAAAAGAAATTGCTATGCGCGATATCCGCAGTGAAGTTGTGGAAATATCTACTGGCATTGCAGAAAAAGTATTGCGCAAAAATCTTGAGAACAAGGACGAGCAATCTGAGTTTATTAACAGCATCCTTGAAGAAATGAAATTTGACAAATAATTTCGAAGATGAATACAGGTACGGTTTCTTTCCGTTATGCAAAGGCGTTGCTGCAATACGCAATCGATCTAAACGAAGAAGAGCAGGTATACAAAGACATGTGCAATCTGTCGCATGCTTATATAAAGACTCCGCAACTTCGCCGAATGATCGACAACCCGGTGCTTCCTAAAGCCGACAAGATAAGTCTCTTAAGCAAGGCTGCCGGTGAAAATCCAGCTAAAGCTACCCTACGCTTTTTCGAATTGGTAGCGGAGAAGCATCGTACAAATATTTTGCAGTTCATCGCTTCATCCTTCGAAACGCAGTTTCTCGCCCACAAAAACGTAATAAAGAGTCGGCTTATAACGAGCACCAAAGTTGACAATGCGTTCATAGAAAAAATGGAACATCTAGTTGCTGGATACACCAACGGAAAAGTTCTTATGCAAGTTGAAAATCGTCCGTCTATAGGCGGTGGATTCATTTTGGAATATGACACCTACCGTATAGATGCTTCTGTGGGCAATCAAATTAAAAACATACGCAAAAGCCTTATGCGGGCTGCGGGAAACTCGTAAACGTAAATAATTAACAGAACAATTTATGCCAAACAATATTAATCCTGCCGAAGTGTCGAGTGTTTTACTCGACCAATTAAAATCATTGGACACGAGTCTAAAACTCGAAGAAGTTGGAACCGTGCTAACGGTCGGCGACGGTGTAGCACGCATATATGGTCTCTTGAATGCAACGGCAAACGAATTGCTAGAGTTTGAAGACGGGACAATGGGCATTGTCATGAACTTGGAGGAAGACAATGTCGGCGCCGTAATTCTCGGATCTAGCGAAGGCATCAAGGAAGGGCAAACAGTAAAACGCACATGCCGCCTTGCCTCGATCGATGTCAATGACAACATGCTTGGTAGGGTTATAACCCCGCTTGGCATTCCAATCGACGGCGGCATACCTATTGATGGAGAAAAAGTAAGAATGCCTCTCGACCGCAAAGCGCCAGGTGTGATTTACCGTCAACCGGTAAATCAGGCTCTGCAGACTGGTATCAAAGCTATCGATTCAATGATACCCATTGGGCGCGGACAACGCGAATTGATCATCGGTGACCGTCAAACAGGCAAGACTGCTATTGCTATAGACACGATTATAAACCAAAAATACAATTTCGAGAAGGGCGATCCCGTATATTGCATATATGTGGCTATAGGCCAAAAAGCCTCTACTGTTGCCAACACAGTACATGTGCTCAAGGAGCATGGAGCTATGCCTTATACTGTTGTTGTTGCCGCAACAGCGTCTGATTCTGCCGCTTTGCAATATTATGCTCCGTTTGCAGGAGCTGCTATTGGCGAATATTTCCGCGACCGTGGCATGCATGCCCTGGTTGTATACGACGACTTGTCAAAACAAGCAGTAGCATACCGTGAAATTTCACTGATTCTCCGCCGCCCCTCTGGCCGAGAGGCTTATCCTGGAGACGTATTCTATCTTCACTCACGCCTCTTGGAACGTGCGGCAAAGATAAATACAGAAACGTCTGTAGCTGAAAAGATGAACGACCTGCCAGAATCATTGAAAGGAAAAGTTGTAGGTGGAGGATCACTCACAGCCCTTCCAATTATTGAGACTCAAGCAGGAGACGTTTCGGCATATATTCCTACCAACGTAATTTCTATTACCGACGGACAGATATACCTCGTTTCAAACCTATTCAACGAAGGTTTCCGGCCTGCCATTGATGTAGGTATTTCGGTATCGCGAGTTGGTGGTTCTGCCCAAATCAAGGCTATGAAAAAGGTTGCAGGAACACTAAAAATAGATCAAGCGCAATACCGTGAGCTCGAAGCCTTTTCACAGTTCTCAAGCGACATGGACAAAGTAACAGCAATGACACTTGACCGAGGACGTAAAACACAAGAATTGCTGATTCAGAAACAATACTCCCCTATGCCTGTTGAAGAACAGATAGCAATACTGTATTGCGGCACACATGGCTTGATGAGCAATGTACCCATAGAAAAAATATCAGAGTTCCAAGAGAATTTCTTACAGGTAATCCGCAGCAAACATAGAGCAGATGTTTTGGATAAAATTCTGGAAGGAAACATCTCTGCAGAAGTTACTTCAATCATAGAAGAGGAAGCCCAAGCTTTAGGTTCTCAATATAATTGACAATATGCCGTCGCTTAAAGAAGTAAAAAACAGAATAAGTTCGGTAAAGAGCACACGCAAAATAACCAACGCCATGAAAATGGTTGCATCTTCTAAGTTGCACCATGCTCAGAAGACGATTGAATGCATGCGTCCCTACGAAGCACAACTCGCCTCCATCATGCAGCGTTTTCTTAGTGCTACCGAAGGTAATATTGAAACCGCCTATTCTGAAAAACGGCCCATTGAAAAAGTTGCCATTATTGCGGTTTCATCCAATTCAAGTCTATGCGGTGCATTCAATGCGAATGTAATCAAAAAGTTGCTTAAAGTCGCAGACGAATACAAACAGCAAGGTATTGATGTGGAAATCTATCCTATTGGGAAAAAAGTAGCAAAGGCAGCAGAAAAAGCCGGATACATTTTTAATGGCGATAATTCGGATGTTTTGGAACATCCTTCTTACAAAGCCGCTTCAGAGATTGCAAGACAGTTTATGAAGAAGTTTTGTGATGGCAAAATCGACAAAGTAGAATTAATTTCACAACACTTTATCAGTTCTTCGAGACAAGAAGTTGAAAGGGAAACTTTTCTACCTGCTAATTTTGAACTTACACAAGGTGACAATAGCGACAAGAATCTATCAAGACGTCTAGATTATATTATAGAACCTTCGCCAGCTGAAATTCTGACATCTTTAGTTCCGGCTACGCTGCATCTGCAGATATTCACTATGATACTCGACAGCATTGCAGCAGAACATGCTTCACGCGTAATAGCTATGCAAGTAGCAACCGACAATGCCGACACCCTAATAGAACAGTTGACTTTGACCTACAACAAGACGCGGCAACAAGCTATAACCAATGAACTTCTTGACATTGCAGGTGGTTCATATCAGTAATATATGCAAATTACAACAGCTACAATAAAAAGGATGCATTGACTGACATGCATCCTTTTTATGCAGAAAAGGTTTTATAATATGGAGCAAAAATCGTTCTTTATGATAGGTGCCGGAAATGTAGGTTGGCATATGGCAAAGGCAATGAACAATGCAGGCTACCGCCCAAAAGGCATATACAGCCTGCATAAGGAAAATGCCGAAGCACTGGCACAATCAATTGGATGCAATGCATACAACAATTTACGGGAAATTCCCGAAGAGGCCGACATTTACATTATTTCCGTAAAAGACGATGCTATATCTGAAATAGCCAAACAAATAGAAAAAAAAACATCACGTTCCCTACTTTTGCACACAGCTGGAAGCGTAGATATTAATGTGCTCGAAAACCATGCATACCAATGGGGAGTGTTGTATCCTATGCAGACTTTCAGTAAACACCGGCACGTTGATTTCAATGATGTCAATCTATTTGCCGAAGGTTGCAATGCTGAAACTGAGCGTGATATTATAAGCATAGCAGAACGAATATCGGCAAAAAAATGTATGGTATTAAGTAGCGAAAAACGTAAACGCCTGCATCTTGCGGCTGTATTTGCTTCAAATTTTGTAAACCACTGCTATACCATTGCCAAACAACAAGCGGAAATTGCAGGATGCAACTTTGAAGTTTTACTACCTTTAATCGAAGAAACATGTAAAAAAGTGCACGATCTTACTCCCGAAGAAGCCCAAACAGGCCCAGCTTTGAGGAATGACCGTAAAATTATCGAAATGCATGAAACAATGATGCAGGAGAATATCTTGAATATCTACAAAGCTATAAGTGAAAGTATTTTCAAAAGCACACAAGTTCACAATTGCTAAGCCTATGATAAACTACGAATTGAAAAAAATAAAAGCGATAGTGCTTGATGTAGACGGAGTGTTAAGCCGTACTACCATCGGAATGGACAAAGAAGGCGAGCCTTCCAGAACCGTTAATACAAAAGACGGGTATGCGCTACAGTATGCAGTGAAACAAGGCTTGAAAATTGCGATTATAACAGGGGCACGCACTCCGGCCATTAAAATGCGCTACAACCGGCTCGGAATCAACGATGTATTTATCGGAGCCCAAACTAAAATAGAGATATTCAACAAATGGTGCTTGGACAACAAATTACAGCACGACGAGATTATCTATATGGGTGACGATATACCCGACTACGAAATTATGAACATTGTAGGATGCCCATGTTGCCCAAGCGATGCCGTAAATGAAATAAAGGAAATTTCATTATACATATCGCATGCAGCAGGAGGAGAAGGATGCGTGCGCGATGTGGTTGAAACTGTCATGCGTGCTCAAGGCAAATGGATGAACGATAAACAGGCTTTCGGATGGTAACACCTTTTGATAATCTCAAAGACTATTCAATAATACTCGCAAGCAATTCGCCTCGTCGTCGCGAGCTATTACAAAAAACCGGTCTACCGTTTTCCGTTAAGGTTATTGACGGAATAAATGAATGCTACCCTCACGAACTTGATGTTGCCGAGATTCCCCAATTCATTTCCCGAACAAAAGCTGAAGCCTACAACACAAGCATCACCGACAACCAACTGGTGATAACCGCAGACACTATTGTAGCACTCGATAAACAGGTATTGGGAAAGCCTCACTCGCGTAAAGAAGCAATCAATATGCTTGAATCTCTATCGGGAAGAACACATTTGGTTATTACCGGTGTTACCGTAATGACTAAAAGAAATATTCACACGTTCGCTTCCGAAAGCCGTGTTACGTTTGCCCCACTACAGCCAGACGAAATTCAATGGTACATTGACACATTCAAACCTTTTGACAAAGCCGGGTCATACGGTATTCAAGAATGGATTGGCATGATAGGTATCAGCCATATTGAAGGAAGTTTCTTCAACGTAATGGGATTGCCCGTACACAAGCTATATAACTTCCTAAAAAATATAAGGCCTGGGTTCTAAAATTCCACCGGTATTACCTTGAGACTTCGTCTCTTCGCAAAAAATCATGTAACTTTGCTTGTGAAAACGTTTAATACTACAAAATGATTATGTCTATGACAGGCTTCGGTAAAGCTGAAGCCACTTATAAGAATAAAAAAATCTGCATAACAGTAAGATCGCTTAATTCAAAATCTTTGGACATCAGCACCAGGATTTCAACAGATTATCGTGATCATGATCTTGAAATTAGAAACCTTATTGCCGAAAAGTTGCTGAGGGGAAAAGTCGATTTCAGCCTTGTAACGGAAGAAACTTCCACTACACCTGTCACGCCTATCAACCCGGATGCCGTCAAAAACTATATACAACAAATAAACGACATATCCACCCAATGCAACATTATGCCTCCTAAAGACTGGTGGAGCATTTTGACACATTTCAACATTACGCCCTCATCGTCAGAACCGGATATTGCTGATGACGAAGAATGGAGCGTTGTAAAGACCGCCATTATCCAAGCAATTGACGCCCTAGTAGATTTTCGTCAACAAGAAGGAGCGGCACTGATGACAAAATTCCGTGAGAAAATCAGCAACATCGGCCGTCTGCTTATAGAAGTAGAACCTTTTGAAAAAATGCGCGTTGCAAAAATACGCGAACGCATCGTTGCCGAACTAGCCCAGTTGAAAGATGTTGAAATAGACAAAGGCAGACTTGAGCAGGAAATGATTTACTACATCGAAAAGCTTGATGTCAACGAGGAAAAGCAACGTCTTACAAACCACTTAAAATATTTCGGCGAAACTCTCGACGGACAATACGGTCAAGGCAAGAAACTTGGCTTCATAGCTCAGGAAATGGGACGTGAAATAAACACTCTGGGCAGTAAGAGCAACCTTGCCGAAATGCAGAATATCGTGGTTATGATGAAGGATGAGCTCGAGCAGATAAAGGAACAAGTGCTTAATGTGTTATAATCCGTCAAGACTTTCTACAATGCGAGGAAAACTGGTAATCTTCTCGGCGCCAAGCGGTAGCGGCAAATCCACAATCATCAAGAGTTTACTCGATGCCAATGTTCCTTTGTCATTTTCCATAAGTGCCACATCGCGCCCACCACGTGGCACAGAAGTTGATGGCGTGGAATATTTTTTTCTTTCGGAACAACAATTCAAAGAAAAAATCAAAAACAACGAGTTTCTTGAATACATGGAAGTCTATCCCGGGCGCTTTTATGGTACACTGCGTTCACAGGTAGAAAAACAATTGGCGTCAGGCGAAAACATCGTGCTCGATGTTGACGTTTGTGGAGGATGCAATATAAAGAACATCTATGGCGAACAAGCGTTGAGTATATTCATTCAGCCTCCTTCAATCGAAGAGCTACGGCGACGTCTGGAAAAACGCGGCACCGATAGCGCAGAAGTTATAGAACGTCGCATAGAAAGAGCGGAATATGAACTTTCGTTTGCCCCAAAATTCGACAAAGTTATTATCAACAACGACTTGGATACAGCCGTTTCTGAAGCAACCAGCACCATCACCCGCTTTCTCGACTCATAGAAGCATATGGGATTTATTCGCACCGGCATTTTGGGAGGTTCCTTCAATCCGATTCACAATGCTCACATTGCCATTGCGCAAGCAATGGTTTCAGCGGGTATAGTAGATGAAGTTTGGCTCATGGTTTCACCACAAAATCCGTTAAAATCTTCCCAAACGCTGTTGCCGGAAGAAAAGCGTTACCAAATGGCCTGTATGGCCTGCAAAGGTTTGGAAAGAATATGCGTTTCTGATTTCGAATTCCATCTTCCGCGTCCAACGTATACATGGACCACATTGTGCGCATTGAGTAAAATGTATGCCAACCATACTTTTACACTGCTCATTGGCTCCGACAATTGGACCACATTTCACAAATGGCATAGATTCAAGGATATCATCGACAACTATCGTATAGCAATATATCCGCGGCCAGGGTATGAAGTCAATGAAAAGGATTTGCCGCAAAATGTTATGTTTGCCAACATGCCTATATCAAACATATCGTCGACAATGATTCGGCAGAAAATCATTAACGGGGAAGATTTCTCCTCATTGCTACACAAAGACGTTTACAATCTCATTGTAAAAGAAAAGCTTTACATGTAGCTTTACCCCATCGTCTTTTAGCGCATTAATACAATAATAACCTGCTGACCTTGTGTACAATTCAGTCAGCAGGTTATCATTGTTTTTAAAAGGCTTTTATACGCCAATAATTTCGCTGCTATTTATTCTATTTCGCATCTTGTATAACCGAGATTTCCTGGGTTACTCCGTTGGATGTTGTTATAACTATTTTACCTTGCCGTTTGCTGTCGATTGAATTAGCCAGATACCTGAACGGGATTTTAATTGTAGTGGGGCTTTCAGCAGGAGTTGACACCTCCAATGAAGTGACATAATTACCCTCACCATCCTGCAGTTCTATCCAGTTCTCAGCCGTTGCGACTTTTGCCGAGCGGGAATATAGAACCAATTCTATACTATCGCTACCCGCTTCTTCGGTTTCGGAAAAATAGAAATAAGCCATCAATTCATCGAAATGCTCGTCATCATAAAGCGAGGTTACCGTTCCGTCCTTACGCCTTACCTGGGCCATCGGTCGGGTTACATTCATCCATGGCACTTGGACATACGACTTCGTGATAGTTTTTCCATTGCTTTTCAATGTAAAGGTAGAGCGCCGCATAGCCCCTGTGGCATTGACGTCAAGTACAAGAGCTTTAGTAACATAAACGGCATGCCCGTTTTCTATAGTATAGGAAAATTCCTTGGGCGAAAACCAGTTATCGGCAGTCACGTCAGTTGTTGTCACTGTCCATGAGTCCGTGCATTGCACAGCCAAAGTGTCGGCTGTCTGGTCGGAATACGCCACACCCGACGGCAGTGGAAAATATATCAGATGATTGGTGGTGGTAGATTCACCGTCACAGGAAACAAGCAACGCAACCAGCGTTGCCACCAAGCAAATACTTTTCAGTTTCATTTTATATTACGCATTAAAAATTCCCATTTGCAAAAATAACTGTTTCGCATCAAAACTGCAAAAGTCACAATACTTATGGCATCAGTACCAGTCTATGTTCGTCGAATACCCGCTCCTTTTATCCCATTTCAGAGCGTCGGCAAGAGTTGAAGTCTTGGCCCTGAATGAGAAATTGTAACTTGTATATGGGCGAAGCACTATGGAACACGACATCATGAAGCAGTGAAGGTCGCGAGAAAGAGATGCCGTTGTCATTGAGAGTTTATGGTAATTGAAATCATAGCCGGAACTGAAATTTATATTCCACCCGTCCGAAACCTTCACATTACCCGAGAAATTCAACGATTGCGTATACTTGTAAGGATACCGCATTGTTTTGGTATTGATTTTTGCACTCCGGTTTTCCGACATTGTTATTCCATAGCTCACAGACAAACTCCATGGAATACTGAAACGTTTATATCCGTCTTCATCGATACGGCTACCTTTGCCCGAAGGCTTTGCCGAATTCTTCGAGTTACGCAATGCGGGGTCGATGTTGCTGTCGTTTGTACCATCGTCATCAATATTGTCTTCGTCATAATTGTCGTCAGCAGGTTCTTCTACAGCCTGGTTTATGTCTTCATCTGAATTTGCTGCGTCTTTTCTGCCGAAGAGCTTTTTGAAAGTCTGGTTATTGAACGTATAAGACAAGTTTTGCGACATACCCTGAAAACGCCCGAACCTGCCATAGCTCCATTCCGTACGGTCGCCTTCCACTACGTTACCGGCCTCGTTGAACTGGTAGGCATATGTAGCAAATGAAGCAGCCATCGAAAATGTGTAATTCTTCCACAATTTCAGGCGGATGTTTGTATTAAGATCGCTCCATTGCCGGGTTTTTACCGCTGTATTATACGACAGCGATGCCGACAATTCGTCAATAAGGCTAATCTTTTTCTCGCCGGTGGAATCGCGGCTGCTTTTCACTTTCATTTCAAGGTTGTTGGAAATCTTCATGCTGATATTTCCCGACTTTCCTTTCGACGGCACCCCGAACATGCCGCTCGAATAAGGCGAATAGCTCACCGTGCTGACATTGCCGTCGGCATCGGTGCGTACATAAGAGTCGTAATAGCCGTAGTGAGAAGACCCGAAATCGGGAGCGTAGCTGAACGACAGCGAAGGTTTCAACACATGGCGTACCGCTATAATGCCGTCTCCGAACAGCCGGCGCCAAGGCTTATAGAAGCCGTAAAGAGTAGTGTTTGCCGAAACCGACGCATTCCAGTTGTATACATTATAGAAACCGTAGATTGTATCGCACTGCTCGGATTGGCTTTGCGTGTCCCACGAGCGCATAATCTTGTTGGAATACATACGGTCGGTAAACTGGAAACTGGGGGTAATGTTTATGTATTTGAATATCTGAAAATTCGCCGAGACAGGAATACTGTGGTTCATGCCGTTTCGCCAGTCTTTGATAAGATTGGAGTGAAGCAACTTGTCTTCTTTGGTAGAAATGCGGTTGCTGATTTGCCCCGTATAGTTCATTGAGATTTTTTCGTACCAATGTTCCTTGCCGCTCATCTTCTTGCGCTTGAAAGGATATACTCTTGAAAGCGAGATATTGAGGTCGGGGAATGTAAGATCGATGGTGGAATCACGCATATTCTGGTTCAGGTTGGCTGTAGCGGAAACCGTGAGACCTATTTTTTCGAAAGTATGGGAATAAGACACACTACTCGTGCGCGTTGACTGCGTGAGCAACTCCGGATTGTAGAGCGAATACAGATTGTTGCGTTCATAATTCTCGGTAGCGAAGTTTACGCTTGCCGAGAACGTGGAATTGGGCAACGCCTTTGAATCCTGCCGGTGGGCCCACTGTATCTTGAAACTTGTAGTCTTGGAATAGTCGGGCATATTCTTTTCGCCGTCTACCGTGCTCTGATAGCTGACAAAAATATTGCCGGAGTAACGGTAGCGTTTGTTGTATGTGGTTTCCACTGTAGTTCCCCACGACCCTTTTGTATACAATTCTCCCAAAAGGCGCATATCCCAATAGTCATTGAAAGCAAAATAATAGCCTCCGTTTCTCAAATAGAAGCCGCGGCGGCTGTCATCGCCATAGGTAGGCATCAAAAAGCCGCTTGAATACTTTTTCCTGAAAGGGAAGAAACCGTAGGGAACTGCCAGCGGGAGCGGAACGTCGGCAACCACAAGGTATGCCGGGCCGAAAACCACTTCTTTCCCGGGTTTTACCTTTGCGCGCGACAATGCAAGATAGAAATCGGGGTGCTTTGCGTCACATGTAGTGTATTTGGCATGCTCCAGATAAAGCGTTCCGTCTTTTGCGCGTTTCGAGTTCTCGCTCTGCATGAAACCCTCGCCCTGCTCTGTCTTCACATTGCTGATAAACCCCTTTTTCGTCTTGAAATTGAAGCTCATCCGCTCGCTGTCGTACTTTTCGCTTCCTTGCGTATAAATCGGAAGGCCGCTCCATACGCCTACCGAATCCTGCTCGCCATAGGCATGTACCACAGAACTGTCCATGTCCATTTCTATGCGCTGGGCCTTGAGCTCCATGTTCTCGTATTTCACGTCGCTGCTGCCGAAAAGATATGCCTTGCGCGATGCAGCGTCATAGGTAATCGAGTCACTTGCCGAATATGCCACCGGGGCGTCAAGGGCATCCTTCTTCATCGCGGCAGAATCTGCAGAAAGACTGTCGGCAGCAACCGCGCCGCCGAAGTCTATGACGGTGTCGCGCCGCAATGTATCGCCGGGAGTCACGCTATCAGTGACGGCCTTTTCATATCCTGCTCCGGGAATTAATGCATTGCAAGGCACAAATGCCGCAGCTGCCATCACAGCAACCACCGCCACAGAGAGAATGCGCGTATCAATTTTCAAAACTTGCAAAGCTGTACAAATCCTTCAAAACTGGTTTGCAAAAATACTAATATTCCGATATACATGGGGCAACCGGACCGATGCTTTTTTCCTGCCCCCACACATTTCCGGTCCGGTGCTCTACGCAAAGAGGGAATGCCACTCCCGAAAACGCGTCACGCCTTCTTCTCCGAAACGCGCCAGAGACACTATGGCCCTTTCGTAGGTCTTCTCTACCGTAGGATGGCTTTTCGAATAGAACTTGTCGGCATAGCACACCAATTTTTCCTCAATCGTCTCGGGAAGCAAGTCTTTGTTTTCCAACGGTAAATGCTGTTTTGTTATTTCGTTGCAAGAGAGCCCGGCACCGGTGTGCCTTTCGCACACACGGGCAAAGGCTTCGGGCAAATGCTCTTTCCTCAAAAGTTCCGCCCCAAGCACACCGTGGCGTATATAAGGCTCGGAACCATGGCAGTGAATGCCCGGCGCATCGGTGAGGAAAATCCCGATGTCGTGCAACATCGAAGCTTCGGCCACAAACTGCAGGTCGATATTCAAAGACGGGTGATGAACAGCTGCGTACAGGGCCTTCGACATTACCAGACGACTGTGAAGAAGGAGAAGTTCCCGCAGCGGGGCATTGTCGGAGTAGTATTTATCTATAATGGAATATACATTCATAATTTCAGCGTAAGCCGGCGATATTTGATTTGAAATGCAAAATTAACGGTTTATCGGGGAAAATCGGGGTATTATCTGAAACAACCGACGGCGCTACGATAAATTCGGCAATTTTCCGTAAATTTGCCCCGCAATATAATAGTAAACGGTAATTTTTTTGCAATGTACATAAAGCCCATTATCGTTATGGCGTTTACGCTGCTTTGTGCAGCCTCGTGCGGGAAAAAATCGATTCCGGCATCTTCAAACAGCGACACTACAGAAGTTTCTTTCGCAACTGGCGACAGCGTGCTTTACGGTTATGCCGGCGCCGAATGTTCCGATTCCATGCTCGACTTGATACAGCCTCCTGCCGACCCCAAGCATTTCAGCGTGATAAAAGCACGAAGGCGCGGACGCATAATCGGCAATTTCCTCACCGGCGACCGCATTGCCATCACGCTTTCGCCCGATGGGAAAAACGTGGAGCGTGCCATCGACTTGTCGTCACTCATAGGGCGATGGGTAACCGGCGATTCAATAGGCGACCCAGCCAGCCACGGTTTCAGCCTCGGCGAAGACGGGCATGCCAGCAACATCTCTACGAAACTTCAGTCTACGCGCTACCGCAATTGGAACATCAATACCGGCAAGCTTGTGATTTCGAAAAGCGAACTTGCCGACACCCTGAACAAAGCCCCTTTGCTCGGCGACACTTTCGACATCATTTCACTGGTAGGTGACACAATGGTTCTGAAGTCGCGCGACTCTACGGGCATCCATACTAACAAATACGTCAAGACTCTGGTTGTGAAATAGCAGCAGCGCCAGGCCGCACGGCAAAGCCCCGGCAAAAAGCAAACGACAACAGCAAACAAACAATATTCCAAGTATATACGATATGATAAAAAGTGTATTACAAAATGCCAGGGAGACATATTCTCCCAAACTTCCGAAAGCCCTTCGCGGTTTCGTTGACGTAAAGGAAGGTGAACCTACACAAAGCGTAGGCAACCAAGACGAAATCAAGGCGCTTTTCCCCAAGACTTACGGTCTTCCCCTTGTTGAGTTCGTTCCCGGCACGACTAAAGCCAACGAACCCATGAACATCGGTGTAATACTTTCCGGCGGCCAGGCTCCCGGCGGCCACAATGTCATCAGCGGACTGTTTGACGGCATCAAGCGCCTCAACCCCGAAAACCGCCTGTACGGCTTCCTTATGGGCCCCGGCGGACTCGTTGACCACAATTACAAGGAACTTACCGCCGACATCATCGACACGTACCGCAACACCGGCGGCTTCGACATGATAGGCTCAGGGCGCACCAAACTCGAAAAGACCGAGCAGTTTGAAAAGGGTCGCGAAATCCTGGAAGAGCTCAACATCAAGGCGCTGGTAATCATCGGCGGTGACGATTCAAACACAAACGCCTGCGTTCTTGCAGAATACTACGCTGCAAAGAACTACGGCATACAGGTTATCGGTTGCCCCAAGACCATCGACGGCGACTTGAAGAACGACCAGATTGAAACAAGTTTCGGTTTCGACACCGCTACAAAGACATACTCAGAACTTATCGGCAACATTGAGCGCGACGCTGCATCTGCACAGAAGTACTGGCATTTCATCAAGCTTATGGGCCGTTCGGCTTCGCATATTGCCCTTGAGTGTGCATTGCAGTGCCATCCCAACGTAACAATCATTTCGGAGGAAGTGGAGAAAAACGACACTTCGCTTGACGAAATCATCACCTATATTGCACAAGCTGTTGCCGACCGTGCCGCAAAGGGCTGCAATTTCGGAACTGTATTGATACCCGAAGGTCTCATCGAATTCATTCCGGCAATAAAGCGCCTCATCGCCCAGCTTAACGACATGCTGGCAAGCGAAGAAGGAAAGACAATCCAGCCCAGCGACCACTACAACTGGATAATGTCGAAGTTGACGGGCGAAAACGCCAAAGTATACGCTTCACTGCCCGAGGGCGTTGCACGCCAGCTTACTATGGAACGCGACCCGCACGGAAACGTACAGGTATCGCTCATTGAAACCGAGAAACTGCTTTCGGAAATGGTAGGCAGAAAACTCGCAGAATGGAAGAAAGAAGGCAAGTACGTAGGCAAATTCTCGGCTCTTCACCACTTCTTCGGATATGAAGGACGCTGTGCGGCTCCCTCAAACTACGATGCCGACTACTGCTACGCACTGGGAATAAGCGCTTCGGAACTTATTTCAAACGGCAAGACGGGCTATATGGCAATCGTAAAGAACACCACCGCTCCTGCCGAAGAATGGATTGCCGGCGGTGTGCCCATTACGATGATGTTCAACATGGAGCGCCGCAACGGCGAGATGAAGCCTGTAATCCGCAAAGCGCTGGTAGACCTCGACGGCAAGCCTTTCAAGGAATTCGCAGCCCATCGCGAAGAATGGCGCACCAATACTTGTTTTGTATACCCTGGGCCTATACAATATTTCGGTCCTACTGAAGTGTGCGACCAGCCAACCGAAACTCTCAAGCTAGAGCAAGGAAAATAAACTGCTAACCCAAAAGCCTCCGTTCGCCCCACTCTATTGGCGGGGTAACGGAGGTATTTTGTTTTCCCCCGATATGCCACGCCACGCAAAGCGCAACAAACATAAAGTTGCACTTATAAAACCCATTAAATTGCCCAGAAGGAAATTGTTGTTCTGGGGAGTTGTGGCTTGCGTGGTATACCTGTTTGTTTTTGGCAAAGTATTTCTCTCGCCCCGCAACACAATTATTTGGAAAGCCCTTTTCAGCGAATACCGGTATCCCGACGGCTTTTCAGTACGCGGAATCGACATTTCGCACCACCAGGGAACCGTGGATTGGGACAAATTGCGCTCGGCTTTAATCGACGGGAATCCTATCCGCTTTGTAATTGTAAAAGCCACACAAGGCAATGCGGCTGTCGACAGCCGGTTTGCCAGCAATTTCACAAATGCGATGCAATACGGTCTTGTGCGCGGAGCATACCATTATTTCAGTCCGCAAATCGATGCAAAAAGCCAGGCATCGCATTTCATTGCAAATGTCAATCTCCAGACAGGCGATCTGCCGCCAATACTCGATTTCGAAGAAACCGGCAGCATGACACCACGGCAAACTGCACAGGCAGCCCTTTCCTGGCTTGAAACCGTGGAAAAGCACTACGGAGTAAAACCCATACTTTATACCAACTACAAATTCAAACTCAAGTATTTCTCCGGCAAGGAATTTGAGCAATATCCCTATTGGATAGCGCACTATTATGTGGATACGCTTAAATATCAAGGCAAATGGAAATTCTGGCAACATACCGACTGTGGGAAAGTTAGCGGCATCTCTACGAGGGTTGACCTCAATGTATACAACGGCTCCATGTACGACCTTGAAAAATTTACCATACCCGAACAATACGCACGCAAGCAGAAAACCAATCCGGGCAACAAATGAAATTGGCTGACAATATGGAGAAAGACGAATTCAAGACCATCTCAGGAAACACCGAAGGCAAGTATTCCGAACTTCGAAGCAAATTTCTTGCTTACGCATTTGCAATAACAAATGAGGAAGAAGCACACGACTGCATAAACCAGATAAAGCACCGCCATCACGATGCAAGGCACGTTGCATACGCCTACTGCCTGGGGCCAGAAAAAGAACCGCAGCGCTACAACGACGACGGCGAGCCTTCCGGTACGGCAGGAAAACCGATTATGGGAGTATTGCGTTCGAACGACATTTCAAATGTTCTTGTCGTGGTAGCCCGGTATTTCGGAGGTGTCAAGCTCGGAACAAGCCGATTGGCCGAAGCCTATAAAGCGGCGGCAATTGACGCCGTCAGCAAAGCGACAATCACCGATTGCTATGTTGAGGAAAATGTGACACTGCGCTTCTCTTATGAAAAAATGAATGCCGTAATGAATCTGCTTCGCAATGCCGGCGCCCGCATACTTGAAAACACGTACCGGGACGGTGCCTGCGAGATTATGGCTGCCGTCCGCCGCAGCCGGGCAACAGCACTGCAGGATTCCGTTTCCGCTTTGTCGGTGCGCTGAACGTCCCCGCAAAAATCAATAAAGGACACAATTAAAATTATAAGCCTTATAGTTTAAATTATAAGCCTTATCGTTTTTCCGCTTTGCGCATACAGCAAACCGCTAACCGGTTCAGCCGTTTCTGAAGTGTTCCAAAAGCGGCAGGCACTACCCTATTCCATACTTTCATTGCCATGGGCGTTCCGGCTGTGAGAAAAAAGTTATCTTTGCAACATGGCCAACAGCAATGCCAACACCCCAGGACACATTTCCTACAATGGTATACTGAAATACATCGGGATATTCGGCAGCGTGCAACTGCTGCAAATACTCATGTCGGTGGTGCGCAACAAATGCGCCGCCCTGCTTGTAGGACGCATAGGAATGGGCTTCTCCGACATTCTAAACCGCACCACCGACATGTTCTCGGCACTGAGCAACCTCGGCATATCTACAAGCGGTGTAAAGGAAGTGGCATCAAGACAAGCCTCGGGCAATGCACGGCAAATTGAAACCACAATATCGGCAGTACGCATTTGGAGCCTGGCAACAGGCTTAGTCGGCACGCTTCTGTGCGCATTACTGGGCGAAACAATAAACACTCTGTTTTTCAACCGGAATCTTCCTTGCGGATTCATTGCCGCCGTATCGCCCGTAGTAGGATTTATGGCTCTATACGGCGGTGAAGCAGCGGTGCTCAAAGGCACGCGCAACCTTAAAAGGCTGGCCACCGCCACGGCTTCCGGCTCTGCATTGTCGCTGGCAGCTACAATTGCGTTCTATGCCCTGTTGGGAATCAACGGCATACCGCTGGCCTTGCTCACCGGGGCTGCTTTCCTGGCAACAGCTGCGCTGATAGCTACCCGCAAGGTATTCCCATGGAAAGCGTCAGTATTCACACGCAGCAGCATAGACGCCGGCCGGGCCTTGCTCACAATCGGAATTTCCTACACTGCCGCCGGACTGGCCGGCACAGGAGCAGAGATGCTTGTACGGGCATTCATCGCGCGCGGTTCAATGGCCGATGTCGGTCTCTATGCCGCAGGTTTCGTGATATGCGTAACCTACGCGCGCCTGGTGTTCGTGGCGATGGACGCCGATTATTTTCCCCGGCTTGCAGCGACAGGCAACAACATCTCCGAGCGCAACATTACAGTTTCAAAACAGATTGACGTATGCACCATGCTAATGGGCCCGGTGCTTATAGGCCAACTGTTGCTGCTGCCTTTGATAATCAACATTCTTTACACTCCCGAATTCAAGGAAGCAACGGCCATGTGCATAACGGCAACCGGCTATCTTTTTGTCAAGGCAATAATAGCGCCGATAGAATACATTCCTTTGGCGCGCGGTGACTCAAAGACTTATTTCTTTATGGAGCTGGCATACGATGCAATATTTACCGCAGCCGTAGCTGTCGGATACCGGTTGTATGGAGTGGCAGGAGCCGGAGCGGCGCTTACCTTTTCCTACATAGCCGACCTTGCAATGGTTGTATCTGTATACCGTTACAAATATGGATTGCGCATCAACAA
This sequence comes from uncultured Prevotella sp., assembly GCA_964507005.1. GTDB lineage: Bacteria > Bacteroidota > Bacteroidia > Bacteroidales > Bacteroidaceae > UBA6398. The sequence continues at coordinate 11,276 of CAZDOH010000006.1, read as the reverse complement.
TTCCACCGCAACCGCCACAGCAATACAAGCCGTAATGGTAGCAGTTGCGACTGCCGTATTTGCCACAGGCTACGAAACGCCACAATATGCTGCAGGAGCAATAGTGTTGGGCTTTTCGGCAGCATTTTCCTTACGCAAACTTAAACTTACACCAAACAAAATATGGCATATACTCAAGAAACGCCTGCAAAAAAACTGACACCGTCGGTGAGTGTGCTTATGACGGTGTATAACGAAGAGCAATACCTGCAGCAAAGCATAGACTCGGTACTAAGCCAAAGTTTCCCCGACCTGGAACTTGTGATTGTAGACGATGCATCCACTGATGCTTCAGCCGGGATAATAGCCAAATATTCCGCGGCAGACCCCAGAGTGCGAGTTATAGCCAACAAACAGAACATAGGACTCGTGGAAAGCCGCATCAAAGCGTTTCATGAAGCCAGAGGCAGATATATAACAATTGTAGACGGCGATGACTTCATTGCGCCCGACGCATTGAAGGACGCACTCGAATCCATAAACCGAACCGGTGCCGACATTGCCGTATTGGAACTGATGATGTTCCATTCTTCCAATGACATTCGCCCTTACCCCACTGCCAAATGCGGAGAGACCATTAACGGGCACGAAGCATTCCGGCTTTGTGTAGAAGGCAAGCTGCACGGGCTGTGCGTTACGCACCGGCGATATTACGAGCGACTGCCCTTCGACGGCACATGCAGGCTTTACAGTGACGACAACACTCCAAAATGCCACTACTACATTGCGCAAAAAGTTTGTTTCTGCCACGGGCGCTACTATTACCGTCAGCACGAGTCAAGCGAAACGCATAAAATTTCGGCTTCAAGATTCGATTATCTACTGGCCAACATCAGTCTGCGCAATACAATGTTAACGCTTAAAGCCGACAGCAAAAGTCTTGCTACGCTTGAAATGCATCGCTGGAAAAACATTGTAGCCCACTATAAACTTCTGCGCTCGAACAAATACGCGCTAGGCATAACGGGCAGGGCATACGCGAGGAAGGCAATTGCTACGGCGTTGAAGACAATTGACTTTAAGTTACTTCCCCTAAAACTTAAAGTACGCCCTCCCTATTGGCCCACACACTCAATGGCAATCTTCGGGATTTTCCAGGGAATATACTATGCACTGCATGCGCCGAGGCGTATCTTCCGACAATAAAAAGCAATTCTATCACGTCATCACTTCATAAGCCCACGCGCCTTTTTCATAATGTCTTATGGCAGAGGATAACAATACCGGCAATGCGTGTAAGCACATTGCCGGTATTGTTTTTAATTTGAAGCATTCCTTTTGTGCCATTACCGATTTCGGCATAGCAACAAACGGATTACTTTATAATATCAAGTTCCTTGAATACCTTCAGCAGTTTTTCTACAGCGAAATCCACTTGGTCTTTTGTATGGGTAGCCATGAGGGCAAACCTCACAAGCGTATCCTGAGGCGCACATGCGGGCGGAATCACCGGGTTAATGAACACCCCTTCTTCAAATGCCCGGCGCGTAACGAGGAATGTCTTGTCAACATCGCGCACATAAAGCGGGATAATCGGAGATTCTGTTGCGCCAATCTCGAATCCGCTTTCACGGAAACGCTTCAAGGCATAATTGGTAACGTCCCATAGACGTTCTATGCGCTCGGGCTCGCTTTTGATGATGTGCAGGGCCTCCATTGCGCAAGCCGTTGCAGCCGGCGTGTCACTGGCGCTGAAGATATAAGTGCGGGCATTGTGACGCAACCAGTTGATTATGTATTTGTCCGACGCAATAAAGCCGCCTATCGAAGCAAGGCTCTTGCTGAAAGTTCCCATAATCAAGTCTACTTCATCGCGAAGCCCGAAATGGTCGCACACACCGCGTCCCTGCTTTCCGAATACACCCAAGCCGTGGGCTTCGTCAACCATGACGGTGGCATTGTACTTATGTTTCAACCGTATAATTTCCGGAAGATTGGCAAGGTCGCCCTCCATTGAGAATACGCCATCGACAACAATGAGCTTAACAGCTTCGGGACGACATTTCTTCAGCAACTTCTCCAAATCTTCCATGTCATTGTGCTTGTATTTAAGACATGTGGAGAACGACATGCGGCGGCCGTCTACAATTGAAGCATGGTCGCGGTCATCGCAAATGATATAGTCGTCACGCCCGGTGAGACACGAGACAACGCCACTGTTGACACTGAAGCCCGTGGAGAAGCAGAGAGCTTCGTCCTTGCCTTCAAATTCAGCGAGTTCTTTCTCGAGTTGCACGTGAAGGTCGAGCGTTCCATTCAGAAAGCGCGAACCGGCACACCCAGAGCCGTATTTTTCCAAGGCCTTTACGCCTGCAGCTATAACACGAGGGTCAGACGTGAGCCCTGTATAAGCATTACTGCCAAACATCAGCACTTTGTGTCCGCCCATATTAACTTCGGTATCCTGTTTTCCGTCAATTTCGCGGAAATATGGATATACGCCTTTCGCCATATATTGCTGTGGAAGGTCGTATTTCTTTAGTCTTTCCTGTAATAGTCCCATTTATATATGTATATCGCCCTGCGGCAATGCTTTCTCTAAAAACATTGCAAAGGTAGTTATTTTTACATAAAAAGGAAGCCTATTGCGCCAAAAACCACAGGGCTATCTTTTTTTGCAAATACAAAGACAATATTAATCAGAAATTCGGCGTATTTTTGCACCTATGCCGCAAAAGAGACAAATAGTTTTCATAGTAAATCCTATATCGGGGACGAAAGACAAGAAAAGCATCGTAACCGAAATCGACTCCCTGCTAGACAAACAGCAGTTCGACTACAAGGTGGAGATTACGCAGTATGCAGGCCATGCCCGTGAAATATCGCAAAAAGCAAAGCAGCAAGGCGTTGACATTGTTGTAGCAGTTGGAGGCGATGGCACTGTCAATGAAGTTGCGTGCGAACTAATAGGAAGCCCAACTGCACTAGGCATAATTCCTTGCGGTTCGGGCGACGGACTGGCACGGCATCTGAAGATTCCTCTCAACTTAAAGGGAGCGGTAAAAATTCTCAACACATGTTGCGTCCAGCCTCTTGACTACGCCACTGTCAACGGAACGCCATTTTTTGTTACGTGCGGCATGGGATTCGACGCATATGTAAGTTACAAGTTTGCTGAAGCGAAAACACGTGGCGTACTTACCTACCTTGAGCAGGCGCTTACCGAATGGCTTCGCTACAAGCCGGAAACCTACATCGTGGAGAATGGCAGCGGAACTGAAACATATAAAGCGTTTCTCATTACCTGCGCCAACACATCCGAATACGGGAACAATGCCTACATAGCCCCCAATGCTTCGATGAACGACGGAATGCTGGATGTTACCATCGTTGAGCCATTCAATGCCATAGAAGCGCCACAGTTGGCATTGCAGCTGTTCGCAAAGACGCTGCGCCCCGGAAGCCGCGTCAGGATGTTGCGCACCAGCAAGCTAACGGTAAAGCGAGAACACGACGGAGTAATACACTGCGACGGCGACCCCGTGAAAGCCGGAAAAGAACTGCATTTTGAAGTTGTGCACAATGGAATCAACATAGTTACAAATCCGGAAGCCGAAAATGAGAAGGTAAACATATTCCAAAACATTGCCAACCTCGCCGACGAGTTGCAGCGCCGCAGTAAACTGTTTGCAGAGCGCAACAATCCTATCAGCGTAATAAACAAATTGAGAGGCAAATGAACACGAGGGAGCAACACCCGTAAAAAGCTTATCGGCAAAATGCCAATATTTGCTATCTTTGCAGTAAATAATGCCGCAAAGGGAAATATAACGTTTTAACAACGCACCTAATTTTACATGGAACATATACGCAATTTCTGTATCATAGCACACATCGACCACGGAAAATCAACTTTGGCCGACAGACTACTTGAGAGAACGAAAACAATCAAGATTACTGAAGGGCAGATGCTTGACGACATGGATTTGGAACGCGAACGAGGCATTACCATCAAAAGCCATGCGATACAGATGCAATACGAATACAAGGGCGAGAAATATACGCTAAACCTTATCGACACCCCGGGGCATGTTGACTTCTCTTACGAAGTGAGCCGCTCGATTTCGGCATGCGAAGGAGCATTGCTGGTAGTCGATGCCACCCAGGGAGTTCAGGCGCAGACCATCTCGAACTTGTACATGGCCATAGAAAACGACCTCGAAATAATTCCCGTAATCAACAAATGCGATATGCCCAACGCCATGCCCGACAGGGTGGAAGACGAAATTGTCGACCTTATTGGGTGCGCGCGCGAAGACATCATACGCGCCTCGGCACGCACCGGTGTTGGCATTGACGAAATACTGGAAGCCATTGTAGAGCGCATTCCATGCCCCAAAGGTGACGAGAACGCGCCATTGCAGGCTTTAATATTCGACTCGGTATTCAACAGTTTCCGCGGCATCATTGCCTATTTCAAGATAGCAAACGGTTCGATTACACAAGGCGACCACGTGGTGTTCGTAAATACAAAGCAAGACTACACTGCCGACGAGATTGGAGTGCTTGAAATGAACCTCGTGCCCAAAAAGACTCTACACTGCGGCGATGTGGGATACATCGTGAGCGGCATAAAAAATGCAACGGAAGTAAAGGTCGGTGACACAATAACAAAAGTAGACAATCCCTGCGCCAATGCAATCGCAGGATTTGAGGAAGTGAAGCCGATGGTTTTTGCCGGAGTCTACCCTATCGCGCCCGAAGACTTCGAAAACCTACGTTCATCGCTCGAAAAGCTACAACTGAACGATGCCTCGCTAACATTTTCCGCAGAAAGTTCGGTTGCACTCGGATTTGGATTCCGATGCGGCTTCCTGGGGCTGCTACACATGGAAATTGTACAGGAACGTCTCGACCGGGAATTCAACATGGACGTAATAACCACCGTGCCCAACGTTTCGTATATGGTTTACGACCACCACGGTGACGCCAAAGAAGTGCACAACCCGGCAAGCATGCCTGACGTGTCGGACATTGACCATGTTGAAGAGCCATATATACGTTCGACTATTATCACCGACACAGCATACATAGGCTCAATCATGACACTCTGCCTCTCGAAACGAGGCGAACTCGTGAGCCAGAACTTCATTGCGGGAAACCGCGTGGAAATTAATTTCGACATGCCCCTGGGAGAAATTGTCATCGACTTCTACGACAAGCTCAAAAGTATTTCAAAAGGTTACGCATCGTTTGATTACCATGCCATAGGCTTCAGGCCGTCAAAACTAGTAAAACTTGACATTCTGCTTAACGGGCAACCGGTAGATGCTTTGTCGACACTTACGCATGCCGACAACGCAGTAACTTTCGGGCGGAAGATGTGCGAAAAACTTAAAGACCTGCTGCCGAGACAACAGTTCGACATTGCCATACAAGCCGCCATCGGAGCTAAAATCATAGCAAGAGAGACGGTAAAGCAGGTGCGTAAAGACGTTACTGCCAAATGTTATGGCGGCGACATATCGCGAAAGCGAAAACTGTTGGAAAAGCAGAAGAAAGGCAAAAAGCGCATGAAGCAGATAGGCAACGTACAAGTGCCGCAGAAAGCATTCTTAGCCGTACTGAAACTCGACTGATTAAAGAAGAAAACAACATAACAAACAATACAATGTACAGAACAAAAACATGCGGAGAGCTTCGCATTAGCGATGCAGGGAGTGTGGTAACACTCGCAGGCTGGGTGCAGCGTATCAGAAAAATGGGCGTTCTCACATTCGTAGATCTTCGTGACCGTTACGGAATAACGCAATTAGTGTTCAACGAAAACGAAAACGCCGAACTTTTCGAAAGGGCAAACACGCTGGGACGTGAATTCGTAATACAGGCAACTGGAATCGTAAACGAAAGAAGTTCTAAAAACGACAAGATTCCTACTGGAGAAATCGAAATCAACGTAAGCGAACTTAATGTATTGAACAAAAGTCTCGTACCACCGTTTACAATAGAAGACAACACCGATGGCGGCGATGATTTGAGGATGAAATACCGTTATCTGGACCTGCGGCGCACTACCGTAAGGCAAAATCTGGAATTGCGCCACAAGATGTGCATCGCCATAAGGCAATTTCTCGATTCAAAAGGATTTCTTGAAATAGAAACTCCGGTATTGGTAGGTTCAACACCCGAAGGAGCAAGAGACTTCGTTGTGCCTTCACGCATGAACCCAGGCCAATTTTACGCGCTGCCACAGAGCCCGCAAACTTTGAAACAGCTTCTGATGGTTGCAGGCATTGACAAATACTTCCAAATAGTAAAATGTTTCCGCGACGAAGACCTTCGCGCTGACCGCCAGCCGGAATTCACGCAAATCGACTGCGAAATGAGTTTCGTGGAACAGGAAGACGTAATTGCCACATTCGAGGAAATGGCCAAATATTTGTTCAAGAATATCCGCGGATACGACCTTGGCGAAACACCATTCTTACGACTCCCGTGGATTGACGCCATGAAACGCTTCGGAAGCGACAAGCCCGATATGCGCTTCGGCATGGAGTTCGTGGAACTTATAGACACATTCAAGGGCAAAGGCAATTTCGAAGTTTTCAACTCTGCAGAATACATCGGCGGTATATGCGCAAAAGGATGTGCCACATACACGCGCAAGCAGATAGATCAACTGACTGATTTCGTGAGAAGTCCACAAATCGGCGCCAAGGGACTTGTATATGCCCGAATTAACGAAGACGGCAGCGTAAAGAGTTCAATTGACAAGTTCTACACTCCCGAAATACTACAGGAGCTCAAAGCAAAGATGCAGGCAGAGCCGGGCGATCTCATACTAATCCTAAGCGGAGACAACGCGATGAAAACCCGCAAGCAACTTGGCACTCTACGACTTGAAATGGGTGACCGCTTGGGGTTAAGAGACAAGAACAATTTTGCTTTGCTATGGGTTGTTGACTTCCCCATGTTCGAATGGAGCGATGAAGAAAACCGTTTGCTGGCAATGCACCATCCCTTCACAATGCCCAAGCCCGAAGATATCCCGATGCTTGACACCGAACCGCAAAAAGTGCGCGCCAACGCCTACGATATGGTATGCAACGGAGTTGAAGTAGGCGGCGGGTCTATACGTATACACGACAGCCAACTGCAGGCCAAGATATTCAAAGTTCTCGGCTTTACACCCGAACGGGCCCAGCAGCAATTCGGATTCCTAATGAATGCATTCAAATACGGAGCCCCGCCTCACGGAGGATTGGCTTACGGCCTGGACCGCTGGGTATCGCTTTTTGCCGGGCTTGACAGTATACGCGACTGCATAGCCTTCCCCAAAAACAATTCCGGACGTGATGTAATGCTTGACGCCCCGTCAAAACTCGACCAGTCACAACTTGACGAACTCAAAATTAAAATAGCGGATATAGCAAATCGCTAGACATTCATCGGACAAATAACCAAGTAGGAGGCAGATGCTTTTATGATTGGCATCTGCCTCCTATTTTTTCATTTACCGAGCATCTTGTTTAAAAAGGAAGGCACATAATTCTCACGCTGAGCGCAAAGAATTTTTCTTCTATGCGTACAAAATTTTTCTTTTCTGCGCAGAGAATTTTTGCGACAAGGCTTTCCGTGAAATTTACAACCGTTGCAGTTGAAAAGCAAGGACGTGCGGCGCGGTCGCTAGGCTTGAGGTAATCGGAAAGGTCATTGATGAAACTACTCCAATATCAGCACCCATCCTTTCTTGGCTTGCATGGGGATGGCTTCGTTCAGGCCGAACGAACGCTGTTTCTGAAAGCGCAAAATTTCCGGTGCATACAGTTTCGCTTTCCCGGCACTGAGTTTCAGTTTCTTCCAGTCAAACTGCAATTTCACCTCACAATCTTTATTCCCGAAATTACCTATAGCAATCATCACCTTTCCCTTTTTCACGAAAGCCGTAGCCTTCACATCTTCTTGCGTGATGACGCTTACGGGACAGTCTTCATCCCAATAGCCCGACATCCGAGCATCTTCAATGCCGAACTCTTTCCAGATCTTCCACATGGGCGCAGGATCGCTACCGTAACTATGCCGTCCCGTAGCTCCATAGACTGCTCCCAGATAAGGATTTCCCCCATCCTGAAGCATCTCGCTCATCGGGCCGAATGGTATGCCGGAAAAAGTAACGAACCACTCATCGGACGACATTTCATTGTACTTGAACCATTCACCGAACCACAGGCGATCAAGATAAGGGAAGAAGTCAGTATATTGGTTGGCCGGGCCTATAGAATAGGCCGTATTGGAATGCAAATCCACCAAAGCCTCAGGATTGTAGTGCATCAATATTTTCCTTATCCTTTTCATAACGTTCCTGTCAAATGCCACATCGTCCATATAAAGCCCGTCCAACTTGTAATTGCGCATCATCCAGTCAAGACCCTCAAGATAATAGTTTATCCAGCGTGAAAAGCCCGTCTGCACAAATGCCGCATCAGCAGTCTGATCATCTTGTAAGGAGACATACCAGGCAGGACGATAGTCTTCAATCAGATGTTCACACAACCAGGGCGCACCGTTTGCCGTTCCCGGCGCAATGATTTCACCGCCCAGACTCTTCAAAGCGTAAATCTCTGCTACATGGTTGGTCAGCTCGCGAATAGTATAATAAAGCTTCACTTTCCGTCCCTCATCATGCTCATGGCTGATGAAAGCCTTCAGCGAATCTCTTACGATAAAAGGATAGTTGATAACCGGGTTCAGAGGACCTGCGTGGTGGAGGTTTATAATGTTCGCCCCCTCTTGTGCAGCCTTGTCGAAGTCACGGTAGTTTGCATGGAAGAAGCGCATCGCAAACTGTTTGCGCGTATCTACGGGCTTCACTGGCGTTATAAGCAGGTCAAATTCCATTGTCTTTCCGCTTGCATCAAGAATGGTTTCTCCCGTTGAAGCCACCACTTCGGCAGCACCAGCCGTACCTTTTGTTTTCTTCATGCCGATTGTCCCTTTACCATCGTTGGCCCAAAAGACAGGCGGTTGCGGATGATAGTCTTTCAGCAGAGGACCATGATATTCTCCTCCCCGGAACTCGATGTGCAACCCGGCTTCGGCATTGCCCATCCAATAACTGTCATAAGGACCTTGCCAATTCCAGGAATGGCTGTCGGGGCACTTCCCGCCCCCATATCCAACGCCCATGAAATAGGCTGAAGCGTAAGGAGTGTAGGCTGTCTCCAGACGTATGTCCTTTACAACCGTTTCTTTACCTGATACGGTTCCGATTTTCACACGATAGCGCATAAATCCGTCATATTCCATATAACCATCGCAAGTGAAAGCAATATCGGAATCAGCCCCTGAAGCCGACCATTCCACCAATCCGTCGGCCCGGAGTTTTGTCTGCACGTTGTCGGCATTGAAGCGAATCTTTTTCTCTTCCGTTTCCACCACGATGTCCAGTGGGCGCGACAAGACTTCACGTCCATTGAGCCGTATTGACCTGGGAAGTCCGTTTCCGTCAAGCCTCACCTGCTTTTCAGTAGCCGTAATCTTGCGGCCTTTCACTTTCATGGCCATATAGGGTGCGACAGGATGGTCGTCAGTCCCGATACGCGAGTTCAGCCAACGCAGACGCGACATCCGCCAAAGATCATTGTCACCATGGTCTGCCAACAGTTCGCCACTGACGTGCAATGTGATGTCTATTTGGCGTGATTTAATTCCGTCTGCTTCCACCGTAACCGTTCCCTGGTACGTTCCCGCTACGGCTTCCTGCGGTATTTGCACCCCACACCACAATGCCTGTACTCGGTTCTGCGGCACATTCACAGTAAGATGAAGCGGATTTCCGTCCCAGCTTGTCCCCTCCTGATTGAAGCACGTCATCTGCGAACAGCCGATTGCAGCCGTTCCTCCCTGTAGCTTCAAGTCGGAAAAACGTAGCCTCACATGGTTCAATGGCTTGTCGACCGCCCACACGCCAATTTGCCATACATAGTATTCGTTACGTTGCGCCGTTCCCTCGAAATGAGATGAAGGGCCACGTTTCACCCAACGCACAGGCAGATGACGGGTCAGGCGGATGGGGAAAGCCCTGTCTTCCGTAAACAAAAGTGGAGTCTCGGCATGGGCTTCCTTCAGCTTCTGCTCCTCTTCGTGCGTAGCAATATTGCCCATTTGAGTAAAGAATTCAAAACGCGAACGCGCTTCAAAGCGTTCGACAGAAGCCTTTACTGCAGCTCGACTCTTGTCTCCCGACACAGTTCGAAAACCCGGTGCAAAATAATCGTTCCACTGCGGTTCATAACGCGCGTCAAAAGAACCGGCACGCATCTTGAAGGGCATATAATACACATAATATAAGCCGTTTCCATCGACAGGGGTAAACTCAATCTGCGCACGTTCGGCCGAAAAAGCGAAAACGGCAACCTCTGCCACCCTGCGCCCTTTTTCCGAATAAACGCGTATGTCCTTTGATTCAGGATTCAAATCGGGGCGCCGCCAAGGCAAATCCACACGCACCACACTTCCTGCCTTCACGATGCCAGACACACGGACTACGGCGCGATGGTTTCCCAAACTGTCAACAAGCCAAGGCTTTTCGGCTACCGTAAAAGGGATGCCATCGGGAGCATAAGGCTCATACTGGCTATCACCATCGTAAATATCTGCCCCTGAAACCGTTGCTGTCAAAAAAATGGCAAATAATGTCAGCACTGCCATCCTGTAATTTCTGAATTTCATTATTTCTCTCATGTTCTAAGTTGTATTTGACCACAAATTTAGGCAAATTCTGCAGAAATCGGCCATAAAACAGCTACGAAAGGTAAAAAATAAAAAACGCTAACATTTCTATGGCAGCAAAAACACTTTTCCGCACATTATACCCTAAAACAAACTTTACGGATTTTCTCTATTTACACAAATATATTTACTTAACAATCAAATAGCTGAACTACGTTTTAAGCATTACTTAGTGCCCCATGCGTGAAGTGTCAACCTTTTTTTACGTTCTTTTCCTTGAAACCGCCAAACTTATATACAACGGCGAAAGAAACCTTTGCCCTGTTGTTTGCAATTTTCATTCGGGAGTCTTGATTGCATTGCACTGACAGAGTATCTATTTTCCCGAAAAAAAACATTGCCAAAATTCGCTAAAGCACACCGGCAACCCTAACAAATCTTCCCTTTTGCAACTCAAAATCTTTGCTTAAGCAGTTAGTTGATGAGAAGAGTTGAATTCAATATGCACCCTTTAGACAAAGCTCATGCCAAGCATACTAAAAAATGAGGCTGCGCCTATTTTGACA
>CAZDOH010000005.1:22615-41122 GCA_964507005.1 uncultured Prevotella sp. | reverse complement strand
AAAGTTTATCAACACAATGAAGACAAAATATATTGTAGCCCTAGTGTGTCTGTGTGCATGTTGCTTTACACTTCCTATCTGTAATGGGTTTTCTGCGCGCAATGACAGACACGGCTCAACCAACGTTGACACTTGCAGGAATGACACAGTAATTCTTGTAAAAAGCCTTGAACAGCTCAAAACCCTGCCGAAAGGCACGGTTATTGAAACTTGCGACCTTTCGAAACAAAGCATTAAAAACCTGCCTAACCTTAGGAGATACAACATCAGAAGGCTTAATTTGTCAGGCAACAGGTTTTGGCTAGAGAGTCTTTCCCATGAAAATGGGAAACTCCCTAAATCCCTGGAAGTTCTTGACATGTCAAATTGCAAAATCATAGACAATGAGCACGACAAAAAAGAAAGGACATCCCTCCTATGCCGCATTGGATTAGGAATCCGGAAACAGATGACACTATCAAACCAATTAAAAAAGACAGCACTATTATATCACCAAACGACAGCAACGGGCAAAGCCGCTAAACTGAAAGAACAAATTTTTACGGTGCGGGCATTACGGTCCGTACCGTTTTTCAAACCCTCAAAACTTTAAGTCTATGAATATTATACAAACATTATGGTGTGGCGACAGAAAGTTGACCGAATCGCCTTTTTGGTGGAACCATGCCGAATACAATCTCATGTCGTGGGCGCTGAGCTGCATGAGCCTGAAAGAGCATTACCCCGACATCACGCTCTACACCGACAGCGAGGGAGCGAGAGTGCTGGTCGACACGCTCAAGCTCCCCTACTCCGAAGTCATCGTGAATTTCGACGGGTTCCACTGCCTCACCTGCCATTGGGCGCTTGCCAAAGTGCGGGCCTACTCCCTGCAAACCTCGCCGTTCCTGCACATCGACGGCGACATATACCTTCCGCACAAGTTGCCGCAAAGCATAACGGACGCGCAGCTTGTTGCGCAAAACAAGGAATACTGCACCGACTATTACAAGGGCATGATCAGCCGCTTCCTGGCAGTTGACGGGCTGAAGCTCGCGCCGCAGTTTTCCGGGGCATTGGCCAAAGACGATGTGTCGTCGTACAATCTCGGTTTCTGCGGCGGCAACGACCTGAAGTTCTTCGGCGAATTCTGCGAAGAAGTGGAAAGGTTTTTCAAGGACAACGACTTCAACGGCGAAAGGTTCCGAAGTGCCGACATAAGTGCCAACGTGGTTTACGAGCAGATATTCTTCTCGATAATGGCGCGCAACAAAGGCATCGCCGTCTCCACAGTCTGCCCCGACACAATACGCGACAACGGCTACCGCGCCGACGAATTCTGCGACCTGGCCCATTACGGCCGGCAGCAGTTCATCCACGTTCTCGGCGGGCACAAGCGCACGCAGGAAGTTTGCAACACGTTGGAGCACACACTGCTGAGCAAATACCCCGAAGCATACGAAAGAATTGCCGCACTGTTCCCTTCGCGCCACAAACGGCTATATGGAATGGCAGCCAATCCTCCTCGGTACAACAACGCGGCGAAGTACATGAATTTCCTGAAAAAAGCAGAAGAGCAGTGGAGCACGGTATCGCCTCGCAAGCTGTTGGAACAGGAAAGGGAAATTGCCGGGAACATCGCATTTCTGAACTCCGTTCCCGAAGAACGGCAGGCCTTCGTCCTGCAAATAAATCCCTACGCCCGCATCTGCAAAATCGCCGACAGCGAGCGCGAAGCATTGCGCCAAAACCTGAGCCTGGACGACGACTGCCGGTATGTGGCCGCAATGCCTACGGTTTCGGGCAAAGGGAGCAAGGAAATCCCGCTCAACAGCATGGCATACAATATAATGAATTTGCTTGACACGCCAACGCCCTTTGCCGAACTCGGCAACTACATCTCCATGTATTTCAGCCATATTCCAAGCGAAAGCATAAAGCTGTGCGTTGAGAAAGTAACAGAAACTCTGCTTAAAAGCGGCCTCGCAACTGCAAACAAGCTATAGCCCGTTTCAAACGGAAACATATTCATCGAAAAAAGTTATTGTTTTGCCGCAAAAAGTTTTGCAACTTCAAAAACATTACATACATTTGCAGCAACACTACTGACAGAGATTGACGACAAAAGCGTTTCTCTCCACAACGAAACAACTTATACAGAAAACTGAAACAAGGAAATGTGCATACAGGGTACGCAAATCCTAAAGAATAAAACAATTGCCCTCATTACTAAAGTCCACAATTAATAAAAAACAACCATCAAAATGAAAACAAGAATTTTTCTACTGTTAGTATTTGCTTTAATCCGCTTTGGAGATGTCATGGCACAAGATCTTCGAAAGATCTTAAAGGGAAAGGACAACAGTTTTCAACTTTATAAAATTTACACCCGACACGGAAAAATAAACGTGAGCAGCGATGTTTGGTTGACATGCTTTATGGATCAAAGCGAAAAAAACTATTACGCCTTCAACGTTGTTGTAATACATCGTTTGAATCCCGGTCCGGGCACTCCCCAATACTTTTGGTGTAACGACACTACATTTATGAAAACTATTCCCGTTACAGGCAAAGCACGCTTGCAATATACTACTACGTTTAAAAACATTGAGCGACAACATTATTCCGACGACAATATTTTAGCTGACAAAGGATTATATCCCGTTTACGAGACCACTGTAAAATTCAACGGGAAAAAGAAGAAAGAGAAAGCCCTAAAAGCAAAAGTAAAACTGAGATTCCGAGAACTCAACAAGGAAAACAACTAGCGTAGTTACAAAGCGGGATTATGTGCTGACTGTGCACACTAATCCTAAGATAGGTTCCACTTTCACTAGATTTTTGACATGAAAGCATTATTTTCAATCGCATTAGCCCTGCTGCCGCTTATAACGGCAGCAGGACAAGTGCATCAGGAAGACACCTACGATGCAATCACAAAAGACACCGACAGCTATTTCTACAACAAGGCCATAGACCGGTCAACCTACGACATCCGGAACCCGCATTTCTACGAGTTCGGATATTCGCGCGTAACGACGCCGAAAGACAAATTTGTGTGCAACACGAGAATCTACGTTTCGCAATTTATGGGCAAAGGCTACGGAAAAATCTATTTCGATGTGGAGGATTTTCAGAAAATAGAAACAACCACCGGTATGATGCGCGGCGTTTCCGACTGCCAAAAGCGGATAAATCTTCACGGCAAACGCATTCACTGCAAAGCAAAGGCATATAGCGTATACAAGCGCCCCGACACGAAAAAGCCCTACGTTAAATGCTATGTGGCCGACATCAACTTTTTCCCCAACGACGAAGCCAAAAGCACCATAAAATACAGCATCAAATACAAAAAATACCGGCCCATAGAAAAGTACCACGTAATTCCGCTTGATTCCGCTTCCACAGCCAAGAGAAATAAGAAAATTGCCGAGAAGAAAGAGAAAGAAAGAATCGAGGATATGAAATACGAAAAATGGCACGACAAGCAAATCCAGAAAATCCGGGAAAAGAAAATAAAGCAAAGGCAAAAGCGCACTTCGGCAAATTGACGCGAGTTCGGTTTGGGCATGACTGCCCCCGCTTCTTCCGGCATTGTCCGGGCTGCGCTTTTGAATTACAATAAGCCTTTTTCTCGCGCTGTGCGCAGAGAGTTTTTGCGCTCTGCGTAGAGAATTTTTCTGCTATGCGCACACAATTTTTCCGCTGTGCGCATAGCGGAAAAATTATGTGCTTTGTTTTTCATAGGCAACAGGCCTTTTTCGGCGCGCTTCTGCATCTTTGGAAATCAACGCGCTACAAAGCGGCATTTTCCATTGTTCCGGCAACCGTTCCATTGCGTTGCCTGTCAGCCGCGCATTGCCGCGAAGCGGAAGGCGGGAAAGCCGGGAACTTCGTATCTTTGCACCCGTGAGCGAAACTACTTTAACACTCGAAAACCTTACCACCGGCTACGGCGGCGACGAAGCACGCTGTGTGACGAAATGCTTCAGCACTTCGCTGTCGGCAGGCGATTTCGTGTGCCTTCTAGGTGTCAACGGCTCGGGAAAGTCAACATTGCTGCGCACGATAGCCGGGCTTCAGAATCCGATATCGGGAAGCGTAACAGTCGGCGGGAAAGGCGTCGGCGCCATTCCGCCCCGCGAGCTGGCAAGGCTCGTAAGCGTGGTGCTTACCGACAGGCAGGTGTTCGGCACGCAGATGACCGTATACGAACTGGTGTCGCTCGGGCGGATTCCTTACACTGGATTTATGGGAAGGCTGTCGGCCGAAGACCGGAAGGAGATAGACAAGGCGCTTGAGCAGACCGGCATGGACGGCATGGCACGGCGGAGGATTTCAACCCTCAGCGACGGCGAGCGTCAGAAAGCCATGATAGCGCGGGCCCTGGCCCAGCAAACGCCCGTAATGCTCCTCGACGAGCCTACGGCATTCCTCGATTTCCCCAGCAAGGCGGCGGTTTTCGGAATGCTGCGCGGCATAGCCCGCAACGGGCGCAAAACAATTGTAGTCTCAACCCACGACCTCGGCACGGCTTTCCATTCGGCCAGCACGCTGTGGCTGCTGAAGCGCGGCGAGTGCCCCGAATGCGGCAGTCCGCACAGCCTGGCAGCGCAGGGAAGCCTCGACGTTTTCTTCAACGGCTGCGGCGCGAACTTCAACCGCGAGAGCCTGGAATACACAATTAATTTCGAAACTGAAAAATGATAGTCTGCATAGCCGAAAAGCCCAGCGTGGCACGCGACATAGCGCAGGTGCTCGGCGCCACCGGGCGCCACGACGGATATTTCGAAGGCAACGGATACCAGGTGACCTGGACATTCGGCCACCTCTGCGAGCTGAAATATCCCGAAGACTACTACGAGCCGTGGCACCGCTGGAGCCTGGCCGCACTGCCCATGATTCCGCCGCGCTTCGGCATACGCCTGAAAAACGACCGCGGAGTGGCAAAGCAGTTCAAGGTGATAAAAAGCCTGTTCGAAAAGGCCGACAGCATAGTGAACTGCGGCGATGCCGGGCAGGAGGGCGAACTGATACAGCGCTGGGTGCTGCAGATGTCGGGAGCGAAATGCAGCGTGCAGCGGCTGTGGATTTCTTCGCTCACCGAGGAAAGCATACGCGAAGGCTTCGGCACGCTAAAAGACTCTTCGGCATACCAAAGCCTGTACGAGGCAGGGCTTTGCCGCGCCATAGGCGACTGGCTGCTCGGCATGAACGCCACGCGCCTTTACACCCTGAAGTTCGGCTCGCACGAGCGGGGCGCGCAGCCCCTTTCGGTAGGCCGCGTGCAGACACCTACGCTGGCAATGATAGTGAACCGGCAAAACGAGATTGACAACTTCGTGCCCCAGCCCTACTGGGTGCTGACAACCGTCTACCGCGACACTACATTCACGGCAACGGCCGGGAACTTCAGCGAAGAAGAAAAGGCCAGGCTCGCGCTCGAAAAGATACGCGGCAAGGCGTTCACCGTTGACAAGGTGACATGCAAGCAGGGCAAGGAAGCGCCCCCGCGCCTGTTCGACCTTACCTCGCTGCAGGTGGAGTGCAACCGCAAGTTTTCGTTCTCGGCCGAAAAGACGCTGCAGATAGCCCAAAGCCTTTACGAAAAGCACGTGGCCACTTATCCGCGCGTCGACACCACATATCTTCCCGACGACGTTTTCCCGAAATGCAAGGGAATACTCAACTCGCTGTCGCAATACGCCGAATTTCTGCAGCCGCTGCGGGGCAAGGCGCTGAAGAAAAACCGCAAGTTCTTCGACAACTCGAAAGTCACCGACCACCACGCCATAATTCCCACCGGCGCAGCCGCCACATCGCTTACCGACGACGAAGCGAAAGTTTTCGACCTTATAGCGCGCCACTTCATCGCAGCGTTCTGGCCCGACTGCGTGTTCTCGACAACCACCGTGCTGGGGCATTGCGACGACGTGAAGTTCAAAGCCACCGGGAAACAAATCATTGAACCGGCCTGGCGCACGGTTTTCCCCAAGCAGAAGCAACAGGAAGAAGATGACGATGACCGCAAGAAAGACATTCCCGAGGCCATACTTCCCGATTTCACCGAAGGCGAGAGCGGAGAGCACAAGCCGTCGGTGGCGCAGAAGTCAACACAGCCGCCAAAGCCATACACCGAAGCCACACTGCTGCGCGCAATGGAAACCGCCGGCAAGAGCGTGGACGACGAAACGCTGCGCGACGCGCTGAAAGAAAACGGGATAGGCCGCCCGTCAACGCGCGCAGCCATAATAGAAACTCTTTTCCGCCGAAGGTATATAGTAAAGCAGCGGAAGTCGATTGTGCCTACCGCCACCGGGCGTGAACTCATTGCCCTGATTCACGAAAACCTGCTGAAAAGCGCCGAGCTCACCGGGCAATGGGAGAAGAAATTGCGCGAAATAGAACGCGGCGAATATTCGTCGCAACAGTTTGTTGGCGAACTGAAGGAGATGGTAAGCCGCATAGTGGCATCGGTCATTGCCGAGCAAAACACTAGCCGCGTTTCGTGGACTGCAACTCCGGCAAAGGGGAAAACCGCAAAAGCGCCCGCGCGCAAAAGCAAAGCGGCCGCGACTCCTGAAAGCAAGAGCCAAGGCAGCAGCGTAAAGGAAGGCGACGTATGCCCCGTATGCGGGAAAGGAAAGGTAATACGCGGGAAAACGGCACTGGGATGCTCGCGATGGAAAGAGGGCTGCAACTTCCGCCAGCCGCTGGAATCATGAAAAAGAAGAAACGGGCAACGTCCGCTGCCGTTGCCTTTTCCTTTTTCACACACTATAATTTCACTGAATTTACTCTCCGCGCAACGGGGCATGGCGCGAATCCTTGCGTGCCCCGAACTTCAGCAGTTTGTTTGCCGACACGGTGATGCTTCGCCCGGTGGGCTGAGCCAGCGTTCGCACATCGTCGAACGCTTCCTGCGTCTTCTTCAGGCAGGCATCGGCTTTGGCAAGCCGTTCGCAGAGCAATTGCACCCGGCTCACAATCTCGTTTGCCACCTCTATTATCTTGTCCTGATTTTCGGCCTGGCGCATTTGCTTCCAGCTGATTTCCAAAATGCGCAGCAGGGCATACATGTTCTGCGAACCGGTGATAAGCACGCCGTCGTTGTAGGCATCGCGCCAAAGCGCCGCATCGTTTGAAAGCGCCAGCTGCAAAGCCCCTTCGCTGAACACATACATTATAACGAAATCAAGGTGCGCCTTGCCCTGCGGCATGAAGCGGCTGTAGTCTTTCGACTTCAGTTCCTTCACATGATTCCTTACCGAAGCAATGTGGCGCTTCAGCGCTTCGGCACGCGCGGCTTCGGTTTCGGCGCAGCGGTAATCCTCGAAGGCCTTGAACGACATCTTCGAATCGATAACCATGTCGCGGTGATCGGGAAAGTGCAGTATGACGTCGGGAATCATCTTGCGCCCGGTCTCGCTGTCGGTTATTACATTGCCGTCGGCGTCGCGCATTGTCTGCTGCGTTTCGTATTCAATGCCTTCGGTAAGCCCCATGCTTTCGAGCAGTTCCTTTAGTTTTAGTTCGCCGAAGTTGCCCTGCGTCTTGTTTTCCCCTGTCAGCGCCGAAGCGAGCCGGTCGGCGCTTGCGCCCACGGCCTTTGCCTGCTCGAAACTGCTGTTGATGGCGGTTTGCAGACTTGCCATTGTTTTCGACTGCTCGAGTTTGCTGCTTTCCACAGCCTCTTTCATGCGGTCGATACTGGCATTTAGTGGGTTTAGAATTGCTGCAAGCTGTTCCTTGTTTGCCGAAGCAAGCTGCTGCTGCCGTTTCTCGAGCGTTTCTTCCGAAGCGGTGCGCAGCTTTTCGGCCATGAACTTCAACTGCTCATCCAACTGCTCGCGCTGGTGCGCTTTCAGCTCTTCGGCGTTCTGCTGCAGGCTGCGCACTTTCTGCGCTTCCACTTCACGTTCAACGGTGAGCGACGAAATCTTTGCGGCACTGCGCACGCGGCACACCAAATAGCCTATTGCGAAGCCGGCAACAAGGGCAATTATCATGCAAGCAACTGCCATGCGCGCTTATTTTACGAGTATCTTGCTGCGCACGGTAGCGTGCGAAGTTTTGACCGTAGCGATATAGATTCCCTTTGCCGGAACACGGCAGCGGTACGGAAGTTGCGCGCTGGTGCTTTCCACTGTCGTGCCGTCGGCGGTAAAGATGCTTATTTCGGCGTCTTGCGGGTTGCCGTCAATGCAAACCATGCCGTCGCTGCTGTAGACAATGATATCGGAGTTTGCGGAATACTGCACGTCGCCGATGCCGCTCGGGAAGTCGGCAAGAGCTTCGTCGGCATTGGCAATGGCCCGCGAATACCAGTCAATCATATACTGGGTTTCGGTTTCGTAATTTTCCATGGAACCGGGCCAGCGCAAGTTCTCGCGTCCCCATGCGCCGGAGTTTACCAGCTGGTCTTTTTTGTCGAGAATCCTTGCAGTTACGCTGTCGAGCGAGAATGCGCCGTTTTTCCAGCGTATCCACGTGTCGTGTAGCTCGCGCTTGAAATACTCGGGACCGTTGTTTACAAGGCGGTCAAAGAGCCCGCAGTTCGACAGCCACGAGCCGAAGCCCTGATAGTCGAATTTCGATCCGTCCCAGTTTCTTCCAATCGAAGCGTCGAGGTCCCAAGGCGTCATAAGCGCACGGCTGGGCGACTGCGTAACATCGCGGAAACTTATGTAAGTGTTTTTGCAGTTGTTGTCGTTAATGCGCATAACATTTATGAAAAGCACGAAGTCAACGAGGTTCTGCAGATAATATCTTCTCCGCAGCACATTGAAGAACAACACATTGTTAGGGTTGTACCCTGTGGTAGATATTTTCAGCAGGTCTCTCAGCGGTGTCCAATTTGCCATCTGCACACTGTCGTCGGGATATTTCTGTTCCCACTCCTGCCACCAAAGCGTATTGGTTGTATTGGCACTTGTGTTTACGTTCCTAAACGTTGTTTCGTCGCTCCAGCCTGTTGCCTTGTACAGCATTCCCTTGAAGACCAGGTTGCCGCTTTCGTCGATGGCGACTTTCTCGAGGTCGAGTTTCTTGCGGTTTATCTTGTCGGTGATGCAGTAGACGCCATTGTATTGCCCGTTGACAAACACTTCAGCGTAGAGTCCCTGCGTGCCGTTGACCTTCGAGTGTCCCTCCGAGACTTCGTAGGGCAAACTGTCAACCTGATTCCAAAGGTCGAAGCACAGGCGGGTTCTCATTCTTGCCTTGTCGTTGTACATTGCGTCGAGTATCAGATTGTCGTCTTTCATGAGCCCCAGCACGCTGACGTTCTTGCCTTCGCGGTTGCCGTCCCATATTTTTATCGCATAAGGTTTCTTTGCAAGCCCCGCGGTATGGGCTCCGCGTATCCGGGCTCCGATGAAATGCTGATAGAGCACTTTGTCCTTGGTGCGTTTCCACGGGTCAACTACCGTGATGTAGCCGTCGTGGTACACGTCGTGCTCATAAGCATCGGCATCTATCATTACCAGCGGCATGGAAGTGAAGTAGAGAGTCCATTTCTGCAGTTTCACTCCCATGTGGAATACGTAGCTTTTGGTAAACTTGTTGACAAGAGTTATGGTATCGCCTACATTGTAGCGCTTGTAGTTTATGCGCACCTTTTCAAACTTGTCGGTTGTAAAAACCACCTTCATCGAGTCGCCTTCCACAGGCTTGATGCTGCAGTATACAGCGTAGTTGGTGGAGTCCATAACGCAGGGCACTCCGTTGCAGAAAACTGAGAATTCCCGGTTGCTGCCTTCCTCGTACCCGGCATTTGCCATTGCCGGCAATATCATGAGCAACAGTGCCAGAAAGCGTGCGGCATATTTTGCGGTAGATTTCATTCTTCTTTATTTTTTGAGCACTTGCAGTGCCGTTGCTATTGTCTTGTCGTCTTCGTTGATTATCTGGAAATACTCCGAGGTGTCCCAAATGTCGCGCGCCACGAGAGCCTTCAGCGTCTTGGCTATCAGCGTGCGCGTCTTTTGCTTCTCGTCATCGTCGGCAGCCGTTATCTTTTCCTTCTCGCCGGCTGCAAATATATCGTCGACAAGCGATTCGGGGGTAGTGAACTTCTGGCGGAAGGTTTCGAAATCGGGATATCCGGTCTTGAGGCTGTTGCGGTGCTGGTCAATATACTTCGTGCCCGTGGGAAGTATAAGGTTTTTGCGCGAAAGACTGCGGTAGTATTTCGTGTAGGTCATAGTGTCGAGCGGCACAAAGTGATCGGGGATAATTCCGCCTCCGCCGTATACGGGGCGGTGCTTCTTCAGGGTGAAACACTTGAGCGAGTCGTTGTGGTGTATGCTGTCGGCATGGAAAAGTTCCCCGCTGCGAAGCCGTTTCAGTTCGTCCTGGCTGTAGGCTTCCTTTTCGCCCGGTTTGTAGGGCTTCTGTATGCACCTCCCGGCCGGAGTGTAGTATCGCGAAACGGTGAGGCGTATCATAGAGCCGTCGGGCAACTGCACTGGTTGCTGCACCAGGCCCTTGCCGAAACTTCTCACACCTACGATGTCGGCGCGGTCGTTGTCCTGAAGCGCCCCGGCCAGAATTTCGGCAGCCGAAGCCGAGAACTCGTCAATCAACACGGCTATTTTCCCTTTGGTAAACAGTCCGGCTCCCTGCGCCTTGTATTCCGACGAAGGCACGGCACGCCCTTTTGTATACACCACCATGTCGCCGGTCTGCAGGAATTCGCTTGCTATCTGCACGGCGGCTTCCATGAATCCGCCTCCGTTGCTGCGCAGGTCTATCATGAGGCGGTCCATGCCTTTCTCCTTGAGTTCCCTGATGGCGGTGCGTATTTCTTCGGGGGTTTTCTGGCCGAACGAACCGAAGCGTATATATCCCGTCTTGCTGTCAATCATGTATGCGGCATCGAGGGTGTGAAGGGGAATCTTGTCGCGCACTATTTCGAAGGCAATTGCGTCTTTCACCCCCGGGCGCACGATGCTAAGGTTTACTTTTGTGCCTTTCTTGCCGCGCAGGCGTTTCATTATGTCGTTTGTAGGCATTTTCACGCCGGCAATCAGCGTGTCGTTGACTTTCACTATGCGGTCGCCCGCCAGTATGCCGGCTTTCTGCGACGGGCCCTTGTCGGTGGGCTGCACCACCACCAGCGTGTCTTCTATCATATTGAACTGCACGCCTATGCCTTCGAAGTCGCCGCGCAGCGGTTCGTTGAGAGCCTTGGTCTGTGTGGCGTCGGTATAGGTGGAATGGGGGTCGAGCTGCGACAGCATACCGGTTATCGCGCCTTCCACAAGTTTCGGCAAATTTACCGTGTCGACATACATTCGCGAGATTGCGTACTGCGCTATTCCCAACTTGCGCACGGCTTCGCTCTCGGGAGTCTTGTTCTGGGCCGACAGGTGGGCCGTGCAAAGCATCGCCACCATCGCGGCGCATATTATATTTCGTCTTGACATAAGCATCTATTTTTGAGCTGTGCAAATATATGAATTTCCAAAGGCTTACAATACCGAGTTTGCATTAAACCTTTTTAAAACCCGCAACATTGCTGCCGGATTTTATACGGCAGACAAGCGCAAGCATTGAAAAAGCAACGATTTCGACAATCTTTGGGCTGTAAACCCGAAAAAAGGCGTACCTTTACACACAAATTTTTAAAGCAAACACAATTTCAAAACAAGCACAATGAAAGTTTCAATCAAGAAAACCCTTTTCGCTGCAGCCTGCGCCATTATGGCTATGGGCTCCGGCAAGGCCAATGCGCAGACTCCGCGCCCCGAATACCCGCGGCCGCAGTTTGAACGCACCACATGGCAAAACCTCAACGGAACATGGACCTACACCTTCGACTTCGGCCTTAGCGGCGCCGACCGCGGCTATCAGAACTCCAAGGGATTCGACGGCAAAATCACAGTGCCCTTCTGCCCCGAAAGCAAACTGAGCGGCGTGGCCTATACCGACTTCATCAACGGCATCTGGTACCAGCGCACACTGCAGGTGCCTGCTGACTGGACCGGCAAAAACATCCTGCTTCACTTCGGCGCCGTTGACTACGAAGCTACAATTTACATCGACGGCAAATTCGTCATGAAGCACTTCGGCAGCAGTTCGTCCTTCACTGCCGACATCACCAAGTTCGCGAAACCCGGCCAAAGCGTAAACCTCGTGGTAGGCGTGAAGGATGACCTTCGCAGCGGACTGCAGCCCGGCGGAAAGCAGTGCGCCGTATATTACTCGCGCGGATGCGACTACACCCGCACAACCGGCATTTGGCAGACCGTATGGATGGAGCCCGTAGCTCCCGAAGCCCTCAAGCAGGTAATAGCAACCCCCGACATCGACCAGAAGCAGTTGGTGATACGCCCGTCGTTCTATGAAGAATCGATGAACAACACACTCACCGTGAAAATGTTCGACGGCAAAAAGGTTGTCGCGCAGAAAACCGTGAATGCATGCAACGAGAACATCGTGGTGCTTCCCGTGAAAGACATGAAACTCTGGAGCCCCGAATCGCCCTTCCTCTACGACCTCACCTACACCGTAAAGAACAAGGACGGCAAGGTAATCGACGAAGTGAAGTCGTATGCCGGCATGCGCAAGGTACACAATGCCGGCGGCTATTTCTACCTCAACAACAAGCCCTATTTCCAGCGCCTGGTGCTCGACCAGGGTTTCTATCCCGACGGAATCTGGACTGCACCGAGCGACGAGGCTCTGAAGCACGACATCGAGCTCAGCAAGGCTGCCGGATTCAACGGCGCACGCCTCCACCAGAAGGTGTTCGAGGAGCGCTTCCACTATTGGGCCGACAAGCTCGGCTACCTAACATGGGGCGAGTTCGCAAGCTGGGGACTTAACGTCAACAACGAACTGGCAGTGCGCAACTTCCTTTCGGAGTGGACCGAAATCGTGGAACGCGACCGCAACCACCCCGCAATCGTTACCTGGACTCCGTTCAACGAAACATGGGCAAGCACCGACGGCACATACGTGCGCCTCATGAATGACACCTACAACCTCACGAAGGCTATCGACCCGACACGCCCCGTAAACGATGCCAGCGGCGACGGACACATCAAAACCGACCTCTGGACCGTGCACGACTACACGAGAGACTACGACAAACTGGTGGCCAACCACACCTTCAAACCGGGCGTAGAGCCTTACCGCAACGAGCCCAAGAAAGGATTCCTCGCAAAATACAACGGACAGCCCTATATGGTTGACGAATTCGGCGGACTGCCCTGGATTAAGGAATCGGAGCGATCCTCTTCGTGGGGATACGGCAGCAACATCGACAAAATCGAAGACTTCTACAACATCCTCGACAAGCAGATTGATGCCATCAAGGCATGCAAGCACATAGTGGGCTTCTGCTATACACAGCTCACCGACGTGGAGCAGGAAAAGAACGGCATTTATTTCTACGACCGCACCACCAAGTTCGACATGAACCGCATAAAGAAGATTTTCGAAAAGATTCCTTCGTACATCGAAAATCCCCAAGACCTGAGCGACTGGAAGGCAAAGTAAAACAGCTTTTCACTGGCGCAATAACCGGCAGGAGGGAGACAGCAAAGTTTCCCTCCTGCTTTTTTATACCACGACTGACTTTCCGCCTTCAAAAGCGCCAAATAAAGCCACCCGCTGGCTTATATATCAATAATTGACTACTTTTGCCGTGCAAAACACATCAGCATCAATGAAAATAGGAGATATAGTAAGGTTTTTGAAGGAAGTTGGCGGCGGCCGTGTCTCGGGATTTCCCGACAAGAACACGGTGCTAGTTGAAGACAACGACGGTTTTGAAATACCGATGCCAATAAACGAAGTGGTTGTAGTAGGCGGCGAGAGCTACGACGGCGGCACCTGGGACAAGGCCAAGGCAAAAGCCAAGGCGCAACTTGCAACGCAAAACTCACCAGCCGATTCTGAGCCAAAGAAGTCCAAGTCGTCAAGCAGCGAGTGCGGCCTGCAAAGCGCCGTTTCGGAGAGACGCGGCGGCGAAAAACTGAACGTGTATCTTGCTTTCGTGCCTACTATGCCCGACAATATGGTAGACACCACTTTCGAGGCATACATTATAAACGACAGCAATTACTTCATCACCCTTACATGGCTTTCGGCACAGGGGAATGCATGGCGTGCGCGCTTCGGAGGCACATTAGAGCCGAACACAAAGGAATTCATCGAGGAAATAAACCGCCGGCAAATCGACGAAATAGCAAGAGTTGCACTGCAGCTGATTGCCTACAAACGCGAAAAGACATTCGACATCAAGCCCGCCATCAGCGTTAAAATGCGCATCGACGGCACAAAATTCTATAAGGCAGGAGCTTTCAAGCAAACGTTTTTCTTTGAAGAGCCGGCGCTTCTGATTGACGCCGTAAAAGACGACGCCCCGGTGCGCAGCATATTTGCCGATGCCGGGCAGATACGCGAAGCCCTCATGGGAAGCAAGCCGGAAAACGAGCCCAAACGCCCGGCACAGGCTACAGTGCAAAAGAAAAACGGTAACGAAATCGAGGTAAACCTTCACGACTATGCGCTGTTCGACTCCAAAGAAGGACTGACGAATGCCGACATCCTCAACCGCCAGATGCTTGAAGTGCGCAACACAATGGAGAAATACAAAAACAAGAAAGGCACACGCATAGTATTCATCCACGGCAAAGGCGACGGCGTGCTGCGCGCCAAGTTGCTGCGCGAGCTGAAACACCGCTACCCAGCATGCCGCACGCAGGACGCTTCGTTTCAGGAATACGGTTTCGGCGCAACGCTGGTCACGATAGCGTAAACGCCGCCCGGTCCGGGCTGTCAGCTTTCGCTGAACTCCGGCAGTTCGTGCTTCCAGTCGCGGAAAGGAAGCACACGAAGCGATGAATTGTAGAAACGGCGGTCGCCCGTTACCTCGCGACCGATAAACGCCGGCTTTTCAAACGCTTCATCGGCGCTTGAGAGTTCGACTTCGGCCATCGTAAGCCCTTCGTTTTCGCCATAGAACTCATCCACTTCGAACGTATGCCCGGCAAAAGGCACCAGATAGCGGCGCTTGTCGATTATTCCGGGTTCGCAAAGCTGCATGAGGCTTTCCGCTTCATCGGGAGTTATTTCCTTTTCGAACTCATAGCGCGACAGTCCACCGTCGAACGACGGGCCCTTGATTGTCAGAAAGCCGCGGCCATCGCGTATGCGCACACGCACCGTGCGCCCGCGCCCGCTGCATATATAGCCCTGCTTGATATGACTTGACGAAGACGCAAGATTCTTGTATTCCCCGCGCACGAGGAATTTGTGTTCTATCTCTACCGACATATTCCTACTTTCCGTTTACGGGCAAATGTCGGCCGGCATCAGTCTGATAGAAAAGCGGCAAGCACTATGCACACTACCATCAGGGCTATAAGCACAACGAATATTCCGTTTACGATTCTTCCGGCCTGGCGCGCCTGCTTTTTCTGGTTCTCGCTGATTCTTTTCTTTCTACGTTCACTCATGACATTTGATTTATAATTGGTTCAACACTTTTACACTGCGTCGTTGGAGTCGGCAAACTCCATAAGGTAGGCTTTTATGAATCCGTCGATATTTCCGTCCATCACTCCGCCCACGTCGCTTGTTTGGAATCCGGTGCGGTGGTCTTTCACGCGGCGGTCGTCAAACACGTACGAACGTATCTGGCTTCCCCACTCTATTTTCTTTTTGCCGGCCTCAATTTTCGCCTGCTCGGCCTTGCGTTTCTGCAGCGCGCGGTCGTAGAGTTGCGAACGCAGCAGCCGCATGGCGTTTTCGCGGTTTTCGAGCTGCTTGCGGCTCTCGGTATTCTCGATGAGGATTTCCTCTTCTTCTCCGGTATCGGGGTCGACGTACTGATAGCGCAGGCGCACTCCGGTTTCCACCTTGTTGACGTTCTGCCCGCCGGCGCCGCCGCTGCGGAAAAGGTCCCAGCTTATCTTCGACGGGTCGACATACACTTCTATGGTATCGTCTACCAGCGGCGTTACGAACACGCTCGCAAACGAAGTCATGCGCTTGCCCTGCGCATTGTAGGGCGAGACGCGCACAAGGCGGTGCACTCCGTTCTCGCTTTTCAGATAGCCGTAGGCATAGCCGCCTTCTATCTCCATGGTTACGGTCTTGATGCCGGCCTCTTCGCCGTCCTGAAGGTTGCTTATCGTCACCTTGTAGCCGTGCGATTCAGCATAGCGCATGTACATGCGCATGAGCATCGACGCCCAGTCCTGGCTTTCGGTACCACCGGCCCCGGAATTGATTTTCAGCACGCAGTCCATCTGGTCTTCTTCGCGGCGGAGCATGTTCTTCATCTCGAGAGCCTCGATTTGCTCCACAGCCTTTGCGTATGCGGCATCAACTTCCTCCTCGCTCACCATATCTTCCTTGTAGAAGTCCACGGCAAGCCCGAGTTCCTGCACGTCGGTAGTCACTTCGCTGTAGCCTTCCACCCAGCGCTCGAGTTCCTTCACCACCTTCATCTGCGCCTCAGCCTTCTTGGTGTCTTCCCAAAAGTCGGGCGCCTGGGTGTGCAGGCGTGCTTCCTCGAGTTCCATTTTCTTGCGGTCTATATCGAGGTACCGGCCCAAATCGCCGGCCCGGCCCTGTATTTCTTTCAGTTGTTCAGAGGTTATCATATATACTGTACTTCTTGTTGTCGTAGATTGTTTCAATTTCCCGGGCGAAGCGGCGCTCCACACACTCGCGCCTTATCTTCAGGGTTGAAGTGAGACACCCGTTCTCCACCGTCAGCGGTTCGCCGATTAGCACAAACCGCCTGATGCGGCTGTAGGGAGGTATCCCGGCCTGGCATTCCGCCAGTTCCCTGCCTATAATTTCCCTCATCCGCCGTTCTTCGCCGCTGCCGGCGGCCACGCGTTTCACGGGGACAATCAGCGCGCCCACAAACTTCCGCTGCTCGGCCACCACAACGGTCTGCATCACATGCGGCGCCGAATTCACTGTGCTTTCAACACGCTCGGGCGCCACATACTTGCCGTTGGAAGTCTTCATCAGCAGTTTTATGCGCCCCGTGATGTAGAGTTCGCCGTTTTTCATGTATCCCGCATCGCCGGTGCGGAACCATCCGTCGGCGAAAGCCTTTTCCGTAGCCTCGGGATTGAGGTAATACCCGGGCGTAACGGTGTCGCCCCGCAACAGTATTTCATTGTTGTCGCCGAATTTCAGCTGCAGGCCCTCTATCACGCGCCCTACCGAGCCGGGAGTGCATGCCCTTGAAAAGTCATCGCAACTTACCGTGGCGGTTGTCTCGGTCAGGCCGTAGCCTACCAGTATCGGCAGTCCGCACGAACGCGCGAAGGTCTCCACACTTTCCGACACCACTGCGCCGGCCGTGGGGACCACGCAGATATTCTCGAGCCCCGCCTCGCTGCGCAGCATCTGCAAAAAGCCCTTGCGACATTCGCCGTATTCGCGCTGCAGCTGTTCGGGCGCAACAATCTGCCGGGCCGCATATTCCACATTGTACTTTCTGCCCGTTTCCAGGCATCTTTCCATTTCGCGCCTCACTGGTTCCGGCTGCCGGGAAATCCTGTCGGCCACTGCCTTCTGGAGCTTTTCCCAAAAATGGGGCACGCAGCACATGGCATGCGGGCGTATCTCGCGCAAAGCCCGCTGCAGGTGGCTGGGCTGGCGGTTGAGCACCAGCGTTGCCCCCGAAGCGAGGCAGAAGAACGACCATGCCCTTTCGAACACATGGCTGTAGGGCAGATACTCGAGCACTTTCCATGCCTTGCCCACATGAATCACCCCGGCATTGCGCTCAAAGGCTGCCGTATACATGGCATGGGTTATAACCACGCCTTTAGGCTCGCCCATCGTGCCGCTCGTGAATATTATGTCGGCAATGTCGGAGGGCTTCGGCGGAGCTATGCGAACCCGCCCTTTTCCGTGGCGCGCCGTGAAGTCGGCAAAGCTCCTGGTCACCGAGTCGTGCCTTCCTGCCGGCATTTCCTGCCCGAAAGTCACGATGCGCACCATGCTGCCGCAGCGGCCGTAAAGCTGCGCCGCCATGGCATACTGCTCACGGCTGCCGGCAAACACAAGACGCGGCTTTGTGAGTGCGGCAATCTCGAGCAGCCGGGCCGCGCTCGTCCCGGCATACACGGGCACCACCACTATACCCGCCTTGTAGGCGGCAAGGCTCACATACACGTATTCGGGCATGTTGTCGGAAAGAATCAGAATTCTGTCTCCGCGCCCCACACCCGCCGAGAGCATTGCAAGGCAAGCCCGGTCGGCCATTTCCGCGACAAAGCGGGCGCTTACACTATGCCAAAGCGGCGTGCACGCATCACGATACATGACGGCCGTGTGCCGGGACGGACATTCTGCAAGCGCGGCAGACAACGATGACAATCGTGCGTTACCGAGCATGGTGTGTTTATTTTTCACAAAGTTACACAATTATCCGACTCCGCAAGCCTCCGCGGCACAATATTTCACATCATGGAGCACAGCAGAAGCGCTGCGGCAGAGAATTTCTCTGCTATGCGCAGACAATTTTTGCGCTGTGCGCATCCA
>CAZDOH010000005.1:14858-22515 GCA_964507005.1 uncultured Prevotella sp. | reverse complement strand
CATTTCGCAAGATTCACATTGCAAAAGAACCGTTTCGCAGGCAAAAGTCAAGTCCGTTTCCACAAAAACACCTCGCAAGCACCCATTTCGGGAAAAACGGCAACAAACGGCCGTCCGTTATCCGGAAATTCAATACCTTTGTAGAGTTTTCGGCGCACTGCGCTGGTGCAGCCGGCATACGGCTGCGCGGCTCTGCGCCCATTCATACCAACAAACGTTTATGAGCAGAACCACACTCTTACAGGCGGCTTTAGCCGCATTACTCTGCCTTTGCACCGGCACGGCGGGTGCCGATGACAGCGCAAAGCGCAAGACTTACAACAACCCTGTAATAAACAAGGTGATACCCGACCCTACGGTAATCCGCGCCCAGGACGGTTTCTTCTACGTCTACGGCACCGAAGACCAGTACAACGTGCCTATATACCGGTCGACAAACCTCGTTGACTGGACATTTGTGGGCACGGCATTCACCACCGAAACCCGCCCGAGATGTGTCAGCCCCATAGGCAAAGGCATGATTTGGGCACCCGACATCAATCTGATCAACGGCCGGTACGTGCTGTACTACTCCATAGGAGTATGGGGCGAGGCATGGGAATGCGGAATAGGCGTTGCCACCTCCGAGCGCCCCGAAGGGCCGTTCGTTGACCAAGGCGTAGTGTTTATGGGCAGGGACGTGAACGTAGCGGGGTCCATCGACCAGTTCTACATCGAAGAAGACGGGAAGAAATACCTTTTCTGGGGCAGCTACAACGGCATATTCTACATACAGCTCACCGATGACGGCCTGCGCCCCATGCCCGGCGTGCAGCCGCACCAGGTATGCAGCTACCAAATGGAAGCCACATACATACACAAGCGCAACGGATACTATTACCTGATAGGTTCGAACGGCAACTGCTGCCAGATTGACGGAGACTACAACCAGGTGAGCTACAAGCTTATCTACGGGCGCTCCACGAGTCTCTTCGGCCCTTACGTCACGAAAACGGGCAAGAGCCTTCTCGAAAACGCCAACAACTACGAAAACTTCCTGCTTCCCAACGACCGCTGCCTCGGCCCCGGTCACAATGCGGAATTCGTGGAAGACGACAACGGCGACACCTGGATGCTTTACCACGGCTACCTGCGCTCGTCGCTCGAAAACCAGCGCGTGCTGTGGCTCGACCAGGTGAAATGGAAAGACGACTGGCCATATCTCGAAAGCGACTGCCCGTCGGCAACATCCAGCGCACCATATTTCAAACAGGCAAAAAAAAGCAACGACAAACAATAAACCTATGACAACCCTTACCGCATTAATCGTAACAGTATTCATCATAGGCTATCTG
The DNA here is from genome assembly GCA_964507005.1 of uncultured Prevotella sp. Classification (GTDB taxonomy): domain Bacteria; phylum Bacteroidota; class Bacteroidia; order Bacteroidales; family Bacteroidaceae; genus UBA6398. Next base: position 21,181 of record CAZDOH010000005.1, on the reverse strand, counting down.
TGCATAGCCCTGGAAAGCGTGACGAAAGTCAACAAAGCCCCCGTGGCACTGCTGATGTTTGTGGCAGTGTGGACTCTCTACATGATATGCCCGTCGCAGTATGTTCCGGGAGTGGCGCACGAACAGATGGCCCAGGCCGTGAGCGGCATCATCGAGCGGCATCTGGGCAGCACCGCCACAACGCTGTTTTTCCTGATGGGCGCAATGACCGTAGTTGAAGTCGTGGACCAGAACGGCGGCTTCAACTGGGTGAAAAACGTGATGCGCACAAAGTCGAAACGCGCGCTGCTGTGGAGAATCGCATTCATGACCTTCTTCCTTTCGGCCATACTCGACAACCTCACGACATCGATAGTGATGATAATGATTCTGCGCAAGCTCGTGAGCGAGCACAAAGACCGCATCGTCTATGCCGCTCTCGTCATCATCGCCGCCAACGCAGGCGGAGCCTTCTCGCCCATAGGCGACGTAACTACCATAATGCTCTGGAATGCAAACATGATAAGCGCCGCCGGAGTGATAACCGAACTTCTCGTGCCCTCGATAGCGGCCCTGGTGATTCCCGGCCTTATAATGCAGACAATGCTGAAAGGCACCCTTGCAGATGCCGGCGAAAGCAGCAGCACTTCCGTGGAAACAGGCGACTTCAGCGACCGCCAGCGCAAGGCTGTGTTCATCCTCGGTGTAGGCGGCCTCATTTTCGTGCCCGTCTTCAAGACCATCACCCACCTTCCGCCGTTTGTGGGAGTGCTGCTCGTGCTCGGACTGCTGTGGACCGTCACCGAAATATTCTACCGCAACCTAAGCAAAGAGACGTCCGCCGGCGGAATGAAGAAGAGAGTGTCGCGCCTGCTTTCGCGCATCGACATCACCACGATTCTCTTCTTCCTCGGAATACTGATGGCCGTGGCCTGCCTTGAAGAGGTGGGCGTACTTTCAATGCTCGGCTCCACGCTCAACACCACGTTCAACGGCAACCGCTACATCGTTACAGGCATAATAGGACTGCTCTCGTCGATAGTGGACAATGTACCGCTCGTAGCAGGATGCATGGGCATGTATCCCGTAGCCGAAATCGGAGACTTCGCCACCGACGGCATCTTCTGGCAGCTGCTTGCCTACTGTGCCGGCGTGGGCGGAAGCATACTCATAATAGGCAGCGCAGCCGGCGTTGTGGTCATGGGCCTCGAGAAAATCACATTCGGCTGGTACATGAAGCACGTCAGCTGGATTGCGCTTGTTGGCTACCTCGCGGGAATGGTATGCTACTGGCTCATAAAGAGCTTCGTATTCTGACACATAACAATAACATAACAATACATTCCCCTTGCCGCCGCACCGTTCGGGCCGGCAGGGGGAATGTCACTTTTTTTTTGTATTTTTGCCCGAAGAAGCCGCGCCCCCGGCGCGGCGGTAACTCGCAACTACCATGCCAGAAGAACTTTTCAATTCCGAAAATCCCGAACAGCCAATACCCGGCGAGGTGAAATACGATGAAAACAGCATCCGCCACCTCGACGACACCACCCACATCCGCACCCGTCCGGGAATGTATATCGGCCGTCTGGGCGACGGTTCGCATGCCGACGACGGAATATACGTGCTGCTGAAGGAAACCATCGACAACTCCATCGACGAGTTCAAGATGAACGCCGGAAAGCGCATAGAAATCGACTTGACAGAAGACAAGGCCGTAACGGTGCGCGACTATGGGCGCGGAATCCCGCTCGGCTCGCTTGTGGAAGCCGTGAGCATGCTCAACACCGGCGGCAAGTACGACACCTCGGTGTTCAAGAAGAGCGTCGGCATGAACGGCGTCGGCTCGAAGGCCGTCAACGCACTCAGCTCGCGCTACGAAGTGTCCACACGGCGCGAAGGCAGGATGAGAACGGCAATATTCGAAAAGGGCAAACTCATAAGCGACACCACATGCCCCACCGACGAGGAAAACGGCACCTCGGTGTTCTTCCGCCCCGACGACACGCTTTTCAGGAACTACCGCTTCCAGCCGGAATTCATAGAGACGATGCTGAGGAACTACACCTACCTCAACACGGGCCTCACCATAATGTTCAACGGGCACAGGATACAGAGCCGCAACGGGCTCGAAGACCTGCTTGCCGACAACATGACCACGCCCGAGCTCTACCCCATAATACACCTCACGGGCCAGGACATAGAGATAGCCCTGACACACACCAACCAATACGGCGAGGAATACTACTCGTTTGTAAACGGGCAGCACACCACAATGGGCGGAACCCACCAAAGCGCATTCAAGGAACACATAGCAAAGACACTGAAGGAGTTCTACGGCAAAAACATCGACTACCAGGACATACGCAACGGCATAGTCGGCGCCATAGCCATCAACATCAACGAACCGCAGTTCGAGAGCCAGACAAAGATAAAGCTCGGCAGCCTCACCGTCGATGCCGAAGGCAAAGGCACAAGCATAAACAAGTTCATAGGCGACTTCATAAAGGAAAACCTCGACAACTACCTGCACAGGAACCCCGAAACAGCCGATGCCATACTCGAAAAGATCACCCTCTCGGAGCGCGAGCGCAAGGCCATGGCCGGAGTTACCAAACTGGCCCGCGAACGCGCCAGGAAAGCCAACCTCCACAACCGCAAGCTGCGCGACTGCCGCATACACTACAACGACGCACGCGGCGACCTGCGCGAAGAAAGCAGCATATTCATCACCGAGGGCGACTCGGCATCGGGAAGCATCACCCAAAGCCGCGACGCAAACACACAGGCGGTATTCTCGCTGCGCGGCAAACCCAAGAACTCCTACGGCCTTACGAAAAAGACCGTCTACGAAAACGAAGAACTCTACCTGCTGCAAGCCGCACTCAACATCGAAGACGGAATCGACGGACTGCGCTACAACAAGGTGATTGTGGCAACCGATGCCGATGTCGACGGGATGCACATCCGGCTGCTGATAACCACATTCTTTCTGCAGTTCTTCCCCGACCTCATCAAGAAAGGGCACGTCTACATCCTGCAGACACCGCTCTTCCGCGTGAGAAACAAAAAGAAGAAGAAAACGCCCGACTCGAAAACCGCCGTGAAGATAAGCGACGACGCCGCAGGAGCAGCAGTGCTCAAGAAAAACCGCAGCGAAGGACGCTCGGAATACGAAACCATATACTGCTACACCGACGAGGAACGCCGCGAAGCCATAAAACGGCTCCAGCCCAATCCCGAGATAACGCGGTTCAAAGGCCTGGGCGAGATCGACTACAAGGAGTTCAGGAATTTCATCGGGCCCGACATGCGGCTCGACCAGGTGACGCTCAACAAAAGCGACAACGTGGGCGAAATGCTTTCATACTACATGGGCAAGAACACCTCCGAGCGGCAGAACTTCATTATCGACAACCTCGTGGTGGAAGAAGACCACGCCGAACAACTCGAAAGCGAATAACACACACATCATGCAACGACTGGCAATTTTCCCCGGCAGTTTCGACCCCTTTACCATCGGACACGAAGCGATGGTGAAACGCGGACTGCAGATCTTCGACCATATCTTCATCGGAGTCGGAGTCAACAAAAAGAAATCCGTGCTCTCCTGCGCCGCAGAACGCGTGGAAACCATAAAAGGCTACTACCGCAACGAGCCCAAAGTGAGCGTGCACAGCTACGACGACCTTACCATCGACTTCGCACGCCGCATGAACGCAAAGTTCATACTGCGCGGACTGCGCTCCGTAAAGGACTTCGAATACGAACGCGACATGGCCGACGTAAACCGACGGCTCACCGGTCTGGAAACCGTGATACTCTTTACCGAACCGCGACTCGCCGCCATAAGCTCAAGCGTGGTCAGAGACCTTATCTGCCACGGACACGACGTCTCGGCTTTCCTTCCCAAACCCGTAGAGTAAAACCTAAAGCATTCCCAAGCGGTTTTTGTCAGGGAATACAATAAAACCGTTGCACATAAGTTATACATAATATAATGTGCAGCACAGCACGGGTACATTTCCCGTTATGAGACGGACCACACCACATATATTATGTCTGCTTGCAGCCGCAGTAATGGCGGCCGCTTCGTGCAGTACGCCCGAAAAGCACCACAGGAAAGGAGACATGTTCTTTGCCCACGGCGAGTATTTCGACGCTGCGGCAGAATACAAGGCAGCCTATACGTCCACTCCGCGTTCCGACAAGGAGGCGCGCGGCAACCGGGCTTTTCTGATGGGCGAATGTTACCGCCGCATAAATTCCGTATCCAAGGCCGAAGGCGCCTACCGCAACGCCGTGCGCTACAACTACGTTGACACCACCACATATTTCCGGCTGGCCGAGACACAGCGCATGTCGGGCAATTACAAGGCAGCCGAAGGCAACTACCGGCTCTATCTGGAGCAAAACCCGGGCGACCGGCGCGCCCTGACCGGGCTGCAGTCGTGCACGCTCGCGCCGCAAATGAAAGAGACCGGTTCCAACTACTCGGTGCATGCCGTGCAGATGTTCGCTTCGCGCCGTGCCGACTACTGTCCCGTGCTGTTTGGCGAAAAATCCGACCAGTTGATATTCTCGTCAACCCGTCCGCAGGCTGCCGGCGATGAAGAAAGTGGTATAACCGGCATGAAAAACGGTGACCTTTTCTATACCGCCAAAGACGAAAAGGGGAAATGGAAGCCCGTAGAAGCACTGGGCGGAAGCGTAAACACGACATTCGACGAAGGAGCCGCAGCCATTACCCCCGACGGACAGACCATGTATTTCACCTATTGCGCCACCGACCCGCAATACCCGAGATATGCCGAAATCTACTCCTCTTCGCGGTCCGACGCCACATGGAGCAAACCGCAGAAAGTGACCATAACGGCCGACACGCTTTCATCGTATGCCCACCCTGCGGTGTCGCCCGACGGCAAATGGCTGTATTTCGTTTCCGACATGCCGGGCGGCACAGGAGGACTGGACATCTGGCGGATGCAGCTTGACGAACACGGACCGGGTGTGCTTGAAAACCTCGGCGAGCCCGTCAACACTCCCGGCGACGAGATGTTCCCCACTTTCCGGTTCAACGGCGACCTGTATTTCTCGTCGAACGGCCATCCGGGAATGGGCGGTCTCGACATCTACCGCGCCCGTCACGACTCCATCAGCAACAAATGGAGTGTGGAAATAATGCCTTCGCCGATAAATTCGTCGGGCGACGATTTCGGAATGACATTCGAAGGGATACACAACCGGGGATATTTCAGCAGCAACCGCAAGAACGGACGCGGCTGGGACCACATCTTCTCGTTCGAACGGCCGGAAACAGTGCAGAGCATCGCCGGATGGGTTTACGAGCAGGACGGCTACGAACTGCCGCAGTCAACGGTGTACATGATAGGCAACGACGGTACGAACTTGAAATTCGGACTGCGCGGCGACGGAAGTTTCGAACAGGCGGTAAAGCCCGGAGTAAAATACGTGCTGCTGGCAACCTGCGACGGTTACCTCAACTACAAGCAGGAAATAACCGTCGACTCGTCGGAAGTTTCCACATGCGACACGCTTTACTTCCCGTTGCCGTCGACCGAATCGCCTGTTCTTGTAAGAAACGTGTTCTACGAATTCAACAGCGCCACACTGACCGACGACTCACGCCAGTCGCTCGACAAACTCGCGCAGCTGCTCGGCGACAACGCCAACATAACTATAGAACTCAGTTCGCACTGCGACTACCGCGGCAACGAGCTTTACAACCGCAAGCTCTCGCAGCACCGCGCCGAATCGGTAGTGAACTATCTGATCGGCAAAGGCATAAGCCCCGACCGGCTCACAGCCGTAGGCTACGGCAAGCTGCGCCCGAAGGTTGTGACGAAACGGCTGGCATCATCCTACAAATACCTGCACGAAGGTGACACTCTGACCGAGAAATACATCAGGAAACTGAAGGAAAGCGAACAGGACACATGCAATGCGCTGAACCGGCGCACCGAATTCCGGGTGCTGAAGACCACATACGGCCTATTCGACGACAAAGGGAACATCGACAGCCATGCACTGCTCGGCGGCAAGACCGAAACACAGAAAGCCAAAGCCGAACCGCTTGTCAAGGTATACATCCCGACTGCAGCCGAAGCAGCGGCTGCCGACGGACTGACACTGGAGCAAGCGAAAAGGAAACTTGCCGAAAACAAGAGGGCCGAAAACAAACAAGCCACAGGCAAAACGTCTGCAAAAACGGCTGCTGCCGCCCAAAACGGCTCTTCCTCCAAGAAAGAAGCCATTACAGGGAAAGTTACTGACAAAAAAGATTCCGTAAAAACTACCGGCAAAAAGGCTGACACGAAGGCTGACGC
>CAZDOH010000005.1:0-14758 GCA_964507005.1 uncultured Prevotella sp. | reverse complement strand
CGCAGAGAAAAAGATGACGATGAAAGAACGCGAAGCCGTAAGAGACTCTATAATAGCCAAGGCAAAAAGAGATGCAGAAGCCGAAAAAGCCCAAAAGGCAAAAAAGGCCAAATAAAGGCCAAGCATCGCACGGATGCGAAACAATCGCTAATTTTGCACTAAAGTAAATTCTATGGCCGACCCACGCAACATTCGAATCGAAGAATACAACTATCCGTTACCCGACGGGCGAATAGCCAAATATCCGGTAAAGGAGCGAGACACTTCGAAACTTCTGGTTTACCGACACGGAAACATCGTTGACGAACACTTCTACAATATTCCCGATTACTTCGAAAAAGGAGAACTTCTGGTATTCAACAACACACGCGTAATCCGGGCACGCCTGCATTTCCGCAAGCAAACCGGAGCGCTGATTGAAGTTTTCTGTCTTGAGCCATACGCCCCCTGCGACTACGAGCGCATTTTCCAGGCCGAAGGCAAATGTCAATGGACGTGCCTTGTGGGAAACCGCAAGAAATGGAAAGAAGGCAGCCTGTGCCGCCAACTCACGGTAAAAGGCACCGATGTGCTGCTCCAGGCGACAATAGTCAACCCGGCAAGCGACTTGGTGGAATTTTCGTGGAACGCCGACGGTGTGACCTTTGCCGAGATACTCGACGCTGCCGGCGAACTTCCCATTCCGCCATACCTCAACCGTGATACCGAGCAAAGCGACCTCGTAACCTACCAGACCGTATACTCAAAAATAAAAGGTTCGGTTGCAGCTCCTACTGCCGGTCTGCATTTCACGCCCCGCGAACTCGAATCCCTAAGCCGCAAAGGGGTGGAACTCGACGAGATAACGCTGCACGTCGGTGCAGGCACGTTCAAGCCCGTCAAATCGGAAACCATATCGGGGCACGCCATGCACCACGAGTTCATCAGCGTAAAGAAAGAAAGCATAGCCAAGCTTCTGGCACACCAGGGCCAGTGCATCGCGGTGGGAACCACTTCGGTACGCACACTCGAGAGCCTGTATTATATAGGAGTGATGCTGGGAGAAAACCAAAATGCAAACGACGGCAATATTATGGTGGAGCAATGGTTTCCATACGAATACGCCGAACGTTGCAGCACTCCCCTCTCAACTACAGATGCGCTGAAAAACATTGCCGGCTACCTCGACCGCAACAATCTTGATACGCTTACAGCCAACACGCGCATTATAATAGCCCCCGGCTACAACTACCATATCGTAAAAGGCATAGTTACCAACTTCCACCAGCCCAAAAGCACTTTGCTGCTGCTTGTTTCAGCACTTGTAGGCGAAGACTGGCGCAAGATATACAGCCATGCACTCGAGAACGGCTACCGCTTTCTGAGTTATGGCGACAGTTCACTGCTGATTCCCTAACCGAAATCCCGCGAGGCAAGTGCTTTGCGGGATTTTTGCTTACAGATGCTCCGGCATTGCAAGACGAAACTGAAGAAACATTTTATTATATGCATGACAATCAAAACGAACTGCTGCCTCTCGTAACCCCCGACGGCAAAGTTACAGGATGCGCCACCCGCGGCGAGTGCCACGGCCCGCAACGGCCGCTTCATCCCGTGGTACATCTGCACGTGTTCAACAGCGAAGGGAAGCTCTACCTTCAGCTCCGCCCGCTTTGGAAAGACATCCAACCGGGCAAATGGGACACAGCCGTTGGCGGCCATATTGACTATGGCGAAGAAACTCGCGACGCACTGCTACGCGAAACTGGCGAAGAACTTGGAATCGAAGATTTCACTCCGGAGTTTCTTACACGCTACGTATTCGAATGCCCGCGCGAACGCGAACTTGTCAATGTATTCGCCACGGTCTACGACGGAGAAATAACTCCAAGCAAAGAAACCGAAGGGGGCCGTTTCTTCTCTCCGCAAGAACTTTCCGGGCTTATCGGCACGGGGAAACTTACCCCGAATTTCGAGAGCGAATACAAGCGCCTATGCGAAGCCGGAATGCTTTCAAAATACACGTCCAAAAGTGGCGAATAAAAAAAAATAAGTACCTTTGCAAATTGTAAGTGAACGAAATAACAAAATTAGTATTATGAGTTTGAAAATAGTAGTGCTTGCCAAGCAAGTGCCCGACACGCGAAACGTGGGCAAAGACGCCATGACTCCCGAAGGGACTGTCAACCGCGCCGCCCTGCCCGCTATCTTCAATCCCGAAGATCTCAACGCGCTCGAACAAGCCCTGCGCTTAAAAGACCAGAATCCCGGCTCCACAATCACAATCGTAACCATGGGTCCTCCCCGTGCCACCGATGTAATACGCGAGGCTCTCTACCGCGGAGCCGATGACGGAGTGCTTCTTACCGACAGAGCTTTTGCTGGTGCCGATACATTGGCCACCTCATATGCCCTCTCCATGGCCATACGCAAATTAGGCAGCTGCGATCTCATCATCGGCGGCCGTCAGGCAATTGACGGCGACACGGCGCAAGTTGGTCCGCAGGTAGCCGAGAAGCTTGGGCTCAACCAGATTACATATGTAAACGAAATTAACGAATGCGACGGCAAGGAAATCACCGTGACCCGCCATATCGACGGCGGCATCGAAGTGGTAAAGGCCCCGCTTCCCATAATGCTCACGGTAAACGGCGACGCTGCTCCCTGCCGCCCCCGCAACGCCAAGAGAGTGATGAAATACAAACGCGCAATGACTCCCATCGAGCGTCCCGCAAACGGCGAACTGCCGTATGCCGAGGAATACGAAAAGAAGCCTTACCTCAACATCACACAGTGGACCGTTGCCGATGTTGAAGGTGACCTTCAGCAGTGCGGCCTCGCCGGTTCGCCCACCAAGGTCAAGGCTGTGCAGAACATCGTGTTCAAGACAAAGGAGAGCAAGACTCTCAATGCAAGCGACAGCGATATCGATGCACTTATTAAGGAATTACTCGCAAACCATACCATAGGATAAAGAAAGACCGATATGAACAACGTATTTGTATATTGCGAAATAGAAAAGACCACAGTCGAAGAAGTAAGCCTTGAGCTTCTCACCAAAGGCCGCAAGCTAGCCAACCGTCTTGGAGTAAAACTCGAAGCGGTATGTGCCGGCACCGGAATCAAGGGCCAGGTTGAAAGCCAGGTACTCCCCTATGGCGTGGATATTCTTCACGTGTTCGACCACGAAGGGCTTTACCCCTACACCTCAAAGCCCCACACCTCGATACTCGTCAACCTTTTCAAGCGCGAACAGCCGCAGATTTGCCTTATGGGCGCTACCGTCATAGGCCGCGACCTTGGTCCACGCGTATCGTCGAGCCTCAAGAGCGGACTTACCGCAGACTGCACCGCACTCGAAATAGGCGACTACGACGACAAGAAGAGCGGAAAATCGTACAAGGACCTTCTCTACCAGATTCGTCCCGCTTTCGGCGGCAACATCGTGGCAACTATCGTCAACCCCGAAAACCGTCCGCAGATGGCTACCGTCCGTAGCGGCGTGATGAAGGCAGAAAAAGTCGACGACAACTACAAGGGCGAAGTGGTTTACGAAAACACCAACGACTTCACAAGCGCAGAAGACTATGTAGTAAAAGTCATTGAGCGCCATGTAGAGAAGGCAAAGAACAACCTGAAGGGTGCCTCGATTATCGTAGCCGGCGGCTATGGTGTAGGAAGCGCCGACGGCTTCAAGCTTCTCTACGAATTTGCAAATGAAATCCATGCCGAAGTAGGCGCAAGCCGCGCTGCTGTCGACGCTGGATTCTGCGCTTCCGACCTTCAGATAGGCCAGACCGGCGTTACCGTACGCCCCAAGGTTTACATCGCCTGCGGTATATCGGGTGCCATCCAGCACGTTGCCGGCATGAAGGAAAGCGGCATCGTCATCTCAATCAACACCGACCCCGACGCACCTATCAACAAGATAGCCGACTACGTCATAAACGGTTCGGTAGAAGATGTGCTGCCCAAGATGATAAAGTATTATAAAGAAAACAGCAAGTAAGACTGTAAGGTCAGGAACTTGACAAAATCACAAAAAAGCAATGGCAAATTTCTATTCAGATAAGCCGGAACTGAAGTTCCACTTAAATAATGCCTTGATGAAGAAGATTGTCGCTCTTCGCGAAGGCGACTATTCCGATGCGGCAAAATACGACTATGCGCCCGTTGATTTCGACGACGCCATGGACAGCTACGACCGCGTGCTTTCGATAGTAGGCGACGTTACAGCCAATGTAGTTGCCCCCAACGCTGAGAGCGTGGATGCCGAAGGGCCCCACCTCAAGGACGGCCGCGTGAGCTATGCCGAGGGCACAAAGCAGAACCTCGCTACTACCATCGCCGCCGGCATGAACGGCATGACGATGCCGCGCCGCTACGGCGGACTCAATTTCCCGATTACGGCCTACACCATCGCCAACGAAGTAGTGTCGGCAGGCGATGCCGGTTTCGAGAATATATGGAGCCTGCAGGACTGCATCGAGACTCTCTACGAATTCGGCAACGAGGAACAAAGAGAAAAATATATCCCGCGCGTTTGCGAAGGCGAAACCATGTCGATGGACCTCACCGAGCCCGATGCCGGCAGTGACCTGCAGAGCGTAATGCTACGCGCCACCTATTCCGAAGAAGAAGGATGCTGGCTTCTCAACGGTGTGAAGCGCTTCATCACCAACGGCGATTCCGACATTCACCTCGTGCTTGCACGCTCCGAGGAAGGCACACGCGACGGACGCGGTCTTTCGATGTTCATCTACGACAAGCGTCAGGGCGGCGTAAACGTGCGCCGCATCGAGAACAAGCTCGGTATCCACGGTTCACCAACCTGCGAACTTGTGTACAAGAACGCCCATGCCGAGCTTTGCGGCGAGCGCCGTCTCGGTCTTATCAAATATGTCATGGCACTTATGAACGGCGCACGCCTCGGTATCGCAGCGCAGAGCGTAGGTATCAGCCAGGCAGCCTACGACGAGGCATTGGCTTACGCTACCGACCGTTGCCAGTTCGGCAAAGCCATCATCGACATGCCGCCCGTATACAACATGCTCGCCACCATCAAGGCCAAGCTCGACGCAGGACGCGCACTGCTCTACGAAACATCGCGCTACGTTGACATTTACAAATCGTACGACGACATTGCACGCAGCCGCAAACTCACCCCAGAAGAGCGTCAGGAGCAGAAGAAATACACCCGTCTTGCCGACTGCTTCACACCGCTTGCCAAGGGTATGAACTCGGAATATGCAAACCAAAATTCCTACGACTGCATTCAAGTGCACGGCGGCTCGGGCTTCATGCTCGAATACGCATGCCAGCGCCTGTACCGCGACGCACGTATCACCAGCATCTACGAAGGCACAACCCAGTTGCAGACCGTTGCCGCCATACGCTACGTAACCAACGGCACATACATGAACGTGATACGTGAATACGAAGCCGCTGAAGTTCCCGAAGCTTACCAAAGCATCAAGAACCGCATCCACGCAATGGCCGACGCATGCGAAGCTGCTGTAAACAAGGTGAAGGCTGCCGGAAACCAGGACTACCACGACCTCGTGGCACGCAACCTCTACGAAATGACTGCCGACGTAGTTATGTCGCTGCTCCTGCTGCGCGACACTATACAGGCGCCCGAACTGTTTGCAAAAAGCCTTAACGTGTATGTAAACTACGCTGAAGCCGAAGTAGTAAAACACACGGCCATTGTAAACAACACGAATATCGAAGACATTCCCAACTACGTACAGGCTCCGGCCAAGACCGAAGAAGAATAAGTCTTCAAGACCATACTGTCAAGACTGGAGGTAAATGCTTTTTATGCATTTACCTCCTTCTTTTTTCCACTACCGGAACAGCGAAAAACGATTTTTAGACATAATGTGGAAAGGCAAAAGAAACGAGATTATAATATATTCCGAAGGCTCAAATGCAGCTGAAACAATTAGACGGAACTTCGCCCAATCTTCGGAAGGGCATAATTCCCTTCTATATGAACAAAACTCCGTCTCTGCTGCAAATGTAGAAAGAAATTCCGAAACTACAAGTGAGGAATAATATTTGTTCCGCACGGCTGACAATGTTCCGACAAGAGCGAGGCTTCGCATATAGCCGAAGAGGCGCGGAAACTTGCAGGCTAGCTTAAGGCAAAAAGGCCGATGCTGAATTGACTACAGGTGGCTAAGGATTGTTGGGGCAACTAAGATTTTGCTGCCTATTTGCGTTTTTACGCTGTGCGCATTGCATCGCTACGCTACTGCTTTGTGTTACGACGCGATGCGCATTGCGTTTCAATACTCTTACTCCTTATACTTGCCGCATCATTCAAAATCCCGATGCCTCAAAAAATAAAAATCGCAAAATTCGAAAATGATTATTATATTCGTGTCACAAAACACATACTGCTGCGTATTAAGGGTAAAGTAACAACAACAAAAACTATTTTGAAAATGAAAAATTACATCTTGAAATCAGCATTGGCCATAGCGCTTGTAATCACTGGCAGCAGTTGTGCAAACTCCAAGAACTTTTCTGACACAAACAGCGACGACACCCAATTCGCCGATAAAGTAACAAGCCTTACCCAAAAGGCCATCAAAAAAAGTTTAGGCAATAAAGAACTGAAGAAACTTCTTTCAGAGAAAACTCCAACAGGCGACAGCATTGTAAAGGAATTCAATCTTAAAAATTTCTCCCAACTGGAAGTTGAAGGCATCGGGAACGTTTATTTCATACAGGGAAACGACTACAAGGTTAAAGCCACAGGCTCGCCCGAACTTATGCAAAACATCAATATATATGTTGACAAAGACGAGCTGAAAGTGGAAAGCAAAAAGTCCATAACCATAAACAAGAATATAAACAACCAATTCTTGAATCTCTACATCACAGCTCCCGACCTTCGTTCAATAGAACTAAGTGGGGCAACCAAATTCATGTCATCGCAAATCAATGTCAAAGATTTCGAAATGGATTTCAGCGGAGCAGCCTATTGCTCAATCGGAAAACTGAAGGCGCAAAACGTAGAGGGAGATTTCAGCGGAGCTGCCAATATAAACATCGATGTTGAGTCGCAAAAATTCGACATGGAATGCTCCGGAGCAAGCAAAGGAAATGTGAATTTCAAAGGCGATGCCATAAACATAGATGTATCCGGAGCGTCGAACATGAATTTCAACGTTAACTGCCGTTCGCTGACTTCCGACAACAGCGGAGCATCGAAAGTAGTTCTCACGGGCACAGCCGACAAAACCAACATTGATACATCGGGCATATCGCGCACAAATACCAAGAATCTCAACAAATTCTGACAACACGCGCAAGCCATTCGACCAATGACGGGAGAGAGTTTCCAAAAAGCAATCGGAAAACTGAGGCAAAAGATGCTTGCCACAGCCCAGCGTTACTTCACCGACGGACGAGCCGAAGACATGGTTCAGGATGCCCTGCTCCGCATGTGGGAAATGCGCGAGACTCTCACCGAACCCATCGATGGCATTGCCTCAGTACTCGTACGCAACATATCGGTTGACTGCCTGCGGCGCGAAAAGCCCACCGTCAACATCGAAACCTGCGACGTGGAAGAGTCGCCCGACAGCAGTTCCGACCAACGTTATGCAAGAATAATGACTATCATCGACCGCCTGCCCCTGCAACAGCAGACACTCATACGGCTACGCCTCATCGACGAGATGGAATACAGCGAAATCTCAAAGCTCACCGGAATGAAAGAACCGGCAGTAAGACAAGCAATAAGCCGCGCCAGGCTGGCAATAAGGCAGCAATACATAAAAGAAGCAAATGAAGACAAGTGATATCGAGAAGTTGATTGACCGTTACTTCGACGGGCAAACCACCATAAGCGAAGAGCGCAAGCTCTACCGTTTCTTCGAGAAAGACATCGTTCCCGAGCCTTTAAGGCAATACCAGGAGATGTTCCGCGACATGGCTTCGGCCAGCCTTGCTTTCAAAGGGAAGACGAAGAAGAACACGAAGCGCCTAACGCTGAAGACTTACGTGCGCCGCATGGCCGCAGGCATGGCGGCAGCCATTGCCATAGCCTTCACAGTATTCTCGCTCCACAACACCCGGCATCGCCAAATGACGGCGCAACTCTACGGAGGCAGCTACATGATAGTACACGGGCAGCGCATCGATGACCTCAGCCGCATAGAAACGCAAATCCGCGCCACGCTTTCCAATGCCGACGACATCGAACGCGGCGTGAAGAGCATGACTACGGTTGAAAATGCCGAGCAGAAACTGCTCGAAAGCATCGACGACCCCGAGCAGAGGCACGATATCGAACAAATGCTAAAATAAAGAACTATGATACGCAAAACTATATACGCCATATTGATAGCTATGCTTTCTACGACTGCATGGGCGCAGAACAGCGTAGATGACATGATTGACGAATTCAGCCATATCGGAAGCGCAGAGTTCACCTCGGCCATCAAGCGCAACGAAAAGACACATGCTGTGGAAAAAGTAGTGAAAAAGCTGGAATACGACGGGCCGCAATCACAGAAGCTTATAAGCGCCTTCAAGAAAGAGGCCGAAAAGCACAATGCCACGACCAAGCATTCCGACGATGAAATCACTATGGTTTTTACTACAAAATCAAAGAAAAGCAACCGCATCTACATGATGAAATACGAAGACGAAGGAGTCTACCCCGAAGTCGAGATAACCGTCATCGTAAAGATAAACTAACGGTATTGCATTCATACCGGTAAATTAATCCGGTCCGCGAGATATTGTCATCGCACAATATCCCGCTTTTTTCGTCAAAGACTAAAGCCGGGTGCGCGCCGCGCCAAACAGCACGCAGAGTATCACCGGCACGCCCCACAGCGACGTGACAACATTAAGCGGAATCAGCACTCCCCCGCCCGGAACATTGCAAATCAGGTTGCAGGCACCGGCCACAGCCGCTCCCATAAGCATCGTGGCGGGAAGCAGAGTGCGGTGGTCGGACGTGTGCGCCGCAAAGCGCGCCATGTGGGGCACGGCAAGCCCAATAAACGCCACCGGACCGCACATGGCCGTAGGCACAGCAGAAAGAATACCGGTAACGGCAAACAGCAGCATGCGCGTGCGGCGCGGCGAAATGCCGAGGTTGGCGGCATAGCTGTCGCCCAGCAACAAGGCGTTGAGAGGTTTCGCCATAGCCAGCGATACAACCAGCGCCAACAACATTACAATGCAGAAAGCCGGAAGCACCGTGCGCGAAATGCCGCCGAAATTTCCCATTCCCCAAAACACGTAGGAATGCACGCCTTCGGCAGTGGCCATCGAACTGAGCAATTCTATCACGGCCGACACGATATAGCTCACCATAATCCCGGCTATCAGCAACACATACCTGTTTCGCAACGCCGCAGCAAATGCGGTGAGCAACAGCAGCACAACGGCGGCTCCTGCGAATGCGGCCGTCACGGTAAGCACAAATCCCGAGAGCGAAACCCCGGCCACGGCCGCACCGCCGCCAAGGGCAAGCAAAGCCACAGCCACTCCGAGGCTCGCACCGGCATTTATGCCAAGCACCGACGGGTCGGCAAGCGGATTGGCAAAAGCCGTCTGCAGCATCAGTCCCGCTGCAGCCAGTCCCGCTCCGCACATCACGGCCCCCACGGCCTGCGGAAGGCGGGAATCAAGCACTATGAAGCGTACCGTTTCGGCTACATCGCCGCCGGTAAAGACTGCAACGATTTCATTGGGCGCAACGAGCACCGCTCCGCAGAATATATTGAGCACAAAAAATGCTGCGGCAGCCAGGGCCGAAACGGCAATTGTTGTTCTGACGCGGTTTACTTTCAATTTTCCTGATTGTCTTTTAGAGGTTCAAAATATCGCATTCCGCCTTTCGGCGCCAATTCGGGGTGGAGTATTGCCACAAGGTCGCGCAGCATATAATCGGGGCGAAACGGTTCTTCATCGAAATACGGCACCTTCAATGTATTGCAAGCGTAGATATGGCGTTGCTTCCACGGCTTGAACTTTGTATAAAGCAGACTCTCCCGGCGCAGCGACTCATAGCTGAGCCGGTTTTCGTTGCCGTAGCGCACTATCCACACATCGGCATCTGCAGCTTCGGCCAGCACTTTTTCCTTCGCGAGGTTCACACTGCCGCTTGCTTTGTTGCCGCCAAAAAGATAGCAGGCGCCGGCATCCTTGAACATCTGCCCGATGGTGCTTTCGCCCCCCGGCACAAACCAGTTGCCGCTTTGCATCAAGTCGCACATCAACTTGGGCCGCGCTGCGGATAAAGCCGCGCTTTCCTTGAGCGTATTGTAGCTGCTTTCCACCGCGGCAAAGAGCGAGTCGGCCTTGTCGGGACAGCCGTACAGCAATCCGTAAAACCTCATCCACTCGGCACGCGCCAAAGGCGAGCGCTCCATATAGTCGGCACATTCCAACAGCGCCAGGCCCGCAGTTTCAAGTTTGCCGTATCCGCCTCCGTTTGCAAACGGCGACACGAGAAGTGCGTCGGGCTTAGCGGCTACTATCTTCTCCACATTCGGCTGCATTGACATCCCCATGTCTTCGGCTCCGCCTCGGGCCACAAAACTGGCCACTTCCGGTTTCAGTATATACCGCGCGTCGCATACGCCTTTCACCGCCTGCAGTTTCCCGAGCGCCGAAAGCAACGTGCAATGGGCCGACATAAACACCACCGTGCGCTCAAGCGGCGTACGCAGCAGAGTGCCTTCGGGCAGAGATGCCGGAACTTTTCCGTTTTTCGGCACTATATTGTAGGCATGCAGCACCGCGCCGCTTTTCCACGGATTGTCAACCACAGCACGAATCCAACCGTCGTGCCTGTATACATGCACAAGCCGCGCATAACCGAACTTAATAGAATCGCCTGCCACCCCGCTGCCGGCCGAACTGCCCCGGCCGCAGGAAACAAGGACCGCAACTACAAACACGCAAATCACCACGCGCGCCATAACCCTACAATTCTTCATATTGCAAAAATAACTATTAGTTCGCACGCCGCCGGTCATGCCGCAAGCAAATTATTTGTAACTTTGAACCCGAACAATACCAGCAATCATGGAAAAAGCCGCCGAATATATCTCGCGTTTCGAAATCAAAAGCCTATGGAGCGGGCAGAAACACATTGTATGGAACCTCAAGCCCGATGTCAACATTCTCAGCGGCATCAACGGCGCCGGCAAAAGCACCATTCTCAACCGCATGGCGCAACGCCTTTCCGCACGCGAAGGCAATGTGGGAAGCACACCGGTATTCGGAGTAAAAATGGACTTTTACCCTTCTGACGCCACCTACATCCACTACGACATGGTACGCACTTTCGACCGTCCGCTTGTGCACGGCGATGTGCTGCAACAGCTTTCCGACGGAGCCGTTAAAACCGAAACCGACTTCCAACTCTATACACTGCAGCGGCGATACCTCGACTATCAGGTGAACATAGGCAACCGCATGATCAGCCTGCTCACCTCGGGCGACCCCGAAGCAAGCAAAAAGGCGCAGGAAGCCATGCAGGCAAAAACGCGCTTTCAAGACGCCATCGACAGTCTGTTCAGCGAAACCGGCAAAACCATCGACCGCACCAGCAACGAAGTGAGAATACGGCAATACAACGAGGAACTTTCGCTATACAAGTTATCGGCCGGAGAGAAGCAACTGCTTATAATTCTGCTTACCGCCCTTGTGGAAGACAACCGCCACTACGTGCTTTTCCTTGACGAGCCCGAAGCGAGCCTTCACTTCGAATGGCAGCAGAAACTTATCGGCCTGGTGCGCGAAATGAACCCCAACGCACAGATAATCCTCACCACGCATTCACCGGCAGTCATCATGGAAGGATGGCTCGAAAACGTCACGGAAGTCAGCGACATCACCACCGACTGAGATGACACGCCTGTTCGACAACCTCAATTCCCAATACATCGGTGCGGCTTCACGGCTGCGGCCGCAAGGTTCGCGGCGCCGCATCGTGGCCTACGTCGAGAGTTTCGACGATGTGTTTTTTTGGCGCAACGTACTGGGGCATTTCGAAGACGACAAGATTTACTTCGAAGTGATGCTCCCCTCGCGCACGTCGCTGGCCAAGGGCAAGAAGGTTGCAATAACCAACATACTTTCGGGGAAACTGGGCGAGAACATGATTGCCTGCGTAGACGCCGACTACGACTATCTGCTGCAGGGAGCCAACGAAAATTCGCGCACAGTGTGCAGCAACCCCTATGTGTTCCACACGTTCACCTATTCAATAGAAAATTTTCAGTGTTACGCGCCTTCGCTTCACGGCGTATGCGTAATGGCCACACTCAACGACCGCAAGGCATTCGATTTCGAGCGCTTTGCCAGCGAATTCTCACGAACGGTGTACCCTCTTTTTGTATGGAACATCTGGAGCTATGCCACCGGCAATTTCCGCGATTTCTCCATGGCCGAATTCAGTTCTGCGTATGCTCTCGGCGACATAAACCTGCTCCACCCCGACAGGGCAATAGACGTGGTGCGCAAGAAAGTGAACCGCGCCATATCGTCGCTGCAGAGGCGCTTCCCCCAAGCCAAGAGCAGTTATCCAAAAATCAAGGAACAACTGAGCCAACTTGGCGTAACGCCCGAGAACACGTACATGTACATGCGCGGCCACGACATTTTCGACTCGGTTTTCGCTCCGCTGGTAACGGCAGTTTGCGGAATGCTACGCGGCGAACGCGAGCGGGAAATACGGCGACTGGCATCCAACAGCCGACAAATGCAGAACGAACTGGCGGGATACCAACACTGCATTGCCCCAGCCGATTTCACGATGCGCAAGCAGACCGGCTTCTACGACGCGCCGCAATACAAGCAGATTCTCGCCGAAATCGGCAAGTTTGTCGAAAAATTCCGTAATTTTGCCACAGTTGCCGCAAACGGGCAACGCACCTAAACAAACTTCTTCACAATGACACGAGCTATCATTACGGTTGTCGGGAAAGACACAGTAGGCATCATTGCAAAAGTCTGCACCTATCTCGCCGACAACAACATCAACATTCTCGACATTTCGCAGACCATCGTGCAGGGTTTCTTTAACATGATGATGATTGTAGACATGACGAATTGCGAAAAGCAATTCGTGACAATTGCCGATGAACTCGCGCAATTGGGCGAAGGCACCGGCGTGCAGACCAAATGCCAGCTCGAGGACATTTTCAACAAAATGCACCGCATCTAATTAGTTTCAGCAATACAGAGAGCCATGATCAACCTCAGCGAAGTATTGGAAACCAACAATATGATCGAGCGCGAGAACCTCGATGTCCGCACCATCACCATGGGCATCAGCCTGCTCGACTGCGCCGACAGCAACCTCGACGCCTGTTGCCGGCGCATCTACGACAAAATCACGACGCTGGCGCACGACCTCGTCAGCACCGGCGAGGAAATTTCGCACGAATTTGCCATTCCCGTTGTCAACAAGCGCATCAGCATAACGCCAATCTCGCTTGTGGGCGCAGCATGCTGCCGCAAGCCTTCCGACTACGTGCAAATCTGCCGCACGCTCGACCGGGCCGCAAAGGAAGTGGGGGTAAACTTTCTCGGCGGCTACAGCGCAATCGTGTCGAAGGGCATGACGCCGAGCGAAGAGCTGCTCATACGCTCCATACCGCAGGCGCTGGCCGAAACCGACCGCATCTGCTCGTCGGTAAACGTGGGAAGCACGAAAACCGGCATCAACATGGACGCCGTACGCCTCATGGGCGACATCATAAAGCAAACGGCAAGCCTCACCGCCGAGCACGATTCGCTGGGATGCACCAAACTCGTGGTACTCTGCAACGCGCCCGACGACAACCCCTTCATGGCGGGAGCCTTTCACGGAGTGAGCGAAGCCAATGCCGTCATCAACGTCGGCGTCAGCGGCCCCGGTGTAGTGAAATACGCGCTCGAGCAGATGGACAAAGACGGGCTCAAGGACTTCGAAACGCTCTGCGAAACCATAAAGAAAACTGCATTCAAAATCACACGCGTCGGACAGCTCGTTGCCCAGGAAGCATCGCGGCGCCTCAACATTCCGTTCGGCATAATCGACCTTTCGCTTGCCCCCACCCCGGCCATCGGCGACTCGGTGGCCGACATCCTGCACTGCATAGGCGTTGAGCACGCCGGTGCACCGGGCACAACGGCCGCGCTTGCCATGCTCAACGACCAGGTAAAGAAAGGCGGCGTCATGGCATCGAGCTACGTGGGCGGGCTCTCGGGAG
This sequence comes from uncultured Prevotella sp., assembly GCA_964507005.1. GTDB lineage: Bacteria > Bacteroidota > Bacteroidia > Bacteroidales > Bacteroidaceae > UBA6398. The sequence continues at coordinate 539 of CAZDOH010000005.1, read as the reverse complement.
CCTTCATTCCCGTATCGGAAGACCAGGGTATGATTGACGCAGTTACGGCCGGCGCACTTACCATAGAGAAACTCGAAGCCATGACCTGCGTATGCTCAGTAGGTCTCGACATGATAGCCATTCCCGGCGACACGCCGGCTACCACTGTGAGCGGCATCATTGCCGACGAATCGGCCATCGGTATGGTCAACCAAAAAACTACGGCCGTACGCATCATTCCCGTTGTAGGCAAACAAGTGGGCGACACCGTAGAGTTCGGCGGACTGCTGGGCCACGCGCCCGTAATGCCGGTCAACCGTTTCTCGTGCGACCGGTTCGTAAGCCGCAAGGGACGCATCCCGGCTCCCATACATTCTTTCAAGAACTAACCGGTGCGCTTTGCGCCCGTATTTTGTCCGCCGGTTTCCACAGGTTACCGGCGGTTGTTTTATTTCCGCCGCAGAAACTGTTACATCTGCAGTTCCACCACATAGTCGGTTTCGGCGGGCACGGCCTTGAGAAGAAGCACAATACCTCCTTCGCGCTTTTTCATTTTCCCC
>CAZDOH010000004.1:2458-41428 GCA_964507005.1 uncultured Prevotella sp. | reverse complement strand
TACCCCCCAAAACTTCGAAAAAAGTATTTTAATTATTTTGATTTTTTAGTGCCCCACCCTCTTTTTCGGCTCAAATTACGTATTATTACATTACACGTAGGCAACGCCGCGGTGTGACAGGCGCTAAAAAACTAAAAAACTAAAAAACTTTTTCCGCGGTTTTCATTGTTTGAAAAACCTCAGAGCCACAGCTCCCCACGGCTCCACGCTGACGCGCACTTTCCCTTCGGCGGCAAGATGTGCCGAGCCTTCGTTGTCGTCACGCGCCAGCAGGTCGCAGCATTTGTATGTGTCGGGGGCGATTTCCAGATAGTCGAATGCATGCTGGGGGATGCGCACATAGGCAGTGACGGGGGCGGCACTGAAATTCGCAGCCACAAGCAGCAGTTCGTCGCCCGCCTTGCGCAGGAAGGAATACATCCTGTCGGCAGGATAGCGCGCCCAGTCGTCGAGATTGCAATACGTGAGGTCGAAGAACTTGCCTTCGGCCACGGCCTTGCATTGGCACGCACCGCCCAGCAGTCGCGCATAGAAATCCCTCAGCTCCAGGTCTTCGGCAGCTAGTTCGCCGGGAGCGAACAGGGCCTTGCGTATCTTTTCCACGCTCCAGTAGTCGTAGATGGAGGTGCGCCCGTCGGTTCCGCTGTAGCCTTCGGCATCCATTCCGCGCTCGCCGTATTCCTGCCCGAAATACACCATCACGGGATTGGTGTTCATCAGTGCGGCAACGGCCATGGGCGCCCGGCCCTTGCGTGCGTCGCCGGCAAAGAAGTCGCTTGCCAGGCGCTGCTCGTCGTGGTTTTCCAGGAAGTTGAGCATGTGCGGCTGCAGGCTGCCCAGGCTTTGCCACGAACGCTGTATTTCGTAGGCAGGGCACTTGCCCGTCACCACGCTGCGCAGCTTGTCGTAGAGCCCCACCTTGTCGTAGAGATAGTCGAAGCCTCCGTAGTTCACGTAAGACTCGTATACTGCGGGGTTGTAGATTTCGGCTATGAACTCCACATGGGGATAGTCGCGCTTTATGAGCCCCGTGGCCCAATGCCAGAACTCCACGGGCACCATTTCGCTCATGTCGCAGCGGAAGGCGTCGACGCCCATTGCGCACCACCAGGCAAGTATTGCGTGCATGCGCTTCCACGTGTCGGGAACGGGTTCGAAATGCCTTGCCCCGCCTGCCATGTAGTCCACGCCGTAGTTGAGCTTCACGGTGTCGTACCAGTCGAATTCCCCGGGGTTGGCGCGGAAGCAGTCGTTGCCCGTGGCCCGGGCCGGGGCCTCGCTATAGTGCGCCTGGCCTTCGCCGGCACGGGGCGCCGCGAAGGCTGTGTTTTCTATATAGTAGAAATTGTTCTGCGGCGAGAAGCACTTCGTCACGTCGTCGTTCTGCCCGAAGTCGCCCACTCCGGCGGGGGCGGCGTCGCTGTGGTACTGGCGCGCCACGTGGTTGGGCACGAAGTCCACAATCACCTTGAGCCCGCAGCGGTGGGTGCGCGCCACGAGCAGCTGGAATTCATGCCGGCGGTCGTCCACGCTGTCGGCCAGATCGGGGTCCACATCGTAATAGTCCTTTATGGCATAGGGCGAGCCGGCGAGGCCCTTTACCAGAAGGGGATTGTCGCCCGCTATGCCCCACCGGCTGTAGTCGGTTCCGGTGGCATGCTCCAGCACTCCGGTATACCAGATGTGGGTAGCGCCGAGCGACTTTATCTCGCCCAGACGCTTGCAGGTAAACGAGGAGAACTTGCCGCAGCCGTTTTCGCGCTTGGTGCCGCGGGGCCTGGGGTTGCTGTTGCGGTTGCCGTAAAGACGCGGCAACACCTGATATATCACTGTTTTCTCTGCCATGCTGTGTGGTTTCTGTTTTTTTTTGCTGGGGTTTATAAACACGCGAAGCCGCTACGCACCTTTTGGGCGAAACGGCTTCCGTATGTCAAAGTGTTGCCTGTGTCATTCAATTCCGCGGGCGGTGATTTCGGCATTACCCTTGCAGATGCGTCCTATCATACCCTGCAGGGCCTTGCCCGGGCCGCACTCCACAAACTCGGTGGCGCCGGCAGCAACCATGTTGTTCACTTCTTCGGTCCAGCGCACGGGCGAAGTGAGCTGCGCGATGAGGTTCTGCTTGATTTCCTCGGGATTCTCGTGTGCCTTGGCATCGTAGTTCTGGTATACGGGGCAGACGGGAGCCGAGAAGGCAGTGTTTTCAATTGCCGAAGCGAGCTCGGCACGTGCGGGCTCCATAAGGGGCGAATGGAAAGCGCCGCCCACCTTGAGCACAAGCGCGCGCTTGGCTCCTGCTTCCTTCAGCTTTTCGCAGGCAGCGTTCACAGCCTCGATGTTGCCGCTGATCACGAGCTGGCCGGGGTTGTTGTAGTTTGCGGGAACCACCACACCGGCTTCGGCAGGCACTTCCTTGCAGATTTTCTCAACGGTGTCGTCGGGAAGGCCCACGATGGCTGCCATTGTGGAGGGAGCCTTCTCGCAGGCTTTCTGCATGGCCATGGCACGCGCGTACACCAGCTTGAGGCCGTCGGCAAAACTCAGGGCCTTGGCAGCAACCAAAGCCGAGAACTCGCCCAGAGAATGGCCCGCAACCATAGCGGGGTTGAATTCCTCGGCGCCGCACAGCGCGCTTATAACCGAGTGAAGGAACACGGCAGGCTGGGTAACCTTGGTCTGCTTCAGCTCCTCGTCGGTGCCGGCAAACATGATGTCGGTAATCTTGTATCCCAAAATTTCATCGGCTTCGTCGAAGAGAGCCTTGGCCTTGGGGTTGTTGTCGTAAAGGTCTTTGCCCATTCCTACGAACTGAGCGCCCTGACCCGGGAATACGTATGCTTTCATATCGAAATGTTTTTATTGTTTCTGTGATTACGGTGCAAAAATAACAATTTTTTGCGAAACGCATGCCAATCAAGACTGTGCGCCGCCCTCGCTGCGCGAAAGCACCTTCTCGAGCTCTATGATTCTGTCGCGCAGCACTGCCGCCTTTTCAAACTCCATGCGGTGTGCGGCTTCGGTCATTTCCCTGCGTGTCACCTCGATTGCCTTGCGCAAGTCGGCAGGAGTTTTGTATTTCGACACGTCTTCGGCAGCCCTCACCTTGCTCAAGGCCGCGTCGGTCTTCTTCCCGTGGCTTTCGGCGCGCCCTGCAAGTTCGCTGGTGCCTATTTCCTTCTTCACGCCGCGGGGGGTGATGTGGTGTTCGCGGTTGTAGCTTTCCTGCACTGCGCGGTGGCGTGCCGTTTCGTCCATCACCCGCTGCATGCTGTCGGTAATCTTGTCGGCATACATTATCACCAGTCCGTTGACGTTGCGTGCTGCGCGCCCTGCAGTCTGCATCAGCGAGCGGTGGGAGCGCAGGAAGCCCTCCTTGTCGGCATCGAGCACCGCCACGAGCGACACCTCGGGAAGGTCGAGCCCTTCGCGCAACAGGTTCACCCCTACCAGCACATCGAATTCGCCGCTGCGCAGCCCGTCCATAATCCTTATGCGCTCAAGGGTATCCACGTCGCTGTGTATGTAGCTTGTCTTGATTCCTATGTTGAGCAGGTAGTCGGTAAGTTCCTCGGCCATGCGCTTCGTGAGCGTAGTTACCAGCGTGCGTTCGCCAATCTCCGTGCGCTTTCTGATTTCCTCCACAAGGTCGTCTATTTCATTCTGCTCGGGGCGTATCAGTATCTGAGGGTCGAGCAACCCCGTGGGGCGTATGAGCTGCTCCACCACCACCCCTTCGCTCTGCTGCAGCTCGTAGTCGGCAGGCGTGGCGCTAACATACACCACCTGCGGTGCCAGCTGCTGGAACTCCTCGAACTTGAGCGGGCGGTTGTCGAGCGCTGCGGGCAGACGGAAGCCGTAGTCGACGAGCGCGAGTTTCCGCGAACGGTCGCCGCCGTACATGGCGTTTATCTGCGGCACGCTCACATGGCTCTCGTCGATTACCATGAGATAGTCTTTCGGGAAAAAGTCAAGCAGGCAATAGGGCCTCGTGCCGGGTTCACGCCCGTCGAAGTAGCGCGAATAGTTTTCTATGCCGCTGCAGTGCCCCGTTTCCTGTATCATCTCCATGTCGTAGTTCACACGTTCGTTGAGGCGCTTGGCTTCCACGAATTTCCCCTCGACATTGAATTTCATCACCTGGTTTGCCAAATCCTTCTTTATCTCGTCGATGGCATGGTGGAGCGTGCCTTCGGCGGTGACGAAAAGGTTTGCGGGGTAGATTTTGTATTCGTCGAACGACGACACGAGGTTTCCGCTCACTGGGTCACGCTCCTCGATGTCGGTAATCTCGTCGCCCCAGAACGAAATCCTCAACATCTCGTCGCTGTAGGCAAGCATCACGTCAAGCGTCTCGCCCTTCACACGGAACTGCCCGCTTTCGGGAGCGAAGTCGTTGCGCACATACAGGTTGTCGACAAGCTGCTTCAGCAGTTTGTCGCGCTCTATGCTCATGCCGCACTTCAGGCTCACCACATTCTCGTAGAAAGCCGAAGGGTTGCCCATGCCGTAGATGCACGAAACCGACGACACCACTATCACGTCGCGGCGCCCCGAAAGCAGCGCCGAAAGCGCGCGGAGCCGCAGCTTGTCGATTTCCTCGTTGATGTTGAGGTCCTTTTCTATGTAGGTGTCGGTAGACGGGATATAGGCTTCGGGCTGGTAGTAGTCGTAGTACGACACATAGTATTCCACGCAGTTGTTTGGGAAGAATCTCTTGAACTCGCCGTAGAGCTGTGCGGCAAGGGTCTTGTTGTGGCTTAGCACGAGCGTGGGCTTCCCCACGTTTGCCACAACGTTAGCCACCGTAAAAGTCTTTCCCGAGCCGGTGACGCCGAGCAGCACCTGCCCCGGCAGCCCCTGCTCTATCCCGCGTGTGAGCTGCCTGATGGCCTGCGGCTGGTCGCCCGTGGGCTTGAAGTCGGATTGAAGTTGAAAGCTATGCATGATTCAGAGGGCAAAGATAACGAAAACGTGCCGGAGCATAAAACTCCAGCACGTCCGTCATATAAGTTTCTATGAAAAATGTTCGGGGGATTACTCGCCCTTCTCCATCTTTTCCTTCAATTCTGCAAGTGCATCGATATCGCCGAGGGTATTTGCTGCAGCCTGGTTCTTGATCTGCACTTCTTCCTTGCGTGCACCCTTGCCTGCTGCATGCTTCTCGTCGCGGGTATTCTCTTCGAATGTGCGGCTGTGCGAAAGTATGATGCGGTGGCTGTCCTTGTTGAATTCGATAACCTTGAAGGGAAGCTTCTCGTTGATTTTTGCCTTCGAGCCGTCTTCCTTTGTAAGGTGCTTGGGAGTAACGAAGCCTTCAACGCCGTATTCGAGCTGCACGTTTGCACCCTTGTCGATGAGGTTGACGATAGTTCCCTCGTGCACTGAGCCTACTGTGAATATTGTCTCGAACACATCCCAGGGATTTTCCTCAAGCTGCTTGTGGCCGAGGCTGAGACGACGGTTTTCCTTGTCGATTTCCAGAACGCACACTTCGATGTCGGCACCGATCTGTGTGAATTCCGAAGGATGCTTCACCTTCTTTGTCCACGAAAGGTCGGAGATGTGGATAAGACCATCGATGCCTTCCTCGAGTTCCACAAACACACCGAAGTTGGTGAAATTGCGCACCTTTGCAGTGTGCTTGCTGTTTATGGGGTAGCGTGTTTCGATGTCCTTCCAGGGGTCTTCCTTGAGCTGCTTCAGTCCGAGCGACATCTTGCGTTCCTCGCGGTTGAGCGAAAGAATCACAGCTTCCACCTCGTCGCCTACCTTCAGGAAGTCCTGTGCCGAACGCAGGTGCTGGCTCCAGCTCATTTCGCTCACGTGGATAAGTCCTTCCACACCCGGAGCGATTTCCACGAATGCGCCGTAGTCGGCAATAACGATTACCTTGCCCTTCACGTGGTCGCCAGCCTTGAGGTTAGCGTCGAGCGAATCCCAAGGATGCGGAGTGAGCTGCTTCAAGCCGAGAGCGATGCGCTTCTTCTCGTCGTCGAAGTCGAGGATAACGACATTGAGTTTCTGGCCGATTTCCACGAAGTCGTGCGGGTCGCCCACACGTCCCCACGAAAGGTCGGTGATATGAATGAGTCCGTCTACGCCGCCAAGGTCGATGAACACACCGTAGCTGGTGATGTTCTTGACGATGCCTTCGAGCACCTGGCCCTTCTGCAGCTTGCTGATGATTTCCTTCTTCTGTGCTTCGAGCTCGGCTTCGATGAGAGCCTTGTGCGAAACAATCACGTTGCGGTATTCCTGGTTGATCTTCACCACCTGGAATTCCATTGTCTTGCCAACGAACACGTCGTAGTCGCGTATGGGCTTGACATCGATCTGCGAGCCGGGGAGGAATGCCTCTATACCGAACACGTCTACGATCATACCGCCCTTGGTGCGGCTCTTGATATAGCCCTGAATAACTTCCTTCGCCTCGAGTGCCTGGTTCACGCGGTCCCAAGCCTTGAGTGCGCGTGCCTTCTTGTGCGAAAGCAGAAGCTGGCCTTTCTTGTCCTCCAGACTTTCGATGTAAACTTCAACTACGTCGCCTACCTTAACGTCGGGGTTGTAGCGGAAATCGCTTACGGGAATCACGCCGTCGCTCTTGTAGCCTATGTCTACAATAGCCTGGCGCTTGTCGAGAGAGATGATCTTGCCTTCAACGACGTCGTGCTCATTCAGCTTGTTGAGCGTCTGGTCGTAGGCCTTCTCTTCGTTTTCCTTCTCGGCTGCCGACACTACGATGCCCTTCTCAAAGGCTTCCCAGTCGAAGTTCTCGAGCGGAGTGATTTTGTTTTCTTCCATTTTGTTTTGGGTTAAATTAAAACTTGTTAGACTTTATGTTTTTGCATCTTGCATGGCTTGATGCGGGCGCAAAGGTAGCTATTTTTTTAATACTATGCACATTGCCCCTAGTTTTTATGCTAACTTTGCGCACAAAAACGCGAAAACCCCACACCCGAAATGCCGATTCGCACCGCAACTATATTCATCGCCGCAGCAATTGCCATGCTTCAGCTGGCTTCGTGCACGGGGCGCTCACCGCAGGGCGGCGCCGCTGCCGACACGGTGCCCCACACGAAAAGCGCATGCCTCGACATTGAAGACATCGAGGAGTCGGGCGAAATCATAGCCGCAACAATGTGGGGCAAAGACACCTACTACGAATACCGGGGCGAAGCCACCGGAACAGCCTACGAAATGCTATGCGACTTTGCCGCGGGGCGGGGCATCGGCGTACGCATCGAAACGAAGACCGACACCGCATCACTAATCGAGGCCCTGAAAACCGGGGAAGCCGACATTATAATACTGCCGCTCGACGAAGCCACCGCAAAGAAGGCAGGGCTCACGCTCTGTGCCAAGGCAAAGGGAAATGGCAGCACCGCGGGCTGGGCCGTAGGCAAAGCGCAGACAGGGCTCCGCGAAGCCATCGACGCGTGGTACACACCCGAGCTCAGGCAACGTTTCGAGCAGTGCGGCAGAGGCACACGCAGCGTCACGGTGAAACGCCATGTGAGGGCACCCTACGTGTCGCGCGCCAAAGGCATAATATCGCAATACGACGCCTACTTCATGAGCGGCAGCCGCCATGTGGGATGGGACTGGAAACTCATAGCCGCACAGTGCTACCAGGAATCGGGCTTCGACCCGCGGGCCGTGTCGTGGGCCGGGGCCAGGGGACTGATGCAGATAATGCCCGCCACGGCAGCAAGCCTCGGACTCGGCAACGTATTCGACCCACGCGAGAACATCGACGCCGCATGCCGCTACCTAAAGCGCCTCTACGACTCGTTCGGCGACGTACGCAACCGCACCGACCGCATACGCTTCACGCTAGCAGCCTACAACGGCGGGGCACGCCACATACGCGACGCCATGAACCTCGCGCAGAAGCACGGCAAGTCGCCCGTGTCGTACAGCGACGTGCGCTTCTTCATACGCAACCTCGACAAGCCGCAGTACTACAACGACCCCGTGGTGAAATACGGCTACCTCACCGGCAGCGAGACCTACAACTACGTGGAGCGCATCATGGAGCGATGGGGGCAGTACCGCGGCGGCAAGGCCGTTTCGCCTATAAGCGACGACGCTCCGTTCTCGCCCTTCACGCCGCAGAAGTCGCGCGCCAACCGCTTCACGCGCAACCACACGCAGATAGTCAACCTCAAAGATTCGATTTAGTTCCGCCCCCGCATTAGGGCGAAAAACACTACATTTGTAACATATTAACAACATTATAAAGGGAAAAGAAATGATACACATTATTCTGGCCGACGGATTCGAGGAAATCGAAGCCCTGGCAACCGCCGACATACTGCGCCGCGCAGGCCTCGAAGTGAGCACCGTATCGGCAAACGCCTCGCTCCAGGCCAACGGAGCCCATGGCATAGCCGTGACGTGCGACTGCATGCTGCAGGACGCCGACCTCGACGCAAGCCTCCTCGTGGTGCTGCCGGGAGGAATGCCCGGAGCGCTGAACCTCAGGAAAAGCACCGCACTGTGCGATGCACTGCAGCGGCGCGCCGCCGAAGGGAAACTCATAGCCGCAATATGCGCCGCACCGTACATCCTCGGCGAACTGGGACTGCTGAAGGGACGCCGCGCCACTTGCTACCCCGGCTTCGAGGACAAGCTGCACGGAGCCACATGCACGGGAGCCGGAGTGGAACACGACGGCAACATCATTACCGGGCGCGGACCGGCGGCAGCCATAGACTTCGCACTTAAGCTCGCCGAAATCACGGCAGGAGCGCAGAAGGCACGCGAAGTGGCACTCGGAATGCTCTGCACCGTGGCCGAAGAAGCATAAGGGGAGAGAGGAGCTGTAACAAGAATGCTGCTGACACAAGACCTGCAATACCTAAAAGGCGTGGGACCGCGGCGAGCTGAGTTGCTCGCCGCCGAACTGTCGGTGCGCACCGTGGAAGACCTGCTGGGCGTGTACCCCTACCGGTATATAGACCGCAGCCTCGTGTGCCGCATCAGCCAGCTACGTGAAGGCATGCAGTATGTGCAGATACGCGGCAAGATACAGTATTACGAAACCGAAGGCGAAGGGCGCGGGCGGCGACTGAAAGCCCTCTTCAGCGACGGCGCCGGAGTGATGGAACTGGTATGGTTCGCCGGCATTGCCTACGTGCAGAAGCTCTACCGCCCCGGCACCGAATACACCGTCATGGGGCAACCCCACCTCTACGGAGGCCGCTGGTCGATAGCCCACCCCGAGCTCGAGGAGCCCGACGGGCAGTTGGCACCATTCGCACCGCTCTACCGCACCACCGAGCGCATGAAGCGCGCCGGACTGACGTCGAAAGGCATGGAAAAGCTCATCGCCGCAGCACTGGAGCAGACACGCGCAACCATACCCGAGACGCTACCCCCCTACATCGTGCAGAAAGCCGGACTATGCACTCGCAGCCAGGCCCTGGAAGCCATACACGCCCCCGCAAGCCTCGAAGCCCTTGAGCAGGCACGACGAAGACTGAAATTCGAGGAACTCTTCTACACGCAGCTCGGCATACTCGACTACGCGCGGCAAAGGCAGGAACGCGCCGCCGGACAGACTTTCACCAAGATAGGCAGCGCATTCCTCACGTTCTACAAATACCATTTGCCCTTCGGACTCACCGACGCCCAGAAGCGCGTGCTGCGCGAGATACGCGCTGACGTGGGCAGCGGGCGGCAGATGAACCGACTGCTGCAAGGCGACGTGGGAAGCGGCAAGACAATAGTGGCGCTCATGGCCATGCTCATGGCCGTGGACAACGGGCGGCAGGCAGTGCTCATGGCCCCCACCGAAATACTCGCCGCGCAGCACCGCGAAAGCATAGGCACCATGCTCGAAGGCATGCCCGTGCGCGTCGACCTGCTAACGTCGTCGGTGAAGGGGCGGCAGCGCCGCGCCGTGCTCGAAGGCACCGCTTCGGGCGAGACACACATACTTATAGGCACACATGCCGTGATAGAAGACAGCGTGGAATTCGCGCGGCTGGGCCTGGCAGTGATCGACGAGCAGCACCGCTTCGGCGTGGCACAGCGAGCACGCCTGTGGACCAAAAGCCCCGCACCGCCCCACATACTGGTGATGACAGCAACGCCGATACCACGCACACTGGCCATGACCGTGTACGGCGACCTCAACGTCTCGGTGCTCGACCAGCTGCCCCCCGGGCGGCGCCCCGTGACCACAGTGAAGGTGGAAGCCCCGCAACGGACAGCCCTCTACCGCTTCATCGAAAGCCAACTGGCTGCCGGGCACCAGGCATACTGCGTCTACCCGCTGATAAAGGAAAACGAAAAGACCGGTTTGCGCGACCTCGAGCGGGGATACGAAACCCTCTGCAACGCCTTCCCGCAGCGCCGCGTGGAATACATCCACGGCCAGATGCCGCCCGGCGACAAGGCAGCCGTGATGCAGCGCTTCGCCGACGGCAACACCGACATCCTCGTGGCTACAACCGTGATAGAAGTGGGAGTGAACGTGCCGCGGGCCACCGTGATGGTAATAGAAGAAGCACAAAGGTTCGGACTCGCCCAACTGCACCAGCTGCGAGGGCGCGTGGGGCGCAGCGCCGAACAGGCATACTGCTTCCTGGTAACCCCCGAAAAGCTCACCGGCGACACGCGACGCCGCATCGACATCATGACTGCCACCTGCGACGGCTTCCGCATAGCCGAGGAAGACCTCAAACTGCGCGGCCCCGGCGACCTGCAGGGCACACTGCAGAGCGGACTGCCCTTCAACCTCAAGATAGCCGACCTTGCCCTCGACGGACGACTGCTCGAGGAAGCACGCCGCATGGCCCACGACGTAATCGACGCCGACCCCGCACACAACCACTCGCACAACGACATGTTGTGGCAGCAGCTTAGGCGCATGCGCCGCACCGCACCCGGATGGGAAGAAATATCGTAAGCCACTACCCTAGCCTAAGCGTGGGAAAACGAAAAATCACACTTTTACACTTTGACACTTTCCCCTTCGACGTTCGGAATATGCTTTTCCTGGCATTTTTATTAATCACACCGAAACACTTACCGATAAAAAGAACTGCACACACAAAGGTCGGTAGCGCCTTTACTGCAGAGCATAGCAGAGCAGAGCATGCATACCGAAGTGCGGCAAAGGCGTCAGCCGTTGCAGGCAGGAGTGTCTAGTTTCTCGTATACGGAATTACGGCTTTTGTATTCGGGCACGATGAGCTTCATCTGCTCCACGGTAAGCATGTCGTCGTATTTCCGGCTGGTGGCCACAAGGCGTTCAATCATCTTCTGCACTTCGGCATAGTCGTATTCCCTGACCTTGGCGATTTTTATCTTGGGGTTGAACGTGGGCAGGGTTGTTTCGGCCTCGCTGAGCACTTCCTCGTAGAGTTTCTCGCCCTGGCGCAGTCCGGTGAACTTCACCTCCACACCGGTCATACCGCTGAGCCGTATCATGCGCCGCGCGAGGTCGGCAATCTTCACGGGCTTGCCCATGTCGAACACGAAGATTTCGCCGCCCTTTCCCATTGTCCCTGCCTCGAGCACCAGCCGGCAAGCTTCGGGTATGAGCATGAAGAAGCGTATGATGTCGGGATGTGTAACGGTTACGGGCCCTCCGCGCTTTATCTGCTCGCGGAACAGCGGTATCACCGATCCGTTGGAGCCAAGCACATTGCCGAAGCGCGTGGTGACGAACTGCGTGGTGCCCTTCACGCTTCCGGCGCGCAGCGCGTTATTGAGGCTCTGCACGTAAATCTCGCAGATGCGCTTCGAGCACCCCATGACATTGGTGGGGTTCACTGCCTTGTCGGTGGAAATCATCACGAATTTCCTGACGCCGTATTTCACTGCCAGGTCAGCCACGATGCATGTGCCGAGCACGTTGTTTTCCACGGCTTCGCTGGGGTTGTCCTCCATCATTGGCACGTGCTTGTAGGCTGCGGCATGGAACACATAGTCGGGGTGCGTGGCGGCAAAGATGCTCTCCATGCGGTTCTGGCGGCAGATGTTGGTGACCACGGTGCTACACTCCACGCCGGGATAGTCGCGGCGCATGGCCAGGCGCAGGTCGTGCATTGGCGTTTCGGCGGCATCAACTGCCACGATGAACCTTGGTGCAAACTGTGCCACCTGCCTCACTATTTCGCTGCCTATCGAGCCGGCGGCACCGGTGACCATCACCACAGTGCCGCGCAGCATGGCCCCCACAGCCTCAAGGTCGACGTGTATCTCATCGCGGGGCAGCAGGTCTTCAATTTCCACCTCATGGAAGCGTCGCGCGCTGAGGTCGCTCTTTCCGTCCCATTTCTCGGCGGCGTCGGTGGTGTAGATGGCTATTCCGGCATCAATCAGTGCATCGACAAACTGCGTGTCTTCCACCAGTCCTGCCTGCTTGAGCGGCGACACCATAAGCCCTTCGATTTCCATCTGCTTCATGCGGTAGATAAGGTCGTGGCTCTTGCGGTAGACTTTCACTCCCATGAGTATCTTGCCAACCATGTCGGTTTCGTCGCTCACGAATCCGCAAAGCGTGAAACGCCTGGGCTGGTCATTGGCCATGCTCTTGGCCAGGCCTATGCCTCCCCGCTTCACGCCGTAGATGAACACGCGCTTTGCCGAGCGGCTGGCGCACATGCGGTCGTAGAGGTATTTCACGAACACGCGCAAGCCTCCCATCATTGCTGTGGCGAGGATGAAGATGCCCACCTGTTCGCGAACGCGGATGGGGGCGAGCCAGTCGTCTATGCGTAAGAAGACGCGCATGCAGGTGATGAGCAGTGTGCCTATGAGCATGGCGGCCCCAATGCGGTAGAGGTCGACAAACGAGGAATAGCGCAGCACACCGCGGTATGTGCGCATCACCCTGAACCCGATGATGTAGAACACGAGATACACCAGCAACGTGCGCATCACTTCGGGTACACTGCCGAGCGAACCGCGCACCAAGCTCGTAGACACAAGCGCAGCTATGCACACTATAATGCAGTCGGCCACAAGCACGCACCAATAGGGCATGGCCTTGACCGAGAATATCCATTTTGCCAGTCGTCCGTACATCGGGGTAATAGGTTTTGGGTTATAGTCAATGTTTTACGTTGGCGAGCATGCAGTCCACAATGTAGCGCACGTCGTCATCGCTCACGCACGGTCCGCTTGGCAGGCAAAGTCCGCGTCGGAAAAGGCCCTCGGCCGTACCGTTGACATAGGCGGGTGCGTTGCGGTACACGGGCTGCAGATGCATGGGCTTCCATAGGGGGCGGCTCTCGATGTTGGCCTTGTCGAGCGCGAGGCGCATGGCTTCCACGTTGCGGTTGGGCTCGCACTGTGTATGCACCGACGAAGCCTGGTGCACCACTCCGGCAGCGCCTCCCACGGCTCCTTTCACGGCTACAGCGTATGCCGCCTCCTCGCCTTCCACCCTGAGCCCGGGGGCAAGCGTCACCGTGCTGAGCCAAAAGTTGGATTTGCATTCCGCACCCCAGTTGTCATGGAAGTCGATGCCTTCCACTCCGGCAAAGGCTTCGGCGTAAAGTGCGGCGATGCGGCGGTGGTGGGCAATGTGTTCGCGTAGCACCGTCATCTGCCCGCGCCCTATTCCAGCGCACACGTTGCTGAGGCGGTAGTTGTAACCTATCTGCTCGTGCTGGTAGTAGGGGTACGATTCGCGTGCCTGCGTGGCGTAGAACATCACGCGGCTCTTGGCTTCGGCATCGCGGCACACGAGCGCCCCTCCGCCGCTGGTGGTTATCATCTTGTTGCCGTTGAAACTGAGCACACCGTAGTTGCCGAAGGTGCCACACACACGGTCTCCATATTCAGAGCCGAGTGCTTCGGCAGCGTCTTCCACAACGGGTATGCCGTATTTGTCGGCCACGGCGAGTATTTCGCGTATCTTGGCGGGCATACCGTAAAGGTATACCATCACTATTGCCTTCGGCTTGCGCCCTGTGGCTGCGATGCGCCCTTCAATGGCCTGCTCGAGCAGCGCGGGGTCCATGTTCCAACTGTCGGGCTCGCTGTCAACGAACACCGGCGTTGCCCCCAAATAGGTTACGGGATGGCTGCTGGCGCAGAAGGTGAAGCTCTGGCAAACCACTTCGTCGCCCGCCTGCACGCCAAGGTCAATGAGCGCCAAATGCACGGCAGCAGTGCCCGAACAAAGGGCCACCACTTCCCTTTCGCCGCCCACGAAGGCCTTGAGGTCGTCTTCGAAGGCATTTACATTGGGACCGAGGGGCACAACCCAATTCGTGTCAAACGCTTCCTGGATATATTTCATTTCGTTGCCGCTCATGTGGGCAAGGCAAAGATAAATGCGCGAGTTTCCCATTCTGTTTTATCAATACACAATTTTGCCAAAGGTACGCTTTTTTTGCATACCGCTCCCCCCTAACAACAAAAAAACGCTTCCCCGCGCCGTTAAAGGGCGGAGAAACGCATTTTATCCTTGTCAAAAAGCACCCGTTTCAGATGCCCTGTTCTTTTCAGTCAATCAGTTCCATACCCTTGAGTATAGCCTGGCGGTTCATGGGTATGAGGTTGTGATGGCGTTGCGGCAGCGTCTTTTCGAGGGCCTTCACGATGTCATCGGATTTCAAGATGGGGCGCACCTTGAGGTAGGCGCCGAGCACCACCATGTTGAAAGCCTTCATCATCTTGAGTTCGGCAGCCACGTCCATAGCATTGATTTTGTATATCCGTATGTCGGTGCGCGTGGGAGGCACGTTCACTCCGAATGCGTCGTAGATGAGCACGCCTCCGGGCTTCACGCGGGGTTCGAACTTGTCGAGCGATGGCTGGTTGAGCACAATGGCGGTGTCGTAGGCGCTAAGCACGGGCGATGAGATTTTCTCGTCGCTCACTATCACGGTTACGTTTGCCGTGCCGCCGCGCTGTTCGGGTCCGTAGGCGGGCATCCATGTCACTTCCTTGCCTTCGGTCATTGCGGCATAGGCGAGAATCTTGCCCATCGAGAGCACTCCCTGCCCTCCGAAGCCCGATATCAATAGTTCTTCTGTCATGGCCTTATGTCTTTTAAGTCGCCCAGCGGGTAGTGCTGGAACATATTTTCCTCCATCCATTTATTGGCATCCACGGGCGTTTTCTTCCATCCCGACGAGCATGTGCTCACAATCTCCACCAGGTTCGATCCGATGCCGTTCATGGAGTTTTCGAAGGCGTGGCGTATGGCCTTCTTCGCCTTACGTATTGCGGCTACCGAGTGCACGCTCTGGCGCGACACGAATGCAGTGCCTTCGAGCTGCACGGCGAGCTGCGTCATATTGAGCGGATATCCGTGCAGACTGACGTCGCGGCCATAGGGGCATGTGGAAGTCTTCATACCCACGAGAGTCGTCGGGGCCATTTGTCCGCCTGTCATGCCGTAGATGGCGTTGTTTATGAATATCATTGTGATTTTTTCGCCGCGGTTGAGGGCGTGTATGGTTTCGGCTGTGCCGATGCATGCCAGGTCGCCGTCGCCCTGATAGGTGAACACCAAGCGGTCGGGCCAAAGACGCTTGCATGCCGTTGCCACTGCGGGTGCGCGGCCGTGGGCGGCTTCCTGCCAGTCGATGTCGAGGTAGCGATAGGCAAAAACTGCGCATCCCACCGGCGACACGCCAATGGTTTTCTCGGCAAGTCCCATTTCGTCTATCACCTCGGCCACGAGCTTGTGCACTACGCCGTGCGAGCATCCGGGGCAATAGTGCATGGCTGTGTCGTTTACGAGCGTGTTTTTCCCGTAGACGCGGTTTTCGGGTTGAATTATTTCTTCTCTTGTCATAATTCGTTGTTATTGTTTTCTCCCTGCAATTATTTCGGGAGATAGCGTATTATCATTTCTGCTATTTTCACGGCCACCACCGCCATTCCCGATGTGAGGTATGCGGGGTTGCCCTCGATGCCAGGCACTGCGAAGTAGAGCACTATCAGCACCGCCACCCCTACGATGAACAGCAGGTTCATGGCCTGCCGCAGCATGAAGCGGCTTCGCGGCTCGGGGCGCTCTTCGCGCCTGCGGTGCGGTGCGGGGGCTGCAGGTGTCATGCGTGGCCGTGGTTTCCGATTACCTTCTGCCTGAGCGCGGCGATTATCTCGTCGGGGGCTGGTATCATGCCTCCCAGGCGACCGTAGTGCTCCACGGGGATGCCTGTTGCGGCTGCCGCCATACGCACGTCGCCCACCATCTGCCCGGCGTTGATTTCAGCCACAAGCATGCCTTTCGTGCGGCGTGCCAGCGCTCCGATCTGCGCGTAGGGGAAAGGCCACAGCGTAATGGGGCGGAAAAGCCCGAGCTTTATGCCCTCGGCGCGTGCCATATCGACGGCCTTACGTGCTATGCGCGCTGCCGAACCGAACGCAACCACCACGTAGTCGGCATCGTCGCACATGATTTCCTCGCAACGCACTTCGCAGCGTTCTATCTCGCGGTACTTGGCCTGCAGGTGCAGATTGCGCTCCTCCATCACAGCGGGGTCGAGCTCGAGCGACGTGAGTATGTTGGGCCCGCGTTGCTTCAGTCCGTGGCCGTTGGCTGCCCAGGGGCATTCCTCGGCTATCTGCTGCTCGGTGCGGCGCGGCTTCGATGGTGGCAGCACTACGCGCTCCATCATCTGGCCTATCACGCCATCGGAGAGTATCATTGCCGGATTGCGGTATTTGAACGAGAGGTTGAAGGCCAAGTCAACAAAGTCAGCCATTTCCTGCACGGAGTTCGGCGCAAGCACAATGACATTATAATCGCCGTTGCCGCCGCCGCGCGTAGCCTGATTATAGTCGCTCTGGCTGGGCTGTATGGTGCCTAGTCCTGGACCTCCGCGCTGCACGTTCACTATGAGTCCGGGGATTTCGGCTCCGGCCATGTAGCTTATGCCTTCCTGCATGAGCGCCACACCGGGGCTCGATGACGATGTGAAGGCGCGCTTTCCGGTTCCGCCAGCGCCGTAGAGCATATTGATTGACGCCACCTCGCTCTCGGCCTGCAGCACCACCATGCCCGTAGTCTCCCACGGCTTGAGCAGCGCAAGCGTTTCAAGCACTTCCGACTGCGGTGTGATGGGATAGCCGAAAAACGCGTCGGCGCCGCAGCGTATGGCCGCGTATGCTATTGCTTCGTTGCCTTTGAGCAACATTACTTTTGAATCTTCCATATCCGAATCGTGTATTTCTTGACTGTAAACCTACTCTTCGCGCTTGCGGTATACCGTGATGCAACTGTCGGGGCATACGATGCCGCACGACGCGCAGCCGGTGCACCGCTCCAAGTCGGCCATTTCAACATAGGGATACCCGCGACGGTTCACCCTGGCGGGAGCAAGTCTTAGAATCTTGGCGGGGCATGCCTCCACGCAAAGCTGGCATCCTTTGCAAGCCTCGGTGTCGACAACTATCGCGCCTCTCGTTTTTCCCATTCCGAAATTATGTTTTTACTGATTATACAAATCCTTGTTTCTGAACTCCAAGATGCCTGTCAGCATTGCAGCCGCTTCGGCTGCGGGGCTGTCGGGGTTTATGCTCACCGCCTCGAGATAGTCGTTGATGGCGGCTGCCCAGTTTCCCGTCTTGCGCTGCGCATTGCCGCGCAAATAGAGTATGCGGTCGTTGCCGGGATACAGACACGCCAGGCGCTCAAGTTCGGCCACAGCCCCCGCGGCGTCTCCTCCGTTGAGCATCGCCTCAGCACGAAGCAACTGGTTTTCGTCTGTAATGCACATTCAGCCACAATGTTTTTTACGGACGCAAAATTACTGTAACCCAAAACAACGCCGCCAGATTCGTTTCGTTTAACAATTGTTTTTGTTAATATTGAGGAATATTCAACAATTCGCAAACGTCAATCGCTAATTATTCGCATGTTACGCAACATGATTTTTTGTTTCAATTGTAACATTCAAATTTTCACAAAACCGGACGGAAGGCAAAAAAATGCACGATTTCTCGAAAGCGTGTGCAAAAAAACTTGGTCCCCCAAACGCACATTATCGCAAAGCAGAGTGCGCAAACACAGTGTCCCGACAATGAAGTTGAGGCTCGCCGAGAGTGCGCAGCGGCTCTTTCCGCAACTTTTACATCACCGAAACCGACAAAAAGCAGTAAATTTGCAACTTGGAAAACCGAAAAAGAAGACAAATTCATAGTAATAGCAACATGAAAGTTCACGAATATCAAGCAAAGCAGCTGTTCAAGGAATACGGTCTGCCGGTTGTAGACCAGAACATCCTCTGCCGCACGGTGGAAGAAGCCGTGGAGGCCTATAGGAAAATAGGCGAGAAATATGTGGTGGTGAAAGCCCAGGTGCACACTGGCGGCCGCGGCAAGGCAGGCGGCGTGAAGCTGGCTTCAAGCGAAGAAGAGGCAAGGAAGCACGCTTCGGCCATACTCGGCATGGACATCAAGGGTTTCACCGTTGACCGCGTGCTGGTAACACAAGCCGTTGACATCGAATCTGAATACTACGTAAGCGTAATCGTCGACCGCAAGACCAAAAGCCCCATTTTCATGGTGAGCCGCGCAGGCGGTATGGACATCGAGCAGGTGGCGCGCGAAACTCCCGAGAAGATCGTAAAGATTGAAGTGGACCCGTTGCTGGGAGCCACCGACTTCAAGGCACGCGAAGTGGCCTACGCGCTGTTCGACGACAAAAACATAGTGAAACAGGCAGTGCCCGTATTCCAGAACCTCTACCGCCTGTTTGTAGAGAAAGACGCATCGCTTGCCGAAATCAACCCCCTGGTGCTCACCAAGGAAGGCACACTCAAGGCCATTGACGCAAAGATGACTTTCGACAACAACTCGCTCTTCCGCCATCCCGAACTCATGCAGTTCAGCGAACCCACCGAAGAGGAGAAGGTGGAGCAGACGGCAAAGTCGAAGGGCTTCAGCTACGTAAACCTCGGCGGCGAGATAGGATGCATGGTGAACGGCGCCGGACTGGCAATGGCTACCATGGACATGATAAAGCTCTACGGCGGAAGCCCCGCCAACTTCCTCGACATCGGCGGCAGTTCGAACCCCGAGAAAATCGTTGAGGCAATGAAACTGCTGCTGGCCGACAGCCACGTGAAGGTGGTGCTCATAAACATCTTCGGCGGCATCACACGTTGCGACGACGTGGCAAAAGGACTGCTCGAAGCTTTCGACACACTGAAAACCGACATCCCGGTAGTGATACGTCTGACCGGAACCAACGAAGCCGAAGGGCGCGAGATTCTGAAAGGCACAAAATTCACAGTGGCAACCACCATGGGCGACGCAGGACGCAAGGCCGTGAAACTGGCAGCAGACAAATAACATCGAAAAAAATTCTTGGAAAATGAGCGTATTGATAGACAACAACACCAAAGTTATAGTTCAGGGCATAACAGGCCGCGACGGAAGTTTTCACGCAAAGAAAATGAAAAGCTACGGCACCAACGTAGTAGGCGGCACATCGCCGGGCAAAGGCGGCCAGGACGTTGACGGAATACCCGTATTCAACACCGTAGCCGAAGCCGTAGCCAAGACAGGCGCCGACACATCGGTGATTTTCGTGCCCGCCCCGTTTGCAAAGGACGCAATGCTCGAAGCTGCCGACGCAGGCATAAAGTTGGTAGTATGCATCACCGAAGGAGTGCCCGTGCTCGACGCAGCCACCGCACAAAAATACATACAAATGAAAGGCGGGCACTTGGTAGGCCCCAACTGCCCCGGGCTCATATCGCCCGACAAATGCATGGTGGGCATCATGCCTACAGGCATATTCAAGAAGGGCGGCACCGGAGTGGTGAGCCGCAGCGGCACACTGACATACGAAATAGTTGACAGTCTGACGAAGAGCGGCTTCGGCGAAAGCACCGCCATCGGCGTTGGAGGCGACCCCGTGGTGGGGCTCTACTTCGAAGACATGCTGCGCCTGTTCCAGGACGACCCCGAAACCGACAGCATTGTGCTTGTGGGCGAAATCGGCGGCGACGCCGAAGAGCGTGCAGCGCAATTCATAAAGAAGTACGTCACCAAGCCCGTAGTTGCCTTCATCTCAGGACGCCAGGCTCCCAAGGGCAAGCAGATGGGCCACGCAGGAGCCATAATAACGACAGGTTCGGGCACGGCTGCCGAAAAAATCGCGGCTTTCGAGGCCGTAGGAGTCCCGGTTGCAAAGGAAACCTGCGAAATACCCGAACTGCTCCGCAAACTAATGAAATAACAAACGCCACAGCAATACCGCGATGGGGCTGCGCTTCAATACCGAGGCGCAGCCCTTTTGCTGTTCCGACAGCATCCCGAAAGCCGCCGGCTTTAGCTTCCGCCCCACCCTATGCCTGCAGCCGCGGTTTAATAATCTTTAAAACATTCGGAAAGTGCTCATTGGCCAATAGAGTGTATCTTTGCACTGATTTCCACGAATGCACACGCATGGCAAACGACACAGACATTTCACTTTCCACCGCTGGGGAGACACACAGCCCCGACGCAGAATTGGCATGCCGCGACAAATCGTACAGCGTGGCGCAAAGGCCGAAAGGCGAACGCATAATAATGGGCATCGACCCGGGAACGAACCTGTTGGGCTACGGAGTGCTTAAAGTTAAGGGCAAGCAGGCGCAAATGCTGGCAATGGGCGTAATCGACCTGCGTAAGGTGACCGATGTGTACCTCAAGTTGGGGCGCATCTACGGACGCATAAATTCTCTGATAGCAAGTTTCTTGCCTGACGAGCTAAGCATAGAATCGCAGTTCTACGGCAAAAACCCGCAAAGCATGCTGAAACTTGGGCGGGCACAGGGCGTGGCCATCGCAGCGGCAATAAACAATGACGTGCCAATACACGAATACGCCCCGCTGAAAATAAAGATGGCAATAACCGGCAACGGAAGGGCGTCGAAGGAGCAGGTTTCCGCAATGCTGCAACGCTACCTCAACATCACGCCCGAGGCTTTACTGCCTTATTTCGACGCCACCGACGCCCTCGCAGCAGCCTACTGCCACTTTGTGGAATCGTACTGCAAGGTGTGCGCCACAAACTCGGCAACAACCGGCACCGTAGCAATGTCGTCGCGGCTGAGCGACACTCCGGGCACGCACCACTCGACAAAATGGAAAGACTTTGTGGCTAACAACCCCGGAAGAGTGTGCAAGCCCGGCAACAAATGAAGAGTACTGCAATGCAAAACATAATTGAAATAGACAACGGCACAACACGGATACCCGACTTCAGGCTTCCGCAACGCGTCACCGTTGCCATTCCCGCCGGAGAGCCTTTGGCCATAGTGGGCGGCAATGCCTGCGGAAAGACAAAACTCGTTGACATGATGACCGGAGCGCACCCGCTGCTGGGCAGCGAAGTGAAATACGACTTCTCGCCTTCGGCAAGCACTAAGGTAAGCGAAAACATCAAAACGGTAACTTTCCGCGACGCGTACGGAAACATCGGCGACGAATGCTACCAGTTGCGATGGAACCACGGACTCATTGAAGACGGAAACGAAACCGTGGCCGACATACTCGCAAAACACGCCACTGACGACGGCTTCGACGAAATAATCAGCACTCTGGGCATACACGACTTGCTCGAAAAGGAAACCCTAATGCTCTCGAGCGGGGAACTTCGCCGGGTGCAGCTGGCCGAAATGCTGTCGGCATCGCCGCGCCTCATGATTGTGGACAACCCATACATAGGGCTTGACGTAAATGCCCGCCGACAGGTGTCGGAATTCCTCGCAAAGATTTCAGCCCGCGGGAAGACACAGCTCATACTGGTGGTGTCGCGGCTGAAAGACATACCATTCTTTATAGAGAAAATAATGCCCGTAGCCGACGGCAAAGTTCTGCCCATAATGAACAAGGCCGACTACATAAGGCTCAACCCCGTGACGGAAAACAGTCTCGATGCACGGCGGCGCGACATGATACTGTCGCTGCCCGACTGCAGCGAAGGGAAAGGACAGATAGTGAACTGCAACAACATCAGCATACGCTACGGCAACCGCACCATATTCCACAACTTCTCGTGGACCGTGGAAAGCGGCGAGCGGTGGGCGCTCAACGGCGAGAACGGAGCAGGAAAGTCAACGCTGCTAAGCCTTGTGTGCGCCGACAACCCGCAGGCCTATGCATGCGACATCAGCCTCTTCGGGCACAAGCGCGGCAGCGGCGAAAGCATCTGGGACATAAAGAAGAACATAGGATACGTAAGCCCCGAAATGTTCCGTTCATACCGGCGCAACATGACAGCACTGAAAATAGCCGCAAGCGGCATGAGCGACACCAGCGGCGTATACAACCGCGAAGTCCCCGCCGACATAAAGCAGCGAGTGCTTTTCTGGTTCGACATCTTCGGCATAAGCAACCTTGCCGAGCGCAACTACCTGCAGCTATCAAGCGGCGAACAACGCATGGTACTGCTGGCACGCGCCTTCGTGAAAGACCCGGCACTGCTGGTGCTCGACGAACCTTTCCACGGGCTCGACAGCCAGCGCCGCGAAACCGCCCGCAGCATAATCGACACCTTCTGCAGCCGCCCCGGCAAAACACTCATCATGGTAACGCACTACGAAGAGGAATACCCTTCGTGCATAAACCGCAGACTTACACTGAAAAAAATAACTTCGAACATCTGAAACACAACAATCAAACCGCAAATTTCACTATGAGAAAATTATTCTACACAGCCTTCATCGCAATCTTCGCCTTTGCAACAAACACGAAAGCGCAGGAAGTGTTCAACACCGTAATGGAAAGCGCCAACAGCGCATTGAAAAATCCCGTGCAGAGTTTTTCAAAGACACAAATGGCGCGCTTCAAAATCGATGAACTCAACTATATAAAAAGCAAGAGCGACACAATGGAAACCGAAAAGCGCAACTGGCTGATGGACGTACAGGCATACTACATGTCGGAGTTCCTGAGCCGATACCTCACCGAAATCATCTACAACGAAGGGCAGCCCGACTCGGTGAAGAAAGCCATGGTATACCTCTTCGTAAACGCATCGGCAATCTGCCCGCTCTTCAACGATACCGACAAGGCGAAAATCAACAAATACATCAACACCGACAAGACGCTTACGCCTTTCTGCCTCGACACCGACTGGGAAAAAGCCTACAAGGTTGTGAACAAGGCCATGGAATAAGTCGTCCACTTAATTGCGGCCTTAGAAAAAAGAAGCCGGAAAGCCATGCGGTTTTCCGACTTTATTTTTGCTCCAAAGCAATCGCCTGTTTACTTGAGGCACTCCAAATACAGGGCAATGGTATCGCGCATGCCTAGGTAAAGGGCATCGCAAATCAATGCATGGCCAATGCTCACCTCGTCGGTTTCGGGAATGCAGGCATGGAAATAGGAAAGATTGTCGAGGCTCAGGTCGTGCCCGGCATTCACCCCGAGCCCTATTTCCTTGGCATAGCGTGCAGCCTCAGCAAAGGGGGCTATAGCTTTGGCGCGGTCGTTTCTATAAGCATCGGCATACGGTCCGGTATACAATTCTATGCGTACAGCGCCGGCACGCTTTGCCCATTCAATTGTTTCGGCAATAGGGTCGACGAAAAGCGAAGTGCGTATCCCTGCATCGTTGAACTTAGCCACCACATCAGTCAGAAACCCGTAGTCGGCCTTTGTGTCCCAACCATGGTTCGACGTCAGCTGCTCGGGCGAATCGGGCACGAGCGTAACCTGCGTGGGCTTCGTATCAAGCACAAGGTTTATGAAACTCTCAGAGGGATAGCCTTCTATATTGAATTCGGTTTTCACTACATTCTTCAGTGCAGCCACATCAGAATACTTCACATGACGGCCGTCGGGGCGCGGATGCACCGTAATGCCCTGGGCGCCGAAAAGTTCGCTGAGCCGGGCAGCTTCCACAACATCGGGGTTGTTGCCGCCGCGCGCATTACGCAAGGTAGCTATCTTGTTTATGTTTACACTTAGTTTCGTCATCTGCTTTCGTGTTTAGAAATGGAAGATTTTAGTATATTTGCAATTATTCCGCCCGCAAAGTTAGCAAAAACCCATGCAGGGCAAGGTGAGCAGAAGGCGTTATGCAGGAAAATCGGAAAATAGTTGCACTGTTTGGCAATATTTACCAAACAAAAAAGAGCGAATACGCAAATCAAGTTGTGAATTTGCTGCGCGGCATCGGATGCCGAATCATCGTTGAGCGCAGTTTCTACAACTATGCCAAGCACCTGCTTGAAGGCATCTCCGAGAGCGACGCATTCGACGCCTCCAATTTCGATGCCGCATTTGCCATAAGCCTCGGCGGCGACGGCACCTTTCTGCGCACGGCAATGCTTGTGGGAGCAAAGGGCATTCCCATCCTCGGCATAAACACAGGGCATCTGGGGTTCATGTCGGAAATCAATCCCGAGAACATTGCCGGCGCCGTAAACGACATCAACAACGGCAACTACAGCGTAGAGCCGCGCAGCGTGCTCGAAATGGCGGCAGGCAACCGCAACATAGGCGTCTACCCCTTTGCACTCAACGAAATTGCCGTACTGAAGCAGGATATCTCGTCGATGATAAAAATCAAAGTGGCCGTCAACGGCGAATACTTCACCACCTACTCTTCCGACGGCCTGATAGTGGCCACGCCCACAGGCTCCACCGGCTATGCCCTGTCGGCAGGCGGTCCGGTAATGGTGCCGCATTCCCGCACCATAGTCATGGCCCCCGTTGCACCACATAGCCTCAGCGTGCGCCCCGTAGTACTATGCGACAATGTGGAAACCGAAATAAGCGTGGAAAGCCGCACGGGGCATTTCCTAGTGTCGGTTGACGGACGAAGCGCCAGCTGCTGCACCGGCGAGACAGTGACCATACGCCGCGCCCCCTACGACATTAAGATAATGCACTGCGGCCACAAGACATTCTTCGACACCATGCGCGAAAAACTTATGTGGGACGGCGACCTGCAAAAATAAGCCACAGCAAACACGCCTCATGAATTTCAAGGGAAAAGAATACAAACTGTCGGCTATTCTACCCTGGATAGCCACAGCCACACGCCAACAGCGCGGAGGAATAATCGCGATTGTAGCGCTCGGCATAGCCACCGTGGCATTCAACTTTCTTTTTGTGTGGGCCACAAAGCAGGCCATCGACGGAGCTATAGCCCATAAAAACGGCATACTGCAAGCGGCATGCTTCACGCTCGTGGGCATTGCCGTAATGCAAACCCTAATTTCGGCCACAAGCCGCCGCATAAAAACCATGCAGGCCTTCCGTCTGAACAGGCGCATGCAGCAAAGCATGCTGTCGCACGCACTTACTTCCGACTGGAGCGAAATAAGCGCCTACCACACCGGCGACCTGGCGCGGCGCATCACGTCCGACACCGCCACCGTTACCGGATTTACTACCTCAACGCTCCCCACGGCATTGCTTGTCACGCTGCAACTCGCCGGAGCATACATATTCCTCATGGTGCTGAACTGGCGTATGGCCGTGGCCATGATGGCAATCATGCTGGCAGGCATCTTCGCCAGCAAATTCCATTTCCTTAAAATACGCGCATTTTCAGCCCGGATAAAAGAAGGCAACAGCATGCTCCAAGCCGCGTTGCAGGAAGCCCTGCAGAACATTCCCGTGCTCAAGGCCCTCGAGGGAATATCCGTTTTCAAAGACCACTACAACCGGATATTCAACGCCCAGGAAGCCAATGTAAAGAAACGGCTGAACTACACCATTGCATCGTCCACCATTCTGAACGCCGGCTTCGCCGCCTGCTACCTGTTCATATTCATTTGGGGAGTAAACAGCCTCTCAAGCAGTGCCATCACCTACGGCACCCTTATGGCGTTCGTGCAACTGGTAGGCCAGATACAAGGTCCGGCACGCACGCTAATAGGCAGCGTCTCGGAATTCGCGGAATTCTACACCTCGTGCGAGCGGCTCAACGAAATCGACAACATCACCTCAGAGACAACCGGCGCTGTGGCACTCCCTGCCGGCCTTCCCGACGTGGAATGCGACGACCTAACCTACAGCTATCCCGACGGCAAGCACAGCGTAATCAGCGGCTTCAGCCATGTGTTCAAGGCAGGCACATTCACAGCCGTTATCGGCCCTACCGGCAAAGGCAAGACAACACTTCTGCGCCTCATGCTGCAATACATACGCCCCAATGCCGGGCACGTAAGGCTCGTTTACGGGAATTTCACTGCAGAAGCCAGCGCTGCCACACGCCAAGCCTTCGCCTACGTTCCGCAAGGCAATACACTTTTCAGCATGACGCTGCGCGAGAACCTGCAACTTGCCAATCCCAATGCCACCGACGCCGAAATGCAGCAGGCACTGGCTTGGGCCTGTGCCGACTTCCTGAAACCGGGAGCCCTCGACGAGCCATGCGGCGAAAATGGCCGCGGACTGTCGCAAGGCCAAACCCAACGCATATGCATAGCCCGGGCACTGCTCTCCCCAGCTCCCGTACTTCTTATGGACGAAGCCACTTCGGCGCTTGACCACGAAACCGAAGAAAAAATCATACGCAACATACACTCCAACGTAAAAAACAAGACAATAATTTTTGTCACCCACCGCGAAACGGCACTGCACTACGCCGACAGCACCGTCAGCCTGTAACCCAACTCCACATACGCCTGCAGTCGGCAAAAACATAAAAATTCTCCTTTTTCGGTTTTGCAGACACTGCTACATAGAAATTTGTCATTATTAAATAGAAATCAATAGAACTAATGCTTTATGAGAAAAGTTACGAAAGAATATATTAAAGAAGTATTTGACGAATGTAATCGCCTATATTTTGATAATCAATTAAAGAATTGTAAGTTTACTGTGTTTAAAACTATACACTGCAATGGCTTTTGCAATCATAAAGAAGTCAATGGAAAAATACACGGAAGAATAGGAATTTCATGTAATACGATTTGGACTGAAGAAACATTTAGAGAAATGGTAATCCATGAAATGATACATCTATATAATTTGCAAATAGACCATGTACACGGTTCATGGTTTTGGCATAGTAGACATTTCAGAAGAAAATTGAAAGAACTAAACAAAAAATACGGTCTGAATGTAACTATATGTAATCCTAATATTTATCAAGTTAATGAAAAAGTCCCATCAACTTTCTTCGGAAAATTGATGAGACGTATTAGATTTGAATTGGGAATTTGATTAGTATGCTTTACCGCCCCTGTTGGAAATCTGTGCTTTGCGGTTCGCTATTTGTCCTGTAAGTTTAACTAAAAGTTCGACTAACTTCGACTAAAGTCCAGCGTTTGCCGTCACGTAGTTGTATCACTCCAGCCTAAGAGATTGGGATTACATTTCTTGCGCAGTTGCTTTGCCGTACCTTAACACTCCTCAAGGGAATTATGCAAATAAGGCAGGCAAAACTTTGTTGCGCATTGCGGAAAAATTGTTTGCGCACAAAATAAAAATTATATGCGCATAAAAGAAAAACTATATACGCACAAAAGAAAAATTGTATACGCATAAAAAAATAGCGGTATGCGCATAGCGTAGTAATAAGGTGCTTTAGTTTTCGAAGACTAAAGCACTTTTTCAAAGCCGTTTTGCGATGCGAAAAACGCCCTACCCGTTGTGGGATACAAAGCCGGCAAAAACACAGGAGGGCGAGCCTTTACGACTCACCCTCCCGAGATTGTTTTTCAAACTTCAAGCCAGCCCGGTATTACCAAATGCTCTCTGCCTTGTCGCCATTGTATATTGAGCGAGGCACATACTCGAAGTAATCGCAGAACAACTGTCCGTAGGGGTTGGTAAGCACATTCTTGAAGCGCACGTAATATGTCTTGTCGGCGCGCATTGTTCCGCGGTATATGATATAGCGCATGGAAAGCATATTTGAGCCGTTACCGTCGCGGAAGGAAGTCGATACACCCGATGCACTGAGCAGACCATAGAGCTTCGGGCCCTTCATATAGCCGTGGTTACGCATTGCCTTGTCGTTGTCGCGGGCAGCCTGTGGGTCGTTGGGGTCATCCTTCTCCCAGCCGATGCTTGGCGAAGAGTAGTCGGCACGCATATCGAGAGGCACACCCATTGCCGGGAGGTTGTCGGGGTCGGTACCGAAATAGATCTGTGTCATGCCACGCCACGAAGCGTTGGAAAGTCCCCAACGGAATTCGTAGGTACCGTCAACGGGCACAGGCGGCAACTTGAAGGTAACATCGTACTGGCCGAGAATAAGTATCTCGTTACTGTTAACGTCAACCCAACTGTTGGGGCTAACCTCGTTGAACACGATCTGCCACGATTCGTCTGTGATGTGGTATACTTTTCTCATGTATCCGTTTGGCACGTTGAAGTAATCAAGTGAACGGTGAGGGTTACCGAAGCCGTTTGCGCCGCTCTCGGTCATATAGTCGGTCATATCGAAACGCAGACGGTCGTTTAGCACATAGTCGCGCTGGTGGGTATCGTATTTCATGATGCGGTCGATGGGATAGTAGAATCCGTTAAGCGCATTGTTGGCATTGCCGCCGTTGGTCGACTGCACGAGTCCGCCCTGGTCGTAAACGGTGATTTCGTTGTAGGTATCCTCGTCGTACGACGACCAGCGGTTCATGCGCTTGCCATCGGTGCTTTCGCCCTCTGTGATGCGGAACAGGCGGTGCTGCTTACCCATTGACTCGTAGTTGCGGGTAACGTTGGCCGCGAGTTTATTTGTATTCTTGTAAGAGTAGCCCCATTCGTTCATGTGGATAACAAGAAGGTCGAACGGTATCATGTCTTCGTAAAGGTGATAAGCCACAAACTGGTTCACTTCGTTGTCTTCGTTGCTCCACTCTTCGGGATTGCCTGCAGCATTGGCAGTTTGGCGGTAAAGGTCTATGCCCTTGCACTGCTCTTCGATTTTCTGCTTCACCTCGTCCCAGTTTTCTATCTGTCCGAAGCTGGAAATCTGAATCTTGATGCCCCATTCCTGTTCGAACACGCTGTCGGGCTCAACAAACACTGTGTAGCCAAGGTAACGGTGGCTGGGGCACTTGTACTGGTCAACGTTGCCGCCGGTTGAACCGATTGCGTTACCGTATTCGGGATGGTTTTCTTCGTAATCCTCGTCGCGGTATTCGTCGAGTTTCTTTGCCCATCCGGTTTCCTGCAGCAGACGCGAGAATATCTTGCAGTTGTCGGCCTGGCTGATGAGCTGCGAAATTTCATCGTTCGACATTGCAACTACCTTGTCGACGATGTGCACATAACCGTTTTCGCATTCGTTGTCGGGCTCTACGAGACGCGATTCGGAATTGACAACAACCACGGCCTTGCCGTTGATAGTGTCGAACGAAATGGTAACATAACGGTCGTTCATGTTCTTGTAGCCAAGCGCGCCTTCGGTGAACGAAGTCGACTCATAGCCTTCTTCCATATCCGTGTCGATAATACTGTTCTTTACCACCATTTCGGCGATGGAGTCGGAAACGTCGGCTATCGGGTAATCCTTTTGGTTCATGATGCTGTCGACATAGCTTTGCAGCACCTCGTTGGTAGGAATAAAGCAGGTGTAGTTGCCGCGTGTGGCGAGCAATTCCATTACTGTAGAAGTTGACCTTTTGCTCAAACGCGTACGTTTAGCAAGGCTAATGTAGTCAGAGAAGCGGTCACTGTTTTCATTGAGAAAGGTTGACACCATCTGCCCCTTGAAAATGTAGAGATTGGATTCGTCTACCTCATCACTACAAGCTGAAAACGCTACCAGGCCGACAAACGCCATAGCAGCAGTCTTTAAAATCTTGGCTATTTTCATAATTTATTTCAAGTTATTGTTTTCAAAATGTTCTCTTGCAAATTTATATTATTCCGCAATAACGAATGCCGTTTTCAGCAAACATTTTATGCATTTTTGCCTTTACACTGTCTATTTTCGAACGAAATAGACATAAAACAAGAGTGCGCGAAGCGAACAACTGATGAATTAAAGTAAAAAGCGACTATTTCAGGCATTGAATTTTCAACAAAAAACCGGAATTCCGGCATCGCTACTCCACCGTAAACCGTAGCGTATCGCCGTAGGAAGTGCCCATGCCGTTGCGCGCATACGCAGCATACCACCATGCACCTGCGGCAAGTTTCGCAGCCGAAGCGCTGAACAAGGCCACGGTGTCGGCTTTCACGGTGCGCGAATCGCTGGCCGAGTCTTCACGGCCGTAAACAAATCCGCACTCCTTCAACAAGGAATTATGACTTTCGATTATTCTGCCGCGCATGGTGCAACTGTCGCCCGCAACGGCTGCGTCCAAGGTTTCCACCTGCGGCACGCGCGGCATTTCATCGCTGCGGTCTTCCCCGCTGCAAGCCGCCAACGCCACAGTTGCAAATACGGCTAGAACAAAACCTTTCATTATTTTTTCACCTTAAGCACGCGCGCATCCTGCACTGCAGGCAAGTCGTGACGCTCTATTATATCCTTTCCGCCCATTGCCTCCATATTTCTGCGGGCAATAAACAGATATTCCTTTACAAACGGGTTGTTGAGAAACTTGCGCGGCGCATTGTCAACTATTTCCTTTATCTGCGGCGTTATCACCGGATAGCGGTACTGGCTGCATATACGGCTGAACACCTCGGGGCCAAGCACATTGCCGTAGTTGCTCTTCACGAAATCAACCACCAGGCTGTCGCTCGAGTGCATAAGGCGGTCGGCCCGCTCACGGCACATGCGCTCGGCAACGAAAGGCATGACACCGCGCATCATAAGCCGAGCCTCTTCGAGCGACATGTTGCCTATTTCGTTGTCAAGCCTCGACTTGACATCAAGAAAGGTATACAGCTTTTCGTTGAGCGAACCGCCTGAGGCTTTCTGCTCGATAAGATTGATGTCGACGCTGATTTTTCCGTTTTCAATGACAACGGGCATCACGCTGACGTTGCCAAGGAAAAGTTCGGCCATAACGGTAGAGTCAATCTTGCCATCGAAGGAGAACTGGCCGTGTATCACCTCGCAGGAATCGAGACTGTGCACGCCGTCCAAGGTTCGGTTTTTAAGGTAAAGGGTTTTGCCGTCGAGCATAGGCAAAGTTGTGTTGCCGACAATGGAATATTGCTCCAAGCACGATGTCATAGCAAGCACCGTGGCCACAAGGCAAAGTATGTCAACTTTTCTCCGTATCATCATAGTGGCATTTACATACCATTTTGTTGAAAACCTGCAGCAAATATAACAACGAATATTTTACGGCAAAAGCAATAGCCATCGGCAAAAGCGCTATTTTAGGCATTTTTATCACTACGCCACCAATATGTGAATAAATCCGGCGCTTTTTTACAATTGTAAATTTTAAGGAAGCGCCTTGCAGCCGGCTCCCGCAACGCCTTCCCTCAAAAGAAAACAGCGCCCATCTGCCTGCATTAGGCCGGAAATCACTAATTTTGCGCAAAATTACACAGGAAAATGGCAAAAGAATTATCGAAACTCACCAAGCGCAGCGAAAACTACTCCGCCTGGTACAACGAACTTGTGGTAAAGGCAGACCTGGCCGAGCAGTCGGACGTAAGAGGCTGCATGGTAATAAAGCCCTACGGATACGCTATATGGGAGAAGATACAGCGCTCCCTCGACGACGAATTCAAGAAAACCGGAGTACAGAACGCCTATTTTCCATTGCTTATACCGAAATCGTTCCTTTCGAAAGAAGCCGAGCATGTGGAAGGCTTCGCCAAGGAATGCGCCGTGGTGACACACTACCGCCTGAAAACGGCCGAAGACCATTCGGGAGTGGTTGTCGACCCTGCAGCACGCCTGGAAGAGGAACTCATAATACGCCCCACTTCCGAGACTATCATCTGGAATACATTCCGCAACTGGATACACAGCTACCGCGACCTGCCGCTTCTCGTAAACCAATGGTGCAACGTAATGCGCTGGGAGATGCGCACACGTCTGTTCCTGCGCACAAGCGAATTCCTTTGGCAGGAAGGCCATACCGCCCACGCCACACGCGAAGAAGCCGAAGAGCGCGCAAAACTTATGCTCAAGGTGTATGCCGACTTCGTTGAAGGCAAGATGGCAGTGCCCGTGATTCAAGGCGTAAAGAGCGAGACCGAGCGCTTTGCCGGTGCACTCGACACATATACCATCGAAGCCATGATGCAGGACGGCAAAGCCCTGCAAAGCGGCACATCGCACTTCCTGGGGCAGAATTTCGGACGTGCCTTCGATGTGCAGTTCCTCGACCGCGACAACAAGCCGCAATATGCATGGGCAACGTCGTGGGGAGTTTCCACACGACTGATGGGAGCCCTGATCATGTCGCACTCCGACGACAACGGACTCGTTCTGCCGCCCGAACTTGCACCGATACAGACGGTGATTGTGCCTATCTTCAAGAACAACGAACGCGAAAAGTTCGACGAAAAACTGATTCCGCTCAAGCAACGCCTCGAGGCTGCCGGCATCACGGTGAAATACGACAACAGCGACACCAAGCGCCCCGGCTTCAAGTTTGCCGACTACGAACTCCGCGGCATTCCCGTGAGACTCGTAATGGGCAACAACGACTATGAAAACGGAACCATAGAAATAATGCGCCGCGACACACTCGAAAAGGAAACAGTTCCGTTTGAAGGCATCGAGGAGCGCATAAAGGCGCTGCTTGCCGAAATGCAGAAAAACATCTACGAAAAAGCAAAGAAGGCACGCGACAGCCGCATATATATGTGCGACAACTACGATGAATTCAAGGAGCGCATCAAGGACGGCGGATTCTTCCTTTGCCCCTGGGACGGCACCGAAGAAACCGAAGCGCGGCTCAAGGAAGAGACACAGGCAACCATACGCTGCATTCCCTACGGCTACAGCCAGGATAATCTCGGCAACGACATGGTGAGCGGCAAGCCTGCCGTGAAGCGCGCTCTGGTGGCAAGAGCTTATTAAAAGCACTGCATCAAGTTGCCGGCCATATCAAAAAGCAACATTCAAAAAGTCTGCAAGTGAAAATTTGCAGACTTCTTTTTTGCTAGTATTGGAGTTTCCGAAAAGCTATTCCTCTACGAGATATTTCTTGAGGGCACGTTCCACACCGTTTTTCCAGGTGTTGATGCTTTCGCTCTCAAGCGAAAGCGAGCCTACGAGCTTTATCACATTCTGCAAAGGCATTCGGTAACGCAGCACCCCCGAGATGAGCTTGGCATAATTCCAGTATTCTTTGTTGAACTTTTCGGAGAGACCTTCAACCGTGGTTTTGTAACCGCGTTTGTTTTCAAACTGAAAATCATAGCGCTTGCTTCCGTCGCTGTTTGTTACCTTTATGATTTTCCCCTTTGTCACGGTTTTGGGCAAAAGTATTCCCTCGTCATCGTCCTGAAGCCCGGTAAAGATTTCATACGGATGCCCTTCGAGCAACCCCACGAAAGCCACCCACTTGTCTTTGTTGTTCTGAAACCTCACCACATCACACTGCAGCACTTCGGGACGCGTTTCCACGACATGAGTCTGGGCGTTCTGCAAGCTTTCCCTGAACGACAGCAGCAGGTTGAGAATTTCGTGCCTGTCAAAAGAGGCGGAAGAGCCTCCGGCTCTTTTTTCTTCTGCCATTTGCATTATGGCATCAGCCACGCTTTCAAGTATTTTCGTTATGCGGTCGTTGACTGCCATTTCCATTGTGTTTTGATTTTTCTGGTTTTTCAAAATAATAATACCACCAATACGTGTCGCCATACTGCGATTGCAGCGCATTTTCCCGTAGCGCGGCATTGCCTGGGGTATGCATAATCTTTATAAAGTCGTTGTAATTTGTCTCGGTAGGTCTGTCGTCAATGACGAGTACCGGTGCAGTACGCAGACGCCTGTACATTACTATAGCCTCGCGCAAATGGCGTGGGGTGTTTTCCGTCTTTGCCGTATCGCCCCACTGCCGTCGGAAGGCAGCTGCAAAGCTGTCGAGCTGCCTGTTAAGCAACATTGTTGCCATGGAGTATTCCCCTGCCTGCGGCTGTTTCAGAGCATTGCCGTGCTGAGCCCCAAGCCAGCGGTAAATATTTTCAGGATTGAACACCATGCGCACGCTGTCGGCGAGTGGCGGCAAGAGGGATTTCGTCCCTATGGCTACCGGATACTCAAAAAGCCTTTCACACAAAAGTCCCTTGCGCGACAAAGCATAGGCCCGCAGCTGCACAAGCCTAACGCTGGTTTGCCGGGAGTTCTTCCCCACTTCAAGTGCCTCGTCAATGCGCCCTTCGTCAAGCAGCCGGGCTACACGAAGCTCGTAATGCGAGACTGTGTCGTGGCTACACGAAAAGGCGACGGCGGCAACAATCAGCAGCATAGCTGCAAGGCTGGCATTAAGTTCCTTCAAAGGCGTAAGGCGGCGCAACAAAAAGGGCAATGGCTTGGCACATATTGCTCCCCAAACTAGCAACACCACGGCGTAGGCTACGATTCGGTGCAAGTCTCTTTCCGGAAAGAAAACGGCAACGGAATCAAGGAGCAATGCCGACGGGACATACGACAATGCAAGATTCAAGTGCCGCACGGCAGTTATGCGCGACACAGCCACTTGCAACGCCACTGCCAGCACAGCAACCGTCAACGCCCCGGCAAGTATATTGTAGCGCACGCTTCCGCCAAACAACCTATGCCAGGCACAAGCCATAGCATCGCCTTGCATGAAGTTGGCATAGCAGAAAGCGAATGCCACAAACACACACATGAGCAACGCCTTAGGGGCATTGTAGCTGTTAAAGGTCATTTTGCGGCAAAAATCCGGCATTAGCCTTTGCTTTTGCTATACCGCATCACTACAGCCGAACGTGCAGGGATATAGGTTTTCATCCATCCCTTGCCGTCGGCATGCAAGTCTTTATCAAATTCGGTGGAATGAACCACGCTGTCGTCGGCAATGGCATAGCCCCCGAATTCCTCAGCATCGGTATTCAGTTCAACCGTATATTTCCCTTCAGGAACGCGGAAGCCATAGCCGTTAAAGCTTTTCACAGGATTGAAATTAAACACAAAGAGCAGACTGCCTCTCATGAAAGCCATTACCTGGTCGCCGTCATCGTGCCATATTTCCACGACATCGGTATCGCAGAAATGCCGTTCGTTTTTTATGAGTGCCAGCATGGCTTTGTCGAATTTCCCCAAAAAGCCGAAGCAAAGTTCTTTGTTGTCGACGAGATTCCACTGCCGCCGCGCATACTTGTAGCTCCATCCGTTGCCTTCGCGGGGGAAGTCTATCCACTCGGGGTGCCCGAATTCATTGCCCATGAAATTCAGATAACCGCCATTGAGCGTTGCCAAAGTTACAAGACGTATCATCTTGTGGAGTGCCATGCCGCGGTCAACGGTGCCGTTTCTGTCAGCAATGCTGAAATGCCAATACATGTCGGCATCTACAAGTCGGAAGATTATTGTCTTGTCGCCCACAAGTGCCTGGTCGTGGCTTTCGCAGTATGATATATTCCGTTCATCGCTCCGGCGGTTTGTCAATTCCCACAGAATAGCGCTGGGTTTCCAGTCCTCGTCGCGCTTTTCCTTTATTGTCTTTATCCAGAAATCGGGAATATTCATTGCGAGCCGGTAGTCGAACCCGTACCCGCCGTCGCTGAACGGGGCTGCAAGCCCCGGCATACCGGAAACATCTTCGGCTATGGTTATGGCATGGGGATTTGTATCGTGAATCACCTTGTTGGCAAGGGTGAGGTAACATATTGCGTTGTCGTCTTCGCTGCCGTCGAAATAGTCGCCATACCCGCCAAAGGCTTTGCCGAGCCCGTGGTCGTAATAAAGCATTGAAGTGACGCCGTCGAACCTGAAGCCGTCGAAATGGAATTCCTCAAGCCAATAGCGACAGTTGGAGAGCAAGAAGTGCAGCACTTCGTTCTTGCCGTAGTCGAAGCACAGGCTGTCCCAAGCAGGGTGCGTATGCCGGTCGCCGGGATAGAAGTATTGGTTGGGGTCACCTGCAAGGTTCCCGAGCCCTTCGTTTTCGTTCTTGGCGGCATGCGAATGCACCAGGTCCATGATCACCGCAATGCCTTTTGAGTGCGCTTCGTCTATGAGGCGTTTAAGCTCTTCGGGTGTGCCGAAGCGGCTAGAGGGGGCAAAGAAGTTTGAGACGTGATAGCCGAACGAGCCGTAGTAAGGGTGTTCCTGCACTGCCATAATCTGCAGACAGTTGTATCCGTCACTCACCACACGCGGCAATATGTTTTTCCCGAATTCTTCGTAAGTGCCCACTCCCTGTGCATCCTGAGCCATGCCGATATGGCATTCGTATATGAGCAGAGGGTCGGTCGACGGGCGGAAATTCTTAGTTTTGAACACATAGGGATCTTCGGGTTCCCACACTTGTGCGCAAAACACCTTTGTATGTTCATCCTGCACAGCCCTGCGGCACCATGCCGGCATACGCTCGCCGCATCCTCCCTGCCAGTATACTCGCATTTTGTAGAGGTCGCCGTGGTGCAAGGCATTTTCTGGGAGGTTCACTTCCCACACTCCATTTTCGTCCACGGGTTTCAACTCGTAGAGAGGAGATTCTTTCCATTTGTTGAAGTCGCCTGTCAGGAATATCTTCGTGGCATTCGGAGCCCATTCGCGGAACGTCCATCCCCGGGCATTGCGGTGCAGCCCGAAGTAGAGATGGCCCGAGGCGAAGTCATGCAGCGAGCGGTTTCCGCCTGTCAGTTCTTCGATTTTGTCAACGGCATGCCTGTGGCGCCCCACGATTGCGGGGGCGAAAGGTTCCAGCCATTTGTCGCCGTCTATCAATTTCAGCGTTTTCTGCATTGTTTTCATGTTGCTGGTTATTTTAATTGTAATTATTGCAATACATCGTTCCGGTATGTACCTTTGCGGGTAACATTGCCGTCGGCATCTTTTTCCACGAAGGCTCCGTCTTTCAAGCCTCCCCGGAAAGTGCCTTCGAAACGCGTGCCGTCCTTGCGTTCCTCTATGCCCGGGCCTTCCTTTTTGCCGGCCTTGAAGGTGCCCTTGAACTTGGTTCCGTCGGAGAGGCGCAACACTCCTTCTCCGTTCATTTCCCCGTTCAGCCACTGCCCTTCGTAGACATCGCCGTTTTTCCAGAGGTATTTGCCGTGGCCGTTGCGCTGGTTGCCTTTCCACTGTCCTTCGTAGCGCGCCGAGTTTTTCCAGATATACACGCCATGACCGTTGAATTCGCCGTTCTGGAAACTTCCGGTATATTTGTTGCCGTTGGCGAAGGTGAAAATGCCTTCTCCCGTGCGCTCTCCGGCAGCATATTGTCCTTCGTAGACGTCGCCGTTACGGAAGCGGTATATGCCACGGCCATTCTGGATGTCGTCTTTCCAGTCGCCTTCATACACGTCGCCGTCGGAATACGTAAACGTTCCCTTGCCGCAGCGCTGGTTGTTGCTCCATGCTCCCGAATAGCGCGAACCGTCGTTCCAGTCAAACACTCCGTTGCCCGACTTCTTGTCGTCCTGCCATGTTCCCTTGTAATAGGCTCCGGTGGCATAGGTGTAAGTGCCGTGGCCATCTCGCTTGTCGGCTTTCCAGTCGCCTTCATACACGTCGCCGTTGTAGTAGTACATCTTGCCCGAGCCCTGCTGGTAGTCGCGGTACCAAAGTCCGTCGTAGCGGTTGTTGTTCTTGAAATAGAAAATGCCCTTGCCGTGCTGCTGGTCCTGGTACCACTGCCCTTCGTATTTCTCGCCGTCGGTGAACTGGTAGACGCCGTATCCCTGGCGCTTGCCTTTCACGTATTCGCCCTCATAGGTATCGCCGTTGCGGAACTGTGTCTTGCCCTTACCGTAGGGCTTTCCTGCGCGCATTTCTCCGCTGTATTGCGCTCCGTCCTTGAACACGTAGGTGCCTACCTTTATATTCTGGGCTGCCGACGGAAGGCTTAAAGCCAAGCCCAGCGCCGATGCCAATATTTTGAGTTTCAGTTTCATTGTAATGTCTAATTAAAGTTTTCCTCTATGAACCGCTGAGCCCGCTCCAAGTCTTCGGGGGTGTCAATCCCCACAGTTTCGAAGTTGCTGATTGCGACGCGTATGCTGTAACCGTTTTCAAGCCACCGCAGCTGCTCCAGCGATTCGGCCTTTTCGAGCCTGCCCTGCGGAAGCCGCGTGATCTGACGCAGCACTTCGGGGCGGAACGCATATATGCCGATATGCTTGTAGAAAGTGTGCCCAGCCAGCCACTGTTCCTGAGGCACGCCGCGCAGGAAGGGTATCACCGAGCGGCTGAAATACAAGGCCTTCATGTCTTCCGACAGCGTCACTTTCGGGGAATTGGGATTCAGCAGGGCATCGATGCCGTCGGTTTCGGCAAAGGGCTTTACGAGAGTGGCGATTTGGGTGTCGGGGTATTCGAAGCACGCCACGAGATTCTCTATCTGCTCCCGGCGTATGAAGGGCTCGTCGCCCTGCACATTCACCACCACGTCGAAATCCCTGCCTATCTTGCCGTAGGCTTCTTCCACCCTGTCGGTTCCGCTGCGGTGCTGGGACGAAGTCATTATGGCCTTGCCTCCAAAGGCTTCCACGCAGCTGGCAATGCGCTGGTCGTCGGTTGCCACGTACACCTCACCTGCAGCCTCGGCTGCACGGCGGTACACATGCTCTATTATAGGTTTTCCGGCCAGAAGTGCCAGGGGTTTTCCGGGGAAACGGCTCGAGGCGAACCGTGCCGGTATGATTGCTACGCTTTTTATGTTGCTCATTGTGTTGTCGGTTGTTGTAGTTTGGTTATTCTGCTGCGTTGTCGGCGCCTCCGATTGAATACTGCAGGCTGTCGTTGGCCGTCTGCCCGCACGACGAGTAGTTGTCGGGATATTCGAAGTTGTCGGTTGCGCTGTATCCGAGTTCCTTGTCGCGGTAAACCTTCTTCAGGAAATAGGCCCAAATTGGCAAAGCCATCGACGCTCCCTGTCCGTAGCTCATGTTGTCGAAATGTATGTCGCGGTTTTCGCCGCCCACCCAGCATGCTCCCACGAGCTTCGGCACGATTCCCACGAACCATCCGTCGCTGTGGCGGTTGGTGGTGCCCGTCTTTCCGGCCATGGGTGCGTCAATATGGAATTTGTAGCGTAT
>CAZDOH010000004.1:0-2448 GCA_964507005.1 uncultured Prevotella sp. | reverse complement strand
AGCGTATGCGCCCGCCGGTGCCGTGGTCTATGACGCCCTGAAGCATTTCGAGCATTCGCAAAGCGCTCTCCTCGCTTATCACTTCGTTCATCTGCGGATAGAATTCACCCACGACATTGCCTTCGCTGTCTTCGATTTTCGTAACCAGCAGCGGCGCCGTGCGTATGCCCTTGTTCACGAAGGCGGTGTATGCGCTTGCCAGTTCGCTAACCGATATCTCACACGGGCCCAGGCACAGAGCCAGCGATGGATGTATCTCCTGGTTAGTGACGCCGAAGTTGTGTATCAGCTCCACGAAAGCCGCAGGACTGAGCTGGCTCATGAGGTAAGCCGAAATCCAGTTGTTCGACTGCGAGAGAGCCCATTTCAGCGTCACCATCTGCCCCACCCGTGCATGGCCCGAGTTGGCCGGCGTCCACACCTGGTCGCCCACCTTGTAGCTTCGCCTCACGTTCATCACCTCGTCGCAGGGCTTCCAGCCGTTTTCCATGGCCAGGGAATAGAGGAAGGGCTTTATCGTAGAGCCCACCTGCCTGCGGCCCACGGTGCACATGTCGTACTGGAAATGCGCGTAGTTGAGTCCGCCCACATAGGCCATGACATGACCGTTGCGGGGATCGATAACCATAAATCCCGAACGCAGGAACGACTTGTAGTACCTTATCGAGTCGCGCGGCGACATCACGGTATCCACTTCTCCGTGAGGGGTATAAACCGACATGTTCACCTTCGTGTCGAACGCCTTCATTATCTCGCTTTCCGAGCATCCGCTTTCCTTCATTGCGCGGTAACGGTCGCTCTGCCTTATGGCTTTCAGCATGATGTCGTTCACCTGCTTAGCCGTCAGGGCCTTCGAGAAGGGGGCCGTAGCCGAGCTGCGCTTTTCGCGGTTGAACAGCGGCTGCAGATATCCCTCCACATGGCCCCGCATCGACTCTTCGGCATATCGCTGCATGCGCGAGTCGACGGTGGTGTAAATCTTCAGGCCGTCGGTGTAGATGTTGTAGGGCGAGCCGTCCTTCTTCGCGTTCTTGTTGCACCAGCCGTAGAGCGGGTCGGTTTCCCAGGCCAGCGAGTCGTCGTAGAACTGCTGCCGCTGCCACGAGGCATAGTTGGCCCTCTGCGGCTTTTTTGCCATGAGCCTCTGGCGCAGAAACTCGCGCAGATAGGTGGCGATGCCCTCCTTGTGGTCGGCGCGGTGGAAGTCGAGTTTCAGCGGCTGCGCGGCGGCAGCGTCGTATTCCTCGCTTGAGAGGTATCCCGCCTTCACCATCTGCGCCAGCACGGTGTTGCGCCGCTCGCGGCAGCGCTCGGGCTCCCGCACAGGGTTGAAGTACGAGGGGTTCTTGCACATGCCCACCAGCGTGGCGCTCTCCACGAGCGAAAGTTCGCGCGGCTGCTTGTTGAAATAAGTTTCGGCCGCTGTCTTTATGCCAACAGCATTGTGCAGGAAGTCAAAATAATTGAGGTAAAGCGTCAGAATCTCGTCTTTGGTGTAAATCCGCTCGAGTTTCACGGCAATCACCCACTCCACGGGCTTCTGCAGCACGCGCGCCACCGTGCTTCCTGCCGAGCGCGAATAGAGCTGCTTGGCCAGCTGCTGGGTGATGGTAGAGCCGCCTCCGGCACTGGCATTGCCCAGGAAGCCGCGCTTCACCACGGCGCGCATCAGCGAACGGAAGTCGATGCCCGAATGCTCGTAGAACCTCACGTCCTCGGTAGCCACCAGCGCCTTCACCACGTAGGGCGAAATCTGGTCGCCCGAAACGAACACCCTGTTTTCCGAGCGGGCGTAGGTGCCTATCGTC
The DNA here is from genome assembly GCA_964507005.1 of uncultured Prevotella sp. GTDB lineage: Bacteria > Bacteroidota > Bacteroidia > Bacteroidales > Bacteroidaceae > UBA6398. Next base: position 640 of record CAZDOH010000004.1, on the reverse strand, counting down.
TGGCCGTCGCAGCTTATCACCTGCGAGGCAAAGCGGTCTATGGGATGGTCAAGCTGCCTGAGCTCGGGCACATAGCCTATCCATCCAGCCGCTATGGCATAGAAAGCACCGGCGCAGGCCAGCACTCCCACCGCCAGCAACCCCCAGAGAAGATGTATGAATTTGCAGCGCATCGCTCGTTGAATTCTATAACGGAAGCAAATTTAGCGATTGTAACCCAATTGGCAAAACCCCTACGGCCGAAGCGGGAAAAGAAAACGTAAAATCACGGAATCACACTTTCCCACTATGCAAAGAAGAGCCGAAAGCCGAGGAAAGAAGCTGAACAGATGAGACACTTCCCAAGATTAAGACAACACGTCGTTGCCTATACCGGCCTGGGTAAAGACACTCTGGAAGTTCAAAGTTCCATAAAACTTTTCGGTACCCGTCTGAGGGTTCTTGCGCTTGTTGACGTTGTAGTAGATCATAGTGCTTGAATTATTGGATAACACTGCAAATATATAAAATCAATTTCATATATCCAAATATTTTGGCGATTATTTTTCAAAAAATTTCCGCAATGCGCACAGCGCAACCGCGCCATGCGGAAAGAGCCGTTCCACCGCGCCACGGAAGATTTCCGTTCATGCACCCCATG
>CAZDOH010000003.1:0-43188 GCA_964507005.1 uncultured Prevotella sp. | reverse complement strand
TCCCCCTCAAGGGAATCGCTTCTATGCACTGCTCCGCTAACTGCGACATGAACGGCGAGAACACCGCCATCTTCTTCGGACTTTCCGGCACAGGCAAGACCACCCTTTCTACCGACCCGAAGCGTAAGCTCATTGGCGACGACGAGCACGGATGGGACGACGAAGGCGTATTCAACCTCGAAGGCGGATGCTATGCAAAGGTAATCAACCTTGACAAGGAATCCGAGCCCGACATCTACAACGCAATCAAGCGCGACGCTCTTCTCGAGAACGTTACTGTTGACGCAAACGGCAAGATTGACTTCGCCGACAAGTCCACCACCGAGAACACCCGCGTTTCCTACCCCATCTACCACATCGCAAACATCCAGCCCGGTTCGTCGGCACCCGCAGCAAAGCAGGTGATCTTCCTCTCGGCTGATGCATTCGGCGTTCTGCCCCCTGTTTCGATACTTACTCCCGAACAGACACAATACTACTTCCTCTCGGGCTTCACTGCAAAACTCGCAGGCACCGAACGCGGCATCACCGAGCCTACTCCTACTTTCTCGGCATGCTTCGGCCAGGCTTTCCTTGAGCTGCATCCTACTAAGTACGCACAGGAACTCGTGAAGAAGATGAACATGAGCAATGCCAAGGCATACCTCGTGAACACCGGCTGGAACGGAACAGGCAAGCGCATCTCCATCCGCGATACCCGCGGCATCATCGACGCTATCCTCAACCACTCCATCGACGAGGCTCCTACCAAGAAGATTCCCCTCTTCGACTTCGTTGTTCCTACACAGCTCGAAGGCGTAGATCCCGCTATCCTCGACCCGCGCGACACTTACAACACACCCGCTGAGTGGGAAGAGAAGGCAAAAGACCTCGCAGCACGCTTCATCAAGAACTTCAAGAAATACGAAGGCAACGAAGCTGGCAAGGCTCTCGTATCGGCAGGCCCGAAGCTCTAACCAAGAGCAAACCATAACTTTCAGAAATTCCGTTGCAGCATTTGGCTGCAGCGGAATTTTCTTTTGCCACGACCCCATTCCACAACCATACACTTCGCCACCTATTTTCGGCTGTGCGGAAACGGACAAAAAAGTTCCTATTGCAATTCAAATTCTATGCGCAGATAATTTTTACGCTTTGCGCACACAATTTTTCTTTTGTGCGCAAAGAATTTTTCTGCTATGCGCATGCCGGGAAAATTGCACCGGCGTATTGGCCAAAGCAAAAAGCCTGCGGCATTTTTTCAGAAAAACAAATAGGCATTTCGGACAACTTTCAAATTTATTGCACTAACTTTGCAGTGCCAAAGCCAATACGCCAAGCACTATAAATCAGGCAATTTCCATCATTTCATAAAAGCAAAAGTTTTCCAAAACGGGAAACTTTCCGCATAAATTCAGCCGAAAAGTTTTCCGAAACGGAAAATATTTTTCTTGTTTCATCATGTAATGTTAACCGAAAATTCTAACTTTGCAAGTGGCTGCAGAGCCATAAAAGCGGCTTCATAAACCGCAAGTTTCTAAGTATTCGCCGAATACATCGAAACACTCCGCCAAAGCATGCAAAAAAGCGACAACCGACTCTTAAAAGAGGATTGCTGCAAATACAAACTTCAAGGCACGGGGCGGCACAACAAAACACAAAATAGAATTAAAGCCTACACGACATGAGTTACGACAATTTCTTCATCACCAAACGCGACGGAAGCACGGAAAGCTTCTCGCTGGAAAAGATCAGGAGCGCCATAATCAAGGCGTTCGACTCGGTAAACGAACACGTACACGCCGAAGACATTCAGAGCGTAATGGACAACCTGCGCTTCTGCAACGGCATGAACGTCGAGGACATACAAAACCAGGTGGAAGTGTCACTCATGCGCGAAAACCACTACAAGGCAGCAAAGTCGTTCATGCTCTACCGCCAGAAGCATTTCGAGGACCGCGAAGTGCGCAACAAACTGAAATTCCTCATCGACTACTGCAAAGCCTCAAATCCCGCCACCGGTTCAAAATACGACGCCAATGCCAATGTAGAGAACAAGAACATTGCCACGCTCATCGGCGAGCTCCCGAAATCGAATTTCATACGCCTCAACCGGCGCCTTTTGTGCGACAAGATAAAGGAACTGTACGGCAAAGAACTTTCCGACCGCTACCTTTATCTTCTGGAGCACCATTTCATATACAAGAACGACGAAACCAGCCTCGCGAACTACTGCGCCAGCATCACCATGTACCCATGGCTCATAAGTGGCACAAAGAGCATCGGAGGCAATTCCACAAAGCCCACCAACCTCAAGTCGTTCTGCGGTGGCTTTATCAACATGGTGTTTATTGTCTCGAGTATGCTCAGCGGGGCATGCGCGACGCCCGAATTCCTGATGTACATGTCGTATTTCATCGGCCAGGAATACGGCGACGACTATTACAAGCACGCCGACGATGTGGTGGACCTCTCGAAACGGCACCGCACGCTCGACAAAATCATAACCGACTGCTTCGAGCAGGTGGTCTACTCCATCAACCAGCCCACGGGCGCAAGGAATTTCCAGGCCGTATTCTGGAATATCTCGTACTACGACCACAACTACTTCGAGAGCATTTTCGGTGATTTCCGTTTCCCCGACGGTTCGAAGCCGAACTGGGACGCACTCAACTGGCTGCAGAAGCGTTTCATGAAATGGTTCAATGCCGAACGCTCCAAGACTGTGCTGACATTCCCTGTAGAGACAATGGCGCTCCTGTCGAAAGACGGCGATGTCGTGGACAAGGAATATGCCGACTTCACGGCGGAGATGTATGCCGAAGGACATTCGTTCTTCACCTATATGAGCGACAATGCCGACTCTTTGGCCTCGTGCTGCCGCCTGCGCAACGAGATACAGAACAACGGATTCAGCTACACGCTCGGAGCCGGAGGCGTTTCCACAGGTTCAAAGAGCGTGCTGACCATCAACCTCAACCGCTGCGTGCAGGAAGCCACACGCCAGGGCAAGCCGTACCTCGACTTCATAGCCGAAGTCATCGACCTGATGCACAAAGTACAGATAGCCTACAACGAGAACCTCAAAGACCTTGAGAAGAAAGGCATGCTGCCGCTATTCGATGCCGGATACATCAACATCTCGCGCCAGTATCTCACAATCGGCGTAAACGGACTTGTCGAGGCTGCCGAATCGCTTGGATATTCCATTTCCGACAATCCTGAGTATCTGAAGTTCGTACAGGGCATTTTGGGTACCGTGGAATACTACAACAAGGCATACCGCTCGAAAGACGTGATGTTCAACTGCGAGATGATTCCTGCCGAAAACGTCGGCGTAAAACATGCACGTTGGGACCGCGAAGACGGATACTACGTTCCGCGCGACTGCTACAACAGCTATTTCTACATCGTGGAAGACCCCAAGACGCATGTGCTTGAAAAATTCCGCCTGCACGGATACAAGTTCATCGAGCACCTTACCGGCGGCTCGGCATTGCACATGAACCTTGACGAGCATCTAAGCAAGAAGCAATACCGCCAACTGTTGAGAATCGCCGCCAAGGAAGGATGCAATTACTTCACGTTCAACATACCCAACACCGTGTGCAACGAGTGCGGGCACATCGACAAACGCTACCTCAAGGAATGCCCCGAATGCCACAGCAAGAACATCGACTACCTCACGCGTGTTATCGGCTACCTCAAGCGGATATCCAATTTCTCGATGGACCGGCAGAAAGAAGCCGGACGCCGTTTCTACGACAATCCCGTATACGACAAGGAAAGCGTAGAGGCCGTGAACTCCGAAGCTTAAAACACTAGGCCAATGATTAAGCACGTAGGCTACGACATAGTCTTTCGGGAAATTCCCGACGAAACAACGCTGGCCATAAACCTCACGCTCTGCCCTAACCATTGCCGCGAATGCCACAGCGCATATCTGCGCGAAGACCGCGGAGAGATTCTCTCCGAAGAAGTTCTCGACAATATGGTTTCCGACTACGTGGGTGAGGTTACGTGCATCTGCTTCATGGGAGGCGACAATGACCCAGACGAAGTTGCAAGGCTTGCACGGCATCTGCACGAACGCTACCACGGGGAATTCCTTACCGCCTGGTATTCGGGCAAAAGCGATTTCCCCGACGGCTTCGACGCCGGAGCATTCGATTTCGTAAAGATTGGTCCCTATATCCCCGAACGCGGTCCGCTCAACAAGCCGACCACCAACCAGCGACTATACCGTATGCATGCCGACGGGCGGCGCGAGGACATCACGTTCCGCCTGCAGCAGCGGCCATAGAGCATTTGAATCACGGAAATTCATACACTCATATAAAATTCTATTTACACGTACTTGACTCCCGGTCCGAAGTGATTTCGTGCCGGGATTTTTTTGTCGGCTCGCAGCCGATGCTATTCCTCTGTGCCGAAATTGCCTGCAGCAATTTCCTTTGCCGTCTGTTCTGCAGGAGGAATTTCCTCGTCGGGTTCAACGTACGAATCTTCCGTGTCACCGTTCTCCAGTTCCTGTTCCTCATCGGCGCCAAGACATGCAGCCGACGCAGTGAGCCGACGCTTGCCCTGTTTCTTTGAAAGACGGCTTACGCTCAGCAGAATTCCGATATACGCACTGTTGACAAGCATGGAGCTGCCGCCGCGAGATATCAGAGGCAAAGGCTGTCCGGTTACCGGGAAAATGCCGGTAGCGACAAGCATGTTCACCATAGCCTGCACCACCAACAGCACGGCAAGCCCAATGGCAAGAAACGGCGGGAAACTGTTGTCTGTAAAACGGCGGGCAATGTACCCTACCCTAAAAAGCAACAACAAATAGAGCACAACAACTGCCGCTGCGCCAATCAATCCGAGTTCCTCCACTATTACGGCATAGATAAAATCGCTATAGGCCTGGGGAAGGAAGTCGCGCTGCGTGGAATTGCCCGGCCCTTTGCCTATTATATTGCTCGATGCGATGGCAATCTTCGAATGCCCTATCTGCGCGTCCTCATCGATATTAAACGACTGGGGGGTGAGCGCTTTGGTATCCTTGTCCAAATGCTTGCATATACGGTTTTTCCAAGTAGGCACACGCTTGCCCACAACCGGTACATTTTCGCCTATCCACTGTGCCGTTCCGTCACTTATTGAAGAAACGAAATACAATGCCGAAAGTCCCGTTATAAGCACTACGCTGAGAAGTTTGCCTATGGCCATAAGCGACACGCGCCCTATAAACATCATTATGACGATGATGATGAACAGCAGGCCGGCAGTAGAGAAGTTCTCCGGGAAAATAAGTCCGCAGAACAGCAGCGTGGGGATGAATATCATCTTGAAAGTGCCGGGCAACGTGCCTTTTTCCGTCTGTGTATACGACAGCACAAGCGCCGTGTACATCACGAGCGTACCTTTGGCAATCTCAGAAGGCTGAATTGGGATGCCGAAGAAATTTATCCATCTTGCACCTTCATTGATTTCTATGCCAAGACCGCAAAGCAGCATAACAAGCAGAATTACAGAAGCTACCATCCCGATCGGCACAAACAACTTGAAAAATTTCATCGGCATGCGATGAACCACAAACACCACGATAAAGCCAAAGACAACAAACATGCTGTGGCGCAGGATGGGCTGTATGTAGTCGCCGCTTTTATAGGTAAGCGTACTGACCGCACTGAACACCTCCACAACCGAAATGGCGCACAGCGCGAAATACACGAACCATATCACGCGGTCTCCAAGCAGCAAATTCGACAATCTGTTCATATTATCACTTGACTTTAGTGGTTACTTGCAAAGGCTAAAGGGCCTTGACAGCCTGCTTGAACAGTTCGCCGCGCTCTTCCATATTGTGGAACAGGTCGAAACTTGCACAGCAGGGGCTCAGCAGCACCGTATCGCCGGGCTGGGCGAACTTGTAGCATTCGGCCACACACGTATTCATATCGTGGGTATCGGCGAAAGGCACCCCCAGACTGTCGAATTCCTTGTGGAGCTTTGCATTGTCGGCCCCGAGATACACCAGCGCACGGCATTTCGATTTCACCATTTCCTTTATGGGAGTATAGTCGTTGCCCTTGTCCTTGCCACCAAGAATGAGAACCACGGGAGTTTTCATGCTTTCAAGGGCATACCAGCAGGCGTCTACATTGGTAGCTTTCGAATCGTTTACATACTGCACACCGCGCACCTTAGCCACCTTCTCCAGGCGGTGCTCAACACCGGGGAAATCGGAAAGGCTGCGACGCAGCACTTCATCGCTGACGCCAGCCAGTTTGGCTGTTATCCCGGCAGCAAGCGAATTGTAAAGATTGTGCCGGCCGGTAAGCGAAAGCGATTCCAGCTCCATATTGAAAGGCATTGGCTGCTCAATCACGTATTCTCCCTTGTCGGCATAAGCCACTGCCCCATCCTTCTTTATTGCCGAGAATGGACACATGCGGCTCTTGATGCCGTATTTCTTGAGTTCCTTGGCAACAACAGGCGAATCCATCCAGTACACAAAAGCATCGTCTTCGGTCTGGTTGCGTATCACGCGCATCTTCGAGTCGACGTAGTTCTGGAAATTATATCCGTAACGGTCAAGATGGTCAGGCGTAATATTGAGCAATACTGCCACATTTGCACGGAAATCGTACATATTGTCGAGCTGGAACGACGACAGTTCTATTACGTAGTAGTCGAAATTTTCCTCTGCCACCTGAAGCGCGAGACTGCGCCCGATATTGCCAGCAAGCCCGACGTTAAGGCCGGCCGCCTTCAGAATGTGGTATGTGAGCGAAGTTGTGGTGGTCTTGCCGTTGCTGCCGGTGATGCAAATCATCTTTGCATCGGTATAACGGCCGGCAAGTTCTATTTCGGATATTATGCCTATTCCTTTGGCCTCTATCTTCTTCACTATCGGGGCATCGTTGGGGATTCCTGGGCTTTTCACCACTTCGTCTGACGAGAGCACGATTTCTTCGTTGTGCATTCCTTCGTCGTATTTCAAGCCGTAGTGTTCCAGCATCTCCTTGTATTTGGGTTTGATGGTTCCGGCATCGGAAACATAAACGTCATATCCCTTTTTCTTTGCCAATACGGCAGCACCGACACCGCTCTCAGCAGCGCCCAACACGGACATCAATTTCTTTTCAGCCATCTTGTATTAATTTTTCGCGGACAGTTTATCTAATTTTCAATGTAATGATCGTCAATGCCGCAAGCAGAATTGTGGCAATCCAGAACCTTACCGTGATTTTGCTCTCATGGCATGGGGTCTTTGGCCAGTTCCGGAACAAATACTTGCATTCGGCATCGAGCTGCGAGGGAAGCACGCGGAAATTGTCGTGAATAGGCGTGCGCTTGAAAAGGCGCTGTTTCACTCCGCGGCGTTTGCCTGCCTTGAAGTACTCAACCTGCAGAATAACGCTCAGGCTCTCCACCAAGAACACTCCACACAGCAGCGGAAGCAACAGTTCCTTGTGTATGATGATTGCGAATACGCCAATTATCCCCCCGATAGTAAGACTTCCGGTATCGCCCATAAATATCTGCGCCGGGTAGGAATTGTACCACAGGAAGCCTATCAGGGCGCCGACGAATGCCGATGCGAAAATCACGAGTTCCTGCGACCCCGGCACATACATTATATTCAAGTAGGAGGCGAACTGTATGTGGCTCGACACGTATGCCAAAAGCCCGAGCGCAATGCCTATGATTGCAGAATTGCCCGCCGCCATTCCGTCCATGCCGTCGTTAAGGTTGGCACCGTTCGACACTGCGGTAATGACAAGCACCGTTATTATCACGAAAAGCACCCATCCGGCAGCATTCTTGTATTTGCCGCAAAACGACATGATATCGGTATAGCTCAAGTTGTTGTTCTTGAAAAACGGTATTGTGGTAATCGTCGATTTCACCGGCTTGCTTTTATGCACCACTACCTCGGTGTTGTTCGACGTGCGCTGCATATTGATATTCTCGCGGATTACGGCATCGGGGCTAAGGTAAAGGGTAAGCCCCACTATAAGTCCCAAGGCCACTTGCCCCAGTATTTTCACTTTGGGATGAAGTCCGTCCTTGTTGTGCCGGAAAATCTTGATGTAGTCATCGGCAAAGCCAAGAAGGCCGAACCACACCGTAGTCAGAAGCATCAAAAGCATGTAGATATTCCTGAGCCTTCCCAGCAGCAGGCAAGGCACGAGAATGGACGCGATGATTATTATTCCCCCCATCGACGGCACTCCCTGTTTTGTTACTCCGAACGGGTCGATACTAGCATCGCGCTGTGTCTCGCTTATGTTTTTACGGCGCATATAGGAAATGAAATGCTGCCCGAACCATGCCGACACCACTAGGGCCAGCATGAAAGCCAACAACGAGCGGAAAGAAATGTAGCTCCACATTCCCGCTCCCGGCACGCCGAATTCGTCAAGGAATCTGAACAGATAGTATAGCATATATTACTTGTTTGTCGTTAAAGTTGTTCTAAGCCTCGCCGGCAAATATTTTCTTCACCTCTTCGCGGTCGTCGAAATGGTGTTTCACGCCTTTTATTTCCTGATAGTCTTCGTGGCCCTTGCCGGCAATCAGTATCACGTCGCCTTTTTGTGCGAGCATGCATGCCGTGCGAATGGCTTCGCGGCGGTCGGCTATTGCCAGCGTCTTTTTCTTCTGTGCCGGAGTAAGGCCGGCAAGCATGTCGTCGATAATGGCCTGCGGTTCCTCGAAGCGGGGATTGTCGCTTGTAATCACCACGCGGCTGCTATGCGCCGCAGCCTCGTGCGCCATAAGAGGACGCTTGCCCTTGTCGCGGTTACCGCCGGCTCCGCACACCGTTATGACCTGGCTCGACTGGCTGTGGCTTTCCTTGAGCACTTCGTGTATGGCGCCGAGCACATTTACCAGCGCATCGGGAGTATGGGCATAGTCTACAATCGCGGTATAGCCCGACGGCGAGCGGAAAGTCTCGAAGCGCCCCGACACACTGTGCAGCTTGCTCAGCACCGTAAGTATCTCCACCGGTTCGCGCCCGAGCATTCGTGCCGCACCGTAAACAGCCAGCAGGTTCGAGACATTGAATTTTCCTACAAACGAAACGCTTGTTTCGCGGCCGTCAATATCGAGAAGCATTCCTTCGAACGACATTTCGAGAATTCTGGCACGGAAATCGGCCATGCTGCGCACCGAATACGTCTTGATATTTGCAGAAGTGTTCTGCACCATCACCAGTCCGTTCTTGTCGTCGGCATTGGTCACCGCGAAAGCCTTTTTGCCGAGGCTGTCGAAAAACGCCTTCTTCGCATCGCGGTAGTTTTCGAAAGTCTTGTGATAGTCGAGGTGGTCGCGGGTGAGATTGGTGAATATGCCGCCGGCGAAGGTCAGTCCGCCTATGCGTTTCTGGGCTATGCTGTGGCTGCTGCATTCCATAAAGGCGTATTGGCATCCGTTGTCAACCATTTCGGAAAGCAGACGGTTAAGCGTCACCGGGTCGGGAGTGGTATGGTCAGCCGGAACGGCCTTGTCGTCGATATAGTTGCACACGGTGGAGCACAGCCCGCATTTGAAGCCGAACTCGCGGAACATCTTGTAGAGAAGAGTGGCCACGGTGGTTTTTCCGTTGGTTCCCGTCACGCCCACAAGCTTGAGCTTCGAAGTAGGGTCGCCGTAGAACTGGGTGCAAACTTTCCCCGCCACATCTTCACTGCTTTTCACTTTCACGAAAGTAACTCCAGCCGGGCATTCGTCGGGAAGCGTTTCGCACACCACGGCAACAGCCCCGTTGCTGACAGCCGCGGGAATGAAGCGGTGCCCGTCAACCTGGGTTCCCCGCTCGGCGATGAAAAGGCAGCCGGGCTTTACCTGCCGCGAATCAATCTGTACGTCGGAAATCTCAACATCCGTGCTGCCCGTTATTTCCACAGGCTTCACCTTGAGCAATACATCTTGCAGTTTCATATCGTATTGTCTTTTTACTGTTCTTTCTTTTTCACAGGCGGCTTTGCGGCAACGTTGCCGCTGTCTGCCGTTTTGTTTTTATTGGCAACCGTGTCGGTTTGGGCGGGATTCTCCTGAACGACAGGTACGGCCGCCTTGTTTTTCTGCTTGCGCATTTCGCCGTCGGTCATCAGCTTCAGACGCACGAGCATTCCCTTCTTCACGGGGGTTCCGGGTGCTGCGCTTTGCTCCACAACCTTTCCCTTTCCGGTCACAGAAACCTTCATCCCCATGCTTTCGAGCAGGAAAAGCGCATCGCGCAGTCCCATGTCTTTAAGGTCGGGAACTAGTTTGCCGTATTTTGTGCCCGAAAGCACTATATGCGCCGAATCGCCGAAGACTTTCCCCCAAGTCTTGGAACCGAGGTCACTTGACGAGTACGGGATATGCAGTTCGCTCAGCACATTCCTTGCGGCCGACATGTCGCCGTTGTGGACGAACGGCAGTTTTGTGCGCACCGTGTCGTTGGCCTTTGAAATGTCGTTGTTCTTCTCGCGTGCCATCACCCCTTCGGCAATGCGGCGGAACACAGGGCCGCAATGCCCTCCGCCCGAAGCGGGATACGGTTTCTGTATGCACACGATGCAAGTGTACTTCGGGGCGTTGGCCGGGAAGTACCCGACGAAACTTACAAGGTAGCTGGTAGTACGCCCGTTTTTGGTCCATATCTGTGCCGTACCCGTCTTGCCCGACACGGGGAAATATTTCGACGCAGCCTTGTGGCCGGAACCCTTGGGCTGGGTTACCAGACTCAGGCAATACTGCACGTCCTTAAGTGCCGTAGGCGAGCACATGCGTTCGCGCACCACCTTAACGGGATACTCCTCCACAATCTCGCCGTTGCGCCGCTTGGCTCTCACGAACCTTGGGCAGAGCATCCGGCCGCCGTTGGCTATGCCGTTGTAGAACGCGAGCGTGCGTATGGGCGGTATCTGCGTTTCGTAGCCGATGCTCATCCATGCAAGCGCCGTTTTCGACCAATTGCTGCCGTCTTTCTTTGGGCGGCGTATGTTGGCCCGGGCAGCTCCGGGGATGTCTATGTCATAAGGCTCGGCAAGCCCTATGCGGTAAAGGCCGTCGACGAACTTTTCGGGCTGGTTGTAATAGTATTTGTCAATGAGCATGCTCACGCCCACGTTGGAAGAGTGCTTTATGCATTCGGCAGCCGTTATTTCGCCATATCCGCCGCGCGTATTCCACGAAGCGTCCTTCATGTCGCGCCCGTGCATGTTTACCCTTCCGCAACCGGTATTCACCATGTCGCCGGGATGCAGATATCCGTCGTCGAACGCCACCATGAACGATGCCGTCTTGAATACCGAGCCGGGCTCAAGCAGGTTGCTGACAGCGAAGTTCTTGGTTTCGCGGTATGAGCCGTCGCCGCTGCGCTCCATATTGACAATGGCCTTTACATCGCCCGTCTTCACTTCCATAAGCACGGCAGTGCCTTTGGGCGCCTCTATCTGCCGCAACTGGTCGACAAGGGCCTTTTCGGCAAGGTCCTGCATGTTTACGTCGATGGTGGTAATTATGTCGCAACCGTCTTCCTGCGGGCGGTCGATGATGCTGATGTACTTGCGCAGCACTTTCTGCCGGTGCGACAGTCCCGACTTTCCGCGCAGCACGCTGTCGAACGCCAGTTCCAGGCCGAAGCGGGCCGAGTCCTTGCCGGCATAGAGTGTGCCCACGGTGCGCATGGCCAGCGAACCGAACGGATTGGCGCGCTGCTCGATGGTTTCGGCATGGAAACCGCCCCTATACGAAGGCAAGCGGAAAACGGGCAGCTTGCGCACCTGCTGATACTGAAGATAGGTGATGCGCTTTTTGTATATCGGCCAGTTGCGGCTTTCCTTTTTGCGGCCTTCGAGAAGTGTCTGCCTGAACTGCTCCACTGTCTTGTCGGGGAAAATGGCGTGAAGGCCGAGGCTCATGGAGTCGACATTGGCTTCAAGCACCGAGTCGCGGCGGTGTTGCTCCTTGACGCGGCGTACAGAGTCTTTCTCCACCACCATATAGTCCATGAAAATCTTGTATTCGGGAATTGACGAAGCAAGAATCTGCCCGTCGGCGGAATAAATGCTTCCCCTCACCGGCCTTATCTCCACATTGCGCTTAACGAACTGGCGGCTAACCTGCGTCCAGAAATCGCGCTCCACAAACATTATATACGCAACTTTCCCCACTATGCCTATACCCACAAGGCATATTATCGCCGCGAATATAAAGTAGCGGGTCATGACTTTCTTTTCGGGAAACTTGTTGCTTTTCATTCGGTTGTGTCCACTTTAATGACAAACGGCTGCGTGGTTGGCATCTGCAGGGTGCTGTCGCCCTTGCGCTTGAGATATTCCTCGATGTGGCTCTGGCGGCTCTTTTCGAGCAGTTCGCTCGAATAGGTCAGGGCATTGTATTTTGCATTCTCAACCTCGTCTTTCAGCCGGTTGAGCTCAATCATTTCCTGCTGGCTGGAATATCCGTTGCCGATGTAAATCAGCATGCACACCACCACGATCACGATGAACCCGATATTGCGCCGCAAGGTGTCTATCGAGATGAAGTCGCCGAACATGTAACGCGTAAAGTTAGCCTTGCGCGCCTTCTGCCGGGCTTCGGCCTTGCCGTCTTCGGGCACAGCCGCCTTGCCTTTCCGGGTTGTGATGCCCGAAAGGGTGTCCTCGTTATCGTGTTTGTCGGATTTGTCGGCCATTATACAATAGTTTTGTGGTGTAGTAGTTCGTGCAGCCGGGGCTATACCTTTTCGGCTACGCGCAGTTTTGCGCTGCGGCTGCGCGGGTTGCGCTCTATTTCTTCGGGCGACGGAACGATGACATGGCTGTTGACAGCGCGCAGCGGCACCATGCGGTTGCCGAAGAAATCCTGTTCCACCTTCCCTTCGGCATTTCCGCTCTTAAGGAAGTTCTTCACCATGCGGTCTTCGAGCGAATGGTATGTAAGCACCACGAGCCGTCCGCCTTTGGCGAGCAGCGATATCGCCGACGCCAGCATTTCGCGCAGTGCGCCCATTTCGTCGTTTATCTCAATGCGCAGTGCCTGGAATGCGCACGCCAGTTCGCGCTTCTCCTTGTCGCGCCCCACAAACGGTTCGATAGTCTCGACAAACTGCGCGGTTGTGGCCAAAGGCCGCGCAGCGCGGCGCTTTACTATAGCCGCAGCCATGCGGCGCGCGTTGCGCAGTTCGCCATAGTTGCGCAGCACGGCGGCAATGCGCTCTTCGTCGGCCGTATTGAGAAAGTCGGCCGCGGTGAGTTTTGCAGTGCGGTTCATGCGCATGTCGAGCGGTGCGTCGCTGCGGAAAGTGAATCCGCGCTCGGCGGCATCGAAATGATGACTCGAAACGCCCAGGTCGGCCATTATGCCGTCAACGGCCTCAATGCCGTAGTAGTTCATCCAGTTGCGCAGATACCTGAAATTCGAGAGCACAAAGGTAAACCTCGCGTCGTCGGGCACATTGGCCAGAGTGTCGGTATCCTGGTCGAACCCGAAAAGGCGCGCCTGCGCCCCCATGCGGGCAAGCATTTCGCGCGAATGGCCGCCGCCGCCGAAAGTCATGTCGGCATAAACACCGTTGCCGATGTTCATGGCGTCGACACTCTCGCGGAGCATCACGGGAACGTGGTATGTTAGGTTGTCTGCGCTCATTCCGTCCGGCCCATTACATTTTCTATTTCCCTAGCAAACTCGCCGGCATCCATGCTCTGCTGCTGCAGCAGGTCGGGCGACCAGATTTCAACAGTATCGTCGATGCCGAGAAAAACCACGTCCTGCTTAATGCAGGCCATCTGCGCATAGCGCTTCGGTATCAGAAACCGGCCGTTGCTTTCGGGAACCACCGTCTCCACATCGCGCACAAACTGGCGCAGCAAGCTGCGATGGCGTGCGTTCCACATGTTGAGGCCGGCGCGGAATTCATCGAGGCGTGCGTTCCATACGCTCCACGGATAGAGCACAAGGCACGGCTGGAAGGCGTCGCGGGCAAGCACAAGCTGCTCCTCTCCGGCTGCAGCAAGTATCTTGCGGAAAGCAGCGGGGAAAAACACCCGTCCCTTGGCATCGGCTTTGGCTTCTGTTGTTCCTGTAAAACGCATGTTACCAATCGGTTTCAGTGTGACACGTCGACAATATTCCTATTTTAATCTGCCAAAGTTACCAACTTTCCTCCACTTTACTCCACTTTGAGGTTGTTTTCTTAAAATAAAATTCAACCATAGCCTTAAAAAAATATCGCAAACGCATTATAACACAGATGTATAAGCGCAAAATAACGGCAACCGGCCAAAAGTGGAGAATAAACGGGAGCGCAAGGCGACGCTAATACGCAGCGAAAACACGCTATGCGCAAACAATTTTACTTTTGACCGCAAAAATAAAAATTATATGCGGTAAGAATTTTCACGCTGTGCGCACAAAATTTTTCTTTTGTGCGCAGATAATTTTTGCGCTCTACGCAGAGAATTTTCACGCAATGCGCAATGCAGCTTTCCGCCGCCGGACTGCGTTTTCGATTCGGGCCGCGAAGCCGCAAAAAAAGGTGTACCGGAACGCATCCGGCACACCCTTTTGAGATTTTACCTATAGTTGTACTATTCGAGGTCTTCGAAATTGTAACGGTAGCCCGAAACCTTAAGGTAACCCGACCCAGCGCCGTTGACGTTCACATAGTAAACTATGCTGTCGGCCTTGGCAAACTGTCCGCGGCCCATGTCGATGGAAGCTGCGTCAAGCATCACCTTGCCTCCAACTACTGTGGCGTTCTCACCATATTCGTTGGCTGCATCGGTAACCGAGAAAGTCTTGCTGCCATACTGCACATTGACCTTAATCTTGTGGGAATAGTCGTCGGAATCGCCCAAATAGCAATTGCCCTGGTCGTCAACCCACATTTCATTTGCCTTGTTGGCTGCGGTGTTGTAGGTTAAGAGATGGAAAGAACCGAGATCCTCCCACTCCCAGTTTTCAATATTGGAGATATCACTGCTGGCCGACTCGCAGTAGTAGACGTTGGCTACCCATTCGCCGCACATCTTCTTAACCGCCGTGCCGCCTGCATTTGTGCTGCTGTCGCTGGGGTCGCTGTCACACGAAGTGGTGAAGCCCATCAGCAAAGCTGCAACTATCAAATAAAGATATTTCTTCATGATTGCAATTCAGTTTAAGTTAAATTATTTCTGCAAAACCATTACAAGGTGGTAATTGATATAGGAATCGATGGTAACCTTGCCGGTAGCCTCGTCGTAAGAACCGGAAGCGCTCGTCATAGGCAAGCTCCAGGGATTGGAAGCGGAGATGCCGGTAATGGTATTGTCCGCATTCAGCTGGAAATAGCCCGTGCAACGGTATCCCGAGCCATAGCCTATAGTCACGTCGTAGAGTCCGCCCCAATAGTCGCTGATGGAATAGAGACCGGGAGCAAGCTCGGTGAGTGTTACAGAGTTGCCGGTTACAGGATAGTTGTTGAACACTCTTCCCGAGCCGTCGGTATTTATAATCTTGTAAGTACCGGTAATGTCGGTTGAAACTTCAGGGTCATAAACCAGCACCTGGCGGTCAACTGAAGCCGAGAAGCCGTCCTTGTTCGACGCTGCGTAGTTGACATAATATATACCTACCTTCGATGCGTCAACATCTCCCGAAACTACCACCTTCGAAGTAACGTCTTC
This sequence comes from uncultured Prevotella sp., assembly GCA_964507005.1. Taxonomy (GTDB): domain Bacteria; phylum Bacteroidota; class Bacteroidia; order Bacteroidales; family Bacteroidaceae; genus UBA6398. The sequence continues at coordinate 27,550 of CAZDOH010000003.1, read as the reverse complement.
GGTGCCTTCCATAGCGGTGTAACCCGGGTCAACATATTTGGAGCCAACAGGCACGAGATAAGTGCTGCCTCCGGTGAGGTCGAAGGAAACGTAGTGGGTGACATACGTATCGTCGCTGCCATCGTAGTCGCAGGAAGAGAATCCCCCAAGCACCAACGCGGCAATTGCGAACAAACTTAATATCTTTTTCATTTTGAATGTCATGTTTACTGTTTCAAATATTATTTATCCCAGAATACAGGAGTAGTAAGAGCCGGCTGGTCGGGAACATTCGAATTGATGTTCTTGCTAGCCGTTGAGTAGAACGCACGCACGGGAACAGCCTTTGTGCCGAGGTCGTTGCGGTAAGGATAGATAAGTGTGCCTGCCACATACTTTGTCTGGTCGGCTTCGAATTCCTTGGCGCTGATGCCCCACGAGGGAACATTTGTACGGCGCTGCTCCGACCAAGCCTCCATGTGGTCCATATAGAGAAGTGCAACCCACTTCTGCATATACACAAGGTTGAGTTTTGCATCGTTGCCGTTCTGGGCATCCCACGAAGTGCGGCTCTGTGCGAGGAACTCGCTCACGCCGCTGACTCCGCGCGCTGCAAAGTCGGCGGTAACGCCTGCTTCATAAGCTGCCTTGGCCTTTGCTTCGTCGCCGAAATACTTCATGTATACCTCAGCGAGGAGGAACTGAAGTTCAGCCTGGGTGAAGAAAGGTACCGGCTTGGTGGCATAGTAGTTGAATCTGCTCACAACGCCGTCGTCCTTGTAGGTATAGCCCGACTCGAGGTGGGTACCGGGAAGGAGACCGGCATACTTGCCTTCGTTGTCGCCGGTGGTGGCCTTTACAAACGAATAGGAGATACGCGGGTCGTTGGTGATGTTCATGTAGCTGATGATAGGATAGGCAGCCACATGGTTCGCAGCCAACTCACGATAGTTGGTTTCATACCAGGGATTGCTCTTTTCAGCTTCGTCGGAATAAGGAGGATTGAACTCGAAATCGCCGCTGAAGAACTCGCCCTTCTCCACAATAGCCTTGAGCTTGGAGGTGTAGGTTGAAACGTCGATGCCGGCCTGTATCATGCGGAGATACATGCGCACGCGCAGAGCGTTTGCGAAGCCTTTCCACTCGTTGATGTCGCCGTCGGCGATAAGGTCGTTGGTTGCCATCTTGTCTTCGGCAGAAAGAGCGGCTTCAGCCTCGTCGAGTTCATTGAGAACACCGGCATAAACCACTTCGCCGTTGTCGTACTTCGGCTTCTGTATCTTAGAGCCCTGGAGAGCCTCGGTGTAGGGAGTCTCGCCCATAGCGTCGACAAGAAGCTGGAAAGCGTAGGTGCGGAGTGTCTGCACCGCAAAAAGGTCGGCAGTATTTTCGGTCTTGCCCTGAATTTCCTGGATGTCCTGAAGGGCACCGGCATAAAGGGTGCGGTACCAACGGTCGGTCATGTTGTCGTCAGCGGTGAGCTGATACCATGTGTACTTGTTGTACTGGTTTTTCGTAGGAGCCTGCTCGAAATACTGCACAAAGAATCCTGCAGTGTTGTACATGCCGTCGCCTACTGTAGTGGCGATAGCGTTCTCCACTGCCGGCATGATAAGGTCAGCGCTAACGTTGCTGGCATAGTTGGGATTATCGTTTATGTCGAGCGAACCACAGCTCGAGAGTGTGGCAAGAGCGACGAATGACAATACAAATATCTTTTTCATGCTGTTACTATTCTTTATTTTAGAAACTGAGCTTAATGTTAAAGCCGTATGTTCGTGTAGACGGGTTAGCGCCATATTCACCGAACTGGCCTGAGAGGTCGTTGCCGAACGAGGTAGACTCGGGGTCAACAAAAGTGTTGTCGCTGGGAGTCCACATAAGCAGGTTGCGGCCGAAGAGCGAAACCGAAGCGCCTGTGAGGAAAGTCTTGTCAATCCACTTTGCAGGCACGTTCCAAGTAAGCACCACGTCGCGGAGCTTCACGAACGAGCGGCTGATGAGGTTCGAAGCGTCGCAGTCGTACTGGTCAGCCCAATATGTCTGAATGTAGGAGTAATCCAAAGCCGTTGTGTTTTCCACATACGAAACAGTTCCGTCGGCTGCGGTTACCTTGTTCACGGAGTTGGGCACGATGAACGGGTTGCGGTCGTTGTAGATAGTCTGCTTTGCAATACCGGTGAAGAAAGTTGTACCCTTTGTGCGGGTATACATCTTGCCGCCGTGGCGAACTTCCATGTTTGCAGTAATTGCGAAGTCCTTGTAGCGGAGAGTAGTTCCGAAGCCCATGGTGTACTTGTAGTTCATGTCGCCGCAAACGGTGTACTTGTCTTCCTTGACGGGGAGACCGTTGGAAGCGCTTACAACTACGTGTCCTTCGGGGTCGCGCTCAAGCTTCTGGTCCTTGTATACGCCGAGGGGCTGGCCCTTGATTGCATAAAGGCTGGTTCCGCCGCTGAAGCCAAAGATGAGAACTTCGTCGCCAATATCAGAGGAGAGGTCCACCACCTTGCTCTTGTTGTGCGAGATGTTCCAGTTGAGGTCCCACTGCCAGTCGCGTGTCTTGATGGGAGTTCCGGTAAGCGAAAGCTCGATACCGGTGTTGCGAATCTTACCGATGTTCACGTTGCGCGAGCCGAAACCTGTTGCGTTGTCAAGGCTCATCGAAAGAGTCTGGTTGTTGGTGTTGCGGTTGTAGAACGAGAAGTCGAACGCCAAGCGGTTGTGGAAGAATGCCATGTTGAGACCAAGTTCGAACTCAGTGGTCATCTCGGGCTTGAGGGTGGAGTTGCCCATCACGTTCGAAAGCGTGAATGCATTGACGCCTGCGAGGGGGAACGATATTGTTCCGAAACCTGAAGAGCTTGCTGCTGCCTGGGCGTAAACCGTTTTTGTAAGATACCAGTCAGCATCGTTACCTGTCTTACCCCAAGCTGCACGAAACTTACCGAAGGAGATAATGTCTTTCACGTCCTTGGGAAGAAGCTCGGTGAACACGAAGCTGGCAGTTACACCGGGATAGAAGTACGAGCGGTTGTCTTTGGGAAGAGTAGACGACCAGTCGTTGCGGCCGGTGAGCGTGAGGAATATCATATCCTTGTACGAGCCTTCAACCTGTCCGTATAAACCTACGAGGCGCTTGTGGTAAGTGTTGTCGACAAGAGTAGGAGTTTTTCCCGAGTTAGCTGTGCTGAACCATGTGGGAAGGTCAAGCCCTGTAACTTCCTGCGATGCGAAGGTGCGCTTCACGTCGTTGGTATTGAGACCAAGAAGAGCGTTGAGGTTGAAATCCTGGTTGATGGGCTTCGAGAAGTTGAGCATGAAGTCCTGGTTGATTTCGGTGTAGCGGTTGTCGCTTGTATAAACCCAACCAGTCTGCTGGCCTATATCGGAGTTATCTTCCCAGTTGGGGGTTCCGCTCCAAAGCGCGCTCATGTTGGGAATACCGTTGCGCTGCTTGTTGTTGGTATAGTCGAGACCTACACGGTAGGTGAACTTCAGGAAGTCGAAGATGTTGTAGTCAGCCTGGAACTTGCCCCAGAGTTTGTCGGTAGTAGTCTGGTCGAGGTAGTTTTTCAGGATGTAGTAGGGGTTGGTAGCGTTGTAGGGAGTGTAGTAGTAGCCCGGTGCATAGAACGGGTTGCTGAGGTCCTTCTGGCCGGTGATGCTGATATCGCGCGGCACATTGTAAAGCGCGAAGATCGGGTTCAGTTTCTGGCCGGTCGAAACGAAGTTGTTCTTCTGGTAAGAATAGCTTATCGACGACGAGAAAGTGAGTTTGTTTGTAGCCTTGTAGCTGCCGTTGGTAGTGAAGGTGTACTTGTTGTAGGCATCGGCACGGGTGGGATATACGCCGTTGTTGTTCACGTTAGAGAGTGCCACATAGTAGTCGCTCTTGTCGGTAGCGCCGTCGAAAGCCACGCTGTTGTTGAAGGTAACGCCGGTGTCGAAGTAGTCGCGGATGTTGTTCTTGACAGCCTTGTAGCTCTTCACCATCTGCGAGTTGTCGTATACGCGGCCCCATACTCTTTCAACGCCGTCGAAACGGGGACCCCACGAGCCGTTCTCTATGGCTACGTGTTCGCCGCTTGCGCCCTGGCCGTACATGTTCTGCATTTCAACAAGGCGAGCCACATTCGAGAACTGTATACCGCCGTTGTATGTAACGCCGAGTCCCTTTTCGCGCTTCTTACCTTTCTTGGTGGTAATCATGATAACGCCGTTGGCAGCACGCGAGCCGTAGAGTGCGGTTGCAGCTGCGCCGCGGAGAATGGTCATGTCGTCAACGTCGTCGGGGTTGATGGCGTTGGCACCGTTACCGAAGTCGTAGTTGTGATTCAGTTCGTCGCTTGAGTTAATAGCTTTGTTTACCATAGGCACACCGTCGATAACGAAGAGCGGCTGGTTGCTTCCGGCGAGCGAGCTGTAGCCACGCACGATAACCGAGGTAGAAGCACCCGGGTCGGAAGAAGTGTTGCTGATGGTTACACCTGCAACCTTGCCCTGCAATGCCGAAACTACATCGGCGCTGCGCACTTCGGTGATGTCCTGCGCCTTAATCGACGAAGCGGCATAACCCAGAGACTTTTCCGAACGCTTGATGCCAAGAGCAGTTACCACAACTCCGCTGAGCACCTTGTCGTTGGATTTAAGAGCTACGTTCATCACATTCTTTACAGGGAGCGTCTGGGCTTCCATTCCGATGAACGAGAAGCGAATCTGTTTTGCAGACGCGGGGATGTGAGAAAGCGTGAAGCGACCGTCGGCGTCGGTATTCACACCGACTGTTGTGCCGGGCACGCTTACGCTCACGCCAATCAGCGGTTCACCGTTGTCGGCTGACGTTACGCGTCCGGTTACGGTCTTGACTTGCGCATTTACGAGGAGACACGAGAAGACTCCCAATAAAAGCATCATCAATTTTTTACCCATAATCTTACTTTTTAGATTAAACTTAGTTGTTATAATAGATGTTTCTTAATTTTCCCCAAACCGCAGATTGCCCCGGCTCACGCCCGGTTCCGCCGATATCGGTTATGTTTCAAGCCCTATGACGCGCGAAACGCAATTTTTATGGTTTGCATTTGCTACACGTACGGATACAATTATGCACGAAGGACTTTTATACATTTTTGCAAAACTAATCATTTGTTCCCAAACGCAAAACTTTTCATCGTAACATTTTTTTAACCACAATCACAATAATTATCCGTATGCGTGTCAATTTGTCAAGAAAAGCGGAAAGTTTTTGCCTTTTTCACAAATTCAGATACCCGGCAAACCGCAATGCAACGCTTAAAAAATGACAAATTGATAATTTTTCGGGAAAACGCACGTTACCGACAAAAAACTACACTGCATCCGCATAATTTCTTCGTTTTTGCAATTTACCCATTGCATTTCGGAGCAAAAACAATGGTTATACACAAAAATTGCGTGTGTGCCGGACCGCAAAATCCAACACACACGCATTATAATATATACATCAGCATTCCGGCGCTACGGAAGCCCGCATCGGGAACACTGCCGTGCCGACGTCACTTGCCAAGCAGCAGGTCTACGGCACGCTTCACCTGCACGTCGTCGTCGGAGAGCACCTGTTCGGGCGTGGGTATCACTTCCACATCGGGCTTCAGGTCCTGGTTTTCGAGGTAATTGCCACGGAGGTCCTTTACTGCCACTTCGGGAATTCCCACCACGATTTCGCCGTTGGCCTGCGTTTCCCACCACACGGCGGTCATGGTTCCCGCCATCGGGGCACCTACAAGTTTGCCGATGCCCAGTTCGCGGTACATGAACGGGAAGCCGTGGGCGTTGCTGTAGTCGTTCTGGCTCATAACCACTGCCGACGGTTTTGTCCAGCGCATATAGGGGTCGTTGCCTATGAACTGCCCGCGCGGCTCGTAGGTGGCGAAAAGTTTTCCGCTGAGCAGCACTCCGAGGTCGTTGTGCAGCCATCCGCCGCCGTTGTTGCGTATGTCAACCACGAGCGCCTCCTTGTTGCGCAGCTTGCCCATGACGCGCGAGAACACCTTGCGGAAGCTGGGCGCGTTCATCGACTTCACGTGCACATAGCCTACCTTGCCGCCGGAATATTTCTCCACGAGTTCCTCGCGCTGCTTAACCCAGCGGTTGTAGAGCAGTTGCGAGCGCACCCACCCCGCTGCCACGGGCTTCACGTCTTCCTCGTACTCGCCCTTGCCTTTCGAGTTGGTGAGCGTAAGCAGTGTGTGCTTTCCCGCAAGGTCTTCAAGCAGCGGGAAGAAATCCTTGCCTTTTTCGATAGGCTTGCCGTTGATGCGGGTTATGATGTCGCCGGGCTTGATTTTGCAGCCTACGAAATCGAGCGGACCTTGGGCGATAATTTCCTTAATCTTGAGTCCGTCGCCGTCGTAGTCCTCATCGAAGAATGCCCCGAGACTTGCAGTCTGCCGCTGGGGGTACGTTCCGCGGTAGCGGGCGCCGGTGTGCGAAGCATTGAGTTCGCCCAGCATTTCGCTCAGCATTTCGGCCATGTCGTAGCTGTTGCCTATGTCGGTAACGAATGCGCGGTAATTGCGGGCATAGTAGTCCCAGTCGGTGCCGTTCATGTCGGTGCGGTAGAAGCGGTCCTTGAGCGTATTTACCACGTGCTCGAAGATATAGGCGTTTTCCTTCGACACGCTGAAGTCGTAGTCAGCCTTCACTTCTATGGTCTTCTCGTTGCCGTTGTCGAGCGACACCTTGCGTATCTTGTTGCCGCCGGCATACACGTTCTTGCCGTCGGCAGAAGCCGTGAACGACGAGAAGCCGAAGCGCGGCACGGCGATGCGCTCGCTGAAATCTTCGAGGTTGCGCACATAAAGGTCGCTGCTGGTGGCATACTGCGCAACGTAATACAGCTTGGTGCCGTCGGGCGAAAGTGCGAAGTCGCCGAGTATTGACGATGCCATAGTGAGGCGCACGGTGCGGTCTTCGCGCCCTTCGAGCAGCAGTTTGAAGTCGGCAACGCTGTCAGCCTTAGCCTTGTCGGAGTCTTTGCCGGAATCCTTTCCGGAGTCCTTGCTGTCTTTCTTCTTTTGCTTGGAGTCTTTTTTGCCGTCCTTCTTATTGTCCTTCTTGTCGTCTTTCTTGTCTTCGTCCTTTTTCTTCTTGTCTTCCTCGGCCTTCTTCTTGGCGGCGTCGTAGCGTTCGCGTTCCTCCTTGCTCATATTGAAGCGGTCGTAGGCTTCCTGGTCGAGGAACATGACGTAGACGTCTTTCTGCGTCCCCCAGCTTCCGTGGTTGCGGTATCCGTCGCGGTCGCTGGCAAACACCACAGCCTTTCCGCCGAGCGCCCAGTGGGCCCGCGAGTCGGAGTATCCGCTTTCGGTGAGGTCAACCACCTTTGTGCCGTCGGCATATACCAGCGCCACGTCGGCATTGTTCCATCCGCCGTTGCCCATATAGGTAGCGAGCAGATACTTGCTGTTGGGCGACCATTCAAAGTCCAGGTCGAAATCGGTGTACGAATAGTTTTCCTTTGCCGGCAGCACGGTGCGCGACGTTTTCGAAGCGAAGTCGTAGACGCGCAGTTCGGTGCGGTTGGCCCAGTATGCCATCTTCTTGCCGTCGGGAGATATTACGGGGTTGAAACACGGTTCGCTGCCCGTCACAAGCGGCTCTTCCTTGAGTTCGCGTGCATACACGAAGTTATCGTCGTCCTTGCGCGGCATTGTGGTTTTGTATATTCCCCACACGCCGTTGCGCTCGCTGTCGTAGACAAGCGTCTTGCCGTCGGGAGATATAGACACATTCTGCTCGGTTTCGGGTGTGGAGGTAATGCGCTTCGAAGTTTCGTAGTCGGGAGTGGTTACATACACCTCGCCGCGGGCAGTGAAGGCTATCAGCTTCTCGTCCTTGCTCACCGACACGCTTCCCAGCCCGCTGCGGATGGTTTCGGTGCGGTGGTCGAGCGAGGTATAGTCTGCCGTTATCTTTATGTCGAGCAACTTCGGCTCGCTGCCTTCGCGCATGGTATAGAGGTCGCCGTTGTAGCTGAAGCTCATCGTGCCGTTGTCGGCCACGGAAAGGTAGCGCACGGGGTTCTTCTTGAAAAAGGTAAGCTGCTTCTTTCCCGAGCCGTCGACATTGCGTTTCCACACATTGAGCGAGCCGGAACTTTCCTCAAGATAATAGTAGCTCTTGCCGTCGGGCGCCCACTGCGGATTGAGACATTCGCCGGCATAGTCGGAGAGCTTGCGGTAGGTGCGCTTTGCGGGGTCTGCGGCAGTGAGCCAAATGTCGCGGGTAACGGGCGAAGTGTGGTGCTTGCGCCATGTGTCTTCCATGCCCTTGCAGTCCTGGTAGAGCATTTCGCCTGCGGCATTCACCGAGACGCCAGTCATGTAGAGCTCCGAGAATTTCCGGGGGCGCGATGCCGCGGTGTCTACCGCATACAGGTGCGAGAACTGCCCCGGGAAGCATCCGTCTTCTACGGTAGGCATATAGTATGCGCGGTAGAGTATGCGTCCGTCGGGCAGGAAGGTTTCCACGCGCTCGTTGCATGAATGTGTGGTGAGGCGTTTGGGTGTGCCGCCTTCGGCGGAAGTGACGTAGACGTCGAAGCCCCCCTGGCGGTCGGACGAGAAGGCTATGAGTTTGCCGTCTTTCGACCATGCGGGGTCGGTGTCGTAGCCGGCGTTGGAAGTTATCTGACGTGCATCGCCGCCCTGCGAAGGCACCACGAATATGTCGCCGCGGTAGACGAAGGCTATGCGCGAGCCGTCGGGCGAGATGGCGTTAGAGCGCAGCCAGCGGCGCACACCGTCGCCGTGAGCGGGAAGCGCCAGGGCAGCGGCAAGCAGAAGGGGTATTGTCTTTCTCATTTCAAGCTATGCTTATAGATACACCTTTTCCCGGAACTGCCGAAGCAATGCCGGGAAATGGGGATGTCGTGGATTTTACGGTATATCAGAACACGTAGGCCGCAGAAACCTGCCAGCTGTTCGACTTGAAGTCGGTGCCAGCCTTGTCGGCAATTTCGGTAAGCCCTATCTTGCCAAGGTTGCTGAGGGCGATGTTGTAGGCAGCGCCTATTTCAAGATGGTTCACAAGGCGCACGCCGAGGCCCACGTTCCATGTGATGTTCGACGACTTGAACTTCACGAGGTTGGAAGGCGTCTTGTCGCCCACCGTAAAGCCGAACTGCGGACCGGTCTCGGCATATACCGATGCCAGCGATGCGAGGCCGATGCTGTAGCGGACGTTGATGGGTATCTCGATGCTCTTGTAGTATTCCGACTGCGAAGCCATGCCGTTCGTGTTCTTCACTTCGCCGTAAAGACGCCGCTGGCTGTATTCCACGGCAGCGTTCACGCCGAGGCCCACAAGGGGAACTTTCACCCACATCTTGGGGCCTACAAACCATCCGGCGCGGTTGGAGGAGTCGAAGAGCTTGTCGCTCTTATACGAAAGTTTCGAAACGTTCAAGCCGGCCACAACGCCGAAATTCACCTGCGCGCTGGCCGTGGTAGCTCCGCCCATCAGCAGGGCAGCTACAAGGGAAAGAAGTATTTTCTTCATAACCGAAGCTAATTGTTAAAATGTTTATCGGTTGCAAATATAATAATTTTTGGCATAAACGGGCAGCTTCGTGAACGTTCGGTAAATTTCAGCCGCAAAACGGCGGCAAACGGAAAAATTCTGACATCTTTTTTGATATCTTTGCCGCTGCTAAGACTCATTATATAATGTGCAACCTACAAGTTCATCTGCAATGAAACGAATGTTTTTCATCATCGGCACGGCGATGCTTCTGCTCGCCTCGTGCGCCGGCAGCGGCGAAAGCGTAGCCTTCACCGTGGCACGCAACTATTTCGTGAAAAACAACGCCGCCGTACCAAGCGACATGAAGCTGCGCACGCAAGCCGACTTCAACCGGTGCTTCGGCATGGCAACGACAATGGGCCCCGAAGGCAAGCCCACCGAAATTGACTTTTCGCGGAATTTCGCAATAGCCAAGGTGATGCCCGTCACCGATACCGCCACCGAATTGGAGCCCAAGAGCCTCAAAAGCGACGGCCACGGCAAACTCACGCTCAAGTCGTCGATGAAGACAGGCAGCAAAATGAGCTACTCCATACAGCCGTTCTATATTATAGTTGTAGACCGCAAGTACATCGGTTGCGATGTCAGCGAGGCAGAATGACGGGAGTTCCGCGCAAAAGGGGTATCTTTGCACAAATATACGCACCGTCAGAAAAAATATGGCAAACACGAAAAGAGAAGTCCGGCACATCCTTGTTTTGCGCTTCAGAAGAGTGGGCGACTCCGTACTGTCGATGGGCCTGTGCCACAGTCTGCGCATGACCTTTCCACAGGCAGAAATAGACTTTGTGATAAACAAAGGGATTCACACCCTTTACGAGAACCATCCCGACATCGACAGGCTCATCACCTTCGACGAGCGCGAAAACAACCACTTCCCCACCTACATAAGAAAAGTATGGAACACAGTGCGCAGCACCCGTTACGATGTAATCATCGACATGCGCACCACGGCAAAGACGCTGTGGTTCTCGCTCTTCTCCCTGTCCACGCCCTTCAGAATAGGAAGCAGGAAGAAATACGGCTGCGGCATACTGAACTACAGGATTGACAACCACGCCCCGGGCACCGGAAGCCGCCTGGAGCAGAACAACATGCTCCTAGCCCCGCTCGCCCAGACAGCAGCCTTAAAGACGAGCACCGACTTCAGGCTCTATGTGCCCGAAGCGCTGAAAGAGAAATACCGCGCGCTGATGCAGCAGAAAGGCATCGACTTCTCCAGACCCGTAGTCCTGGCCACACCCACCGCCAGGCTGGAGTATAAGGTGTGGCCCAGCGAATATATGAAGGACATACTGGGGAGACTCATCCGCGATTTCGATGCACAAATCATCTTCAACTTCGCAGGGAAGGAACGGGAAGCCGCACTGCGCTGCCAGCGCGAAATGAACAACGACCCGCATATCTTCACCAACATCGAGGCGCCCACACTGCCCGACCTGTGCGCCCTGCTCGCCTGCTGCCAGTTCTTCTTCGGCAACGAGGGCGGCCCGCGCCACATGGCGCAGGCCCTGCAAGTGCCCTCCTTCGCCATCTTCCCGCCCGGCATACCCAAAACCATCTGGCTGCCCGGCGAGGGAGAACGCTACGCCGGCATCAGCCCCGACGACTTCATGCCGCCCGCCGAGCAGCGCAGCCGAAAGATGAGCTACGCCGAGAGGATGTGCCTCCTCACCCCCGACCGCGTATGGCAGAAACTGAAACCCATGGCAGCACTCTATCTGAAACCGCAAACACATTCATGAAAAAACCGACAGTACTCCTTGACTTGTCCGAAATCAACAACTACAGCAGCGGCTTCGGACAGCTGGAAAACAACTACGCCCGACTGTTTCCCGAAGAAGCGGGCGACTCACTGCATTTCCACTACCTGCTTCCCCCCAACTGCGACAAGGCGCTTCCCGCACAGGTGTCCACAACAAGCTTCCGCAGGAAATTCCACAAATTCTTCACGAAAGGCCTGCCTGCCGTGGATTTGTGGCACACCACCAACCAGCTGCAGCTGAAACGGAAATGCGGAAAATGCAGGAAATACGTGCTGACCATACACGACCTCAACTACCTGACCGAGAAAGGGTGGCTCAGCCGAATGAAACACCACATCCGGCTGCAAAGAGCCATAAACCGCGCCGATGCCGTAACCGCCATCTCGCAATATGTGGCGAAACAGATAGAGCGGGAGTTCCGCCTGGGCAAGGGAAAGAAGCCCATAGTGATTTACAACGGCGTGGAGCATATAGAGGGGCGCCCCGCAAAGCAACCCGCGTTCGCAAGGCAGCGGCCCTTCTTCTTCACCATAGGGCAAATACGCAAGAAGAAGAATTTCCAGAAACTCGTGGAGATGATGGCATACCTCCCCGACTACGACCTCTACATCTGCGGCGACGACCACTTCAGCTTCGCCCGCAGAATCCGCAGGCAAACGGCAGCCCTGCCCACGGGCAACGCCTTCCTATGCGGCAAAATCAGCGAGGAGGAGAAGATATGGCTCTACGCGAATTGCCGGGCATTCCTCTTTGCCAGCGAAGGCGAAGGTTTCGGGCTGCCCGTAATCGAAGCCATGCAGTTCGGGAAAGCGGTGTTCATCGCCAACCGCACATGCCTGCCCGAGATATGCGGCTCACACGCCTTCATCTGGGAAACTCTGGAAGCCCCGCAAATGGCGCAACTGGTGAAGGACTGCCTGCCCGGCTTCTATCAGGACGAGGAGCGCATAGCCGCAGAGAAGGAACACGCCGCGAAGTTTTCATACACGAAACACATACAGGCTTACCTGCAACTCTATCACGAACTGCTGGAGGAGGAGGAAAACGAGAAAACAAAAAAATAGAAAATAGAAACCGCTTGCAGCCATGTAGACTCGTTGTGCGCGGATATGCATCCCGGCACACCAGCGGCTAGGCATCTTGACACTTACCTTGATGCGCTGGCTGGTTGTGAAGCGCGCGCGCTGCGAAGAGAAGATTTCCGCTCTACGCAGACTTTTCCGCTTTGCGCCAGAGTGCGGCGCGGGAATGCGCAGAGAATCAAAGCGCAACGCATGGAGTTCTTTCCATTCCAGAACAGGCGAGACCGTTAATGTGTTAATGTGTTAATGTGTCATTCTTCTATTTACCCACAGTTGCTGCAAATGGGGAAAACGTATATATATAATGAATATATATTATTATTATATATAATATATATATTTAATACATTATTACTCTGCAAATTGATAGCCGATACATTCCTTGAAAAGGCATTTTGAACTTTTATTGTTTTCGCCTTCGGAATTTTCAAACCATTAAACATTGACACATTAACACATTAACACATTGACACCTCTTCTCGTTTGGAATTAAATTCTTTATGGTTTTTCCTTAATGTCGATATGTTAGTTTAGCTTTGCATTACAAACAGTTAATGCAGCATTTATGGAAAATCAAAAGACAATAAGAGTGTGCGGTTCGGCAATCATCACTGCCGCCGGCGAAGTGTTTCTCGCCCCCTGCCGCAAGTTGGAAGCGAGCGAGAAGCCACAAAAGACTGTAGCCGCATGCAAAATCATTGCAGAAGAATTGTACTTAAAACCACTCGGAAACTGTAAATTATAGTTAAAAAACGGGGGGGGTGTTAAAAAATTAACAGAATCTAAATCGCCACATGATTAGCAATACCCTATTTTTGTAATCTGGAAATACAGAAACCCATTAATTAACAGCTTATGAAGAAAAGGACTCTTTTTGCATGTTTGGTTATGGCTTTGGCATTCTGTCAGGTTTTCGCCGACGAATTGCCATCGTTTGTAAGCCAAAACGGCAAAGTAAAGTGGTACTACCTGCGCAATGTGCTCGTAGGAAAGTACATGTACTCAACAGGGACCGACATCTACAGCAAAGACAAGGCTGATTTGTCGGATTTCGAGAACTGCGCGCGCGAACTCTGGTGCTTCACCGCTACCGACAGCGCAGGCTACTACACTGTTACCAACAAATTCGACGGCAAGCAGATGGACACCGGCCTTTCGGCCAAATACAGCAACTACGAGAGCCTTCAGATGAAGGACTCCGCGCTTGCCAAGTTCAAAATCACTGTCGTGGGCGGCGACACAATTGAGTTTGAAGCCGACCGCCATGCCCCCGGCGGAGGCGAAATCTACCGTTGGCCTTCTGTATGGGAAAGCGCTTCGAGCAACTACCTTATATGGCTGGTGCGCGACCAGTACGGCCATGGCGACGGTGCGCACTTCGTGCTTGAGCCTTTCGAAGCCGAAGAGCCCGAGGCAGTCAACGACGAAACCGTGCCTTACTACAACATCGTAAGCGCCAAGGACGGCTGCGAAAACGAGATGATCTACGACAACACTTCGGTGGTAGACACCAAATACAAATTTGCCGTAGGCGCCAACGAGGATAACGGCAACGCCGCACAATGGTGCCTGGTAAGCGACCACGCAGGCAAATACTCCATCGTAAACCGCGCCACCGGCAACAGCATCTCCACCAACTTCAACATCGACGGCAAATACAACCTTCCCGATGCCGATGCAACCGGCGCGGCAGCAACCGCATGGAACATCAACGCCATCAACGCAGACCAGTTCGTAATGTCGTCGACCGGATTTGACGGATTCGTGCGCTACCTCAACAACACCACCCTTAACGAAGAGCCCGAAGAGTTCGTGATGGACGAAATCTTAGGCTCTGGCTTTACATGGCGCTTCGTGAAAGCCGACGAAATCGTAAACGGCATAAGCAACCGGGCCATCGCCGAGCCCACAGTGAGCGTAGTAGGCGGCAAGGTTGTAGTGTCGAACGGCAAACCGTTCACAATAACCGCTACCGATGGCGTGAGGATACCCTCGTCGTCCACTCTGCAGCGTGGCATATATATTGTGACAGTTGAAGGGAAATCGGTAAAAATCAACGTAAGATAACTCTAAACAGACACGACAATGAAAAGACTGAAATATATTTTCTCAATTGCATTGATGGTGTTGTGCGCGGCTTTCGCTATGCCGGCACAGGCTCAGGACAAGGTTCTGACTGCAATAGGCGCACCCGGCCAGGTGGAATTCGATGTCCCCTCGGGTGTCAAGACTCTGTACTACACCAATGCCGCTTCGGCAAAGAAGGTTGTTGTCAAGACCAACTCGGTAGCCCGGCTCAGCACCGGCGAAAAGTGGATAACCCCAACGCTTGAAGGCGACACGCTCTCAGTGGCTGTAAGCGAAAACACCGGCAGCGACACACGTTCGGGCGAAATCAACATCGCAGTGCCCGACGGCAACTCCTACAAGATTGCCGTAGTGCAGCTCGGCACTGCCCCCGGCTTCTTCATCGCCTGCGACACTGTTAAAGTAAGCGGCATCAATGCCGGAGTTTCGGTAGAAATCACTGCCAATGCGGAAATCGCATTCACAACCGCCGAATGGATATCCGCAACCGACACGAAATTCGAAAACGGCACTAAGTCGTATGTATTCAACGCCGGCAAGATGGACGAAGGCACCCGCTACGGCGAAATCGGCGTGACACTCGTTTCAAACCCCGACTTCACCGGCAAAGTCACCGTGGCACAGACATTCGAAGGCTTCCCCTCGTTTATCGTGATAAGCGACCTGCACTTCGGCACAGACGGAGCAGAAAGCCGCGTACAGGAAAGCCTCGCTACTCTCTACGAGAACTCGGGCGACGTTGACGCAATCTTCGTGAACGGCGACTACTCAAACAACGGCAACCAGTCAAACTACACAAGTCTGAACTCCGTATTCGGCAATACAGATATTGTACCCGACTATATTCCCCGTTACTATATTGTCGGCAACCACGAATGGTACACCAACGACGGCGGCACCACAATGGGCTACTACAATACCCTTGGCTGCTCGTTCAACAACTATTTCGAAATCAAGGGCTATCCTTTCATCTACATCGGCCTTTCGGGCACAAGCGAGGAAAGCTACAGCACCGAAAGCCTCGCTTTCCTGAAAAACAGCCTTGAAGACGCCGTTGAAAAATATCCAGGCAAACCAATCTTTGTGTTCCAGCATATTCCCGCCTACGGCACAGTGCAGGGCACCGGTGACAACGACGGCGGATGGGGTTCGAAGAAAATTTACAACATTCTGAAAGACTACCCGCAAGTAGTTGACTTCAGCGGCCACACCCACTTCTCATCGCGCAACCCGCTCACTTTGCACCAGGACAAGTTCACCAGCATCAACGATGGCGGCAACTATGACGTTTATACCCACGAAGGCATTGACGCTGACGGTTCCCACCCCAGCAATGCAAGAATCAACGAAGGCATGATTGTAAGCGTTGAAAGCGAAGACTTGTTCACAATAACACGTATCGACGGCCAGCGCAACGAAATGATTGGCGACCTTCTCTCTTTCGAATCTCCCTACGACGGAACCAACTTTGCATACGCCAACTACAACGGCTCGAAGCCCGCGTTTGAAGACGGCGCCGAAGTTACTACCAGCGAAATGCAGACAACCCAGCGCAAAATTACTTTCCCGCAGGCTGAAATTGGCGAAGACCTCAACGATATTGTTTACTACTACAAAGTTGACATCGTAAACTCGTCGGACGAAGTTGTGGCTACAGCCAACCGCTGCTCGCAATTCTACCTCGGCAGCGAAAAACCGGAAACTCTCAGCATACTGATCAGCGGCATCGACAACGAAGGCACAATGCGTGCCCGCGTTACTGCAGTTGACCCTTACGGCAACGAAAGCGACCCCATTGAAAGCGAACCGTTCACAATCGGCGAATACACTCCCGCTGAAGGTACTACACTTCCCACTGCCGACCTGTTCGACCTTCAGGTTGACGAAAAGGGCAACGGGTCTGACCAGTCGCCCATGAACAATGTTGTCATCACAAGCACTACTATTCCCATCGCATTCTACGATGCCGACTACAAGCTCGCGGGTGCCAAGTTCAACCACGACAATAGCCAATACTATGCCGTTGACTACTCCAACAACGACAAGATCAAGAACGCGCTCCAAACGGCTTACACTATGGAAGCATTCTTCATGTGCAACGCAGTAGACGCACAGCAGACTCCCATAAGCAGCCAGCAGGCAGGCGGCAGCGGCTTCTGGATGCCGGGCGAAGGAAACGGTGAATTCCACATCGAAGCCGGCCACGGCGACGGCGAATGGTACCAACTCTCAAGCTCAACCAACATACAGCCGGGCAAATACTACCATGCAGTTGCAACCTACGACGGCGAGAAGCTGCGCATGTACCTCAACGGATACCCCGCAGGTGAAATGGATTGCCCCGATGCTCTCACGCTCCCGGCAGAAGGCGCACATTATCTGGTATTGGGCGGAGACGTATCGGAAAATCTCCTCAGCGCAGGAAGTCAGGCACCACTCGACGGCTATCTGCTGATTGCCCGCATGTATTCAAAGGCAGTGAGCCGCGACGAGGCGTATCTGCTCTACCAGGATGCTATCAAAGGCTACGAAAAGGCAGAGGAAGACACTTCCATTGCCGAAGTTGCTCCGGTAGCCGACCTGTTTGACATCGTATTCGGCGAAAACGGCACTGCAACCGACGTTTCCGAGCAGAATATTGACGTGACCGTTGGCCCCACAACTCCCACGACATACTTCAACGAAACCTACAACCGCTGGGTAGCCCAGTTCCCGGGCGACAACACCCAGTGCTATTTCGGTGTGCCCTACTCCGAGAACCAGACCATCCTCGACGCCCTTGTCGGTGACTTCACTCTCGAATCAACATTCATGGTGAACAACGACAACCTGTCATCACTGCCCGCAGTTGTAAGCTCGCAGCAAAACGGCGGTGTAGGTATCGAGCCGGGCAATGAAATCCAGGCATGGGGTTACTTCAGCGGCAGATATGCTACGGCTTACGCCTACGACTATCCCGTGCAGAAAAACACCTACTATCATGTGGCAGTAGTGGTTCAGACGATAGACGTTGAAACTCCCACAATGAGCCTTTACGTAAACGGCAACCTTGCAAGCCGCGTACAGCTTGCCGGCCAGATGGGCCTGCCGCAAGGCAACGCACGCTACTTCTGCATTGGCGGTGACGCAAGCTACGGCGGAAATTCAGCAGAATACCTGCTCAACGGCGAAGTGGTAACTGCCCGCCTCTACAGCCGTGCAATCACCGGCCCCGAAGTGAAGCGCCTGTATGTGGACATGACCAAAACCGCAGAGTCTGACGCCGAGTAGCGCTCTGCCGAAAATATCCTGTACCGAAGAGGTTGCGCCGAAACAGGCGCAGCCTCTTTTGTTGTCTGCTGCAGACAGTGACTCATTTTTACGGGCGCACACATGCCGGGTTTGCCCCAAAAACATTAATTTTGCTGCAAACAACAACGCAAAACGCTTAATCGTATGACATTCACCGAACTCTGCCTCCCTATTTTCCGGCAGGCCATAACCGACTACCACCAGACGGACAACGTAGACTCAGCCATGCAAAATCCCTACCCCGAAGGCCAGATACAGCACGACCTCTACACCAAGGAATGGATTGACACCGTGCAGTGGCACCTGGAAGACATAATACGCGACCCCAAGATCAAGCCCGAGAAGGCTCTCGAAATAAAACGCCGCATCGACCGCAGCAACCAGGCACGCACCGATTTGGTGGAGCGCATCGACAGCTACTTCCTCACCAAGTTCAGCGAAGTCACTCCCGCCCCCACGGCTACCATCAACACCGAAAGCCCCGCATGGGCCATCGACCGTCTGGCAATCCTCGCCCTCAAGATTTTCCACATGAAAATCGAGGCTGAGCGCAAGGATGCTCCCGAAGACCACCGCAGCCGCTGCCAGGCAAAGCTCAATACGCTCCTCGAGCAGATGACCGACCTTTCGCAGGCCATCGACACTCTGCTCGACGACATCGCCGCCGGACGCAAGTACATGAAAGTGTACAAGCAGATGAAGATGTACAACGACAAAGACACCAACCCCGTGCTCTACGCAGGAGGCAAATAAACCCTCGAATAAACCCTCAAAGCAATGTCGGCCGACCTTTTCAATTACCATCGCCGCACTACCTACAACGTGCATGTGGGGCGCACACCGCTGGGAAGCAACAACCCCATACGCCTGCAGAGCATGAACACCACATCTACCGATGATGTGGAAGCCAGCGTGCAGCAGGCGGCACGCATCGCGCGCGCCGGGGCCGACTACGTGAGGCTCACCACACAGGGCACACGCGAAGTGGAAAGCCTGGGCCGCATACACTCCGCGCTGCGGGCCATGCGCATAAAGACTCCGCTCGTGGCCGACGTGCATTTCAACCCCGCAGTAGCCGATGCCGCAGCCAAGACCGTTGAGGCCGTGAGGGTAAACCCCGGCAATTACGTTGACCCGGCACGCGTATTCAAGCACATCGACTACACCGACGAGGAATACAACGCCGAACTGCAAAGGCTCGAGCAACGCTTCGTGCAACTGCTCGACATCTGCCGGCAACACTGCACCGCCCTACGCATAGGGGTAAACCACGGCTCGCTGAGCGACAGGATAATGAGCCGCTACGGCGACACGCCTGCCGGAATCGTGGAAAGCTGCATGGAATTCCTCAGAATCTGCGTAAAGCACGACTTCCTCGATGTGGTGGTGTCGATAAAGGCCAGCAACCCCGTGATAATGGTGCAGTCGGTGCGCCTGCTCGTGAAGACTATGGACGAAGAGGGCATGAAATTCCCACTGCACCTCGGAGTAACCGAAGCCGGCGAAGGCGAAGACGGGCGCATAAAAAGCGCACTCGGAATAGGCGCCCTGCTCAACGACGGCATGGGCGACACCATACGCGTCTCTCTCTCGGAAGACCCCGAACGCGAAATCCCCGTGGCACGCAAACTGGTGCGCTACATACTCTACCGGCGCGGAAAGAAACGCATCAACGCCCTTGCAGCCCCCAGCTTCAACTATATATACCCCGAGCGCCGCGAGGCACGCCCCCTTGAGTGCATCGGAGGCGACAACGTGCCTGTTGTCATCGGCGTCAATACTGCGCCCTCCGACTACGACGCCGACTCGCGGCCCGACTTCGTATACATCGGCGGATACGACACAACGAAAAGCTACGACCCCACGATGAACTACATCGTAGACGCAGCCAACTACAGCGGGCAAGCCAACACGTTCCCGCTATACACCACCGAAAACCTGCACTTCCTGCCTAAAACCGATGCCGCAGTGAAATTCATCGAAACAGCGCCGTTCTTCTTCAACGACACCACGGCCGACTGCCTGCGCGAAAACCCCGACGCGGTGCTCGTCATACACAGCGACTCGCGCAATTCGCTGGGCGAAGCACGCTTCATCATCCACTCGCTCACACGGCAGGGAATAAAGAACCCCGTGATATTCGCCAAGGGATACAGCATCGAAGACGGCAACACCGAAGACTTCGGCATAGCCGCAGCTGCCGACACCGGCAACCTGCTTTTCGACCGCCTCATCGACGGCATATGCATCTACGGCAAGCCCGAAGGCCACAAGGCAGGAATATCGCAAACCGACGCGCTGCACACATCCTTCTCCATACTGCAGGCTGCGCGGCAACGCATCACCAAAACCGAATATATAAGCTGCCCCGGATGCGGACGCACGCTCTACAACCTGCCGCAGACCATAGCCCGCGTGAAGGCTGCAACGGCAGGAATGAAAGGGCTCAAAATAGCTGTCATGGGCTGCATCGTGAACGGGCCCGGCGAAATGGCCGACGCCGACTACGGCTACGTCGGGGCGGGGCGCGGAAAAATCAGCCTCTACCGGCGCAAGGAATGCGTGCTGCGCAACATCCCCGAAGACGAAGCGGTGGAGCATCTGCTGGAACTGATAAACGCCGACCGCGAGCAAAACGCCTAGACACCGCATATTCCCGGCGCGGAATGCAACGTTCGGATAACGAATTCCGGCGCCCCCAAAAATGCACCGGCACAATATCGCCGAAACACGGGTTGCTTTTTAGAAAGTTTAATCTTTCGGGAGCCACGGCACAATGCATAAAACAATAAAATCATTACTTTTGCAGTGTCACGAACCGCGACAAGACGAACATCAAATTTTCAAAAAAATACAATCATGGAATACGTAACAAACGAAAAACTTACCATCGTCGGCGCAGCCGGCATGATAGGCTCAAACATGACGCAGACTGCTCTCATGCTGAAACTCACGCCCAACATCTGCCTCTACGACGTATTCTCTGCCGAAGGTGTGGCAGAGGAAATGCGCCAGAGCGGCTTCGACGATGCTAACATCGTAGCTACCACCGACCCGAAAGAAGCATTCACGGGAGCCAAATACATCATCTCGTCGGGCGGCGCACCCCGCAAGGAAGGAATGACACGTGAAGACCTTCTGGCCGGAAACTCAAAGGCCGCACAGGAACTCGGCGAAAACATCAAGAAATACTGCCCCGATGCAAAATTCGTGGTAGTAATCTTCAACCCCGCCGACATCACCGGTCTTGTAACACTTGTACACAGCGGTTTGAAGCCCAATCAAGTTGCCACTCTCGCAGCCCTCGACTCCACCCGTCTCAAAGGCGCGCTTGCAAAGCACTTCGGCGTTAGCCAGGCAGTGGTAAAGAACGCATACACCTATGGTGGCCACGGCGAGAAGATGGCAGTGTTCGCATCGCCCACAACCATCGACGGCGTGAAGCTCACCGATGTTATTGCAGGCAAGGCAACAGTCAACGGCAAAGGTCTTACGGCCGATGAATGGAAGCAGATGCAGACCGACGTTACGCAGGGCGGTGCAAAAATCATCGAGCTCCGTCGCCGCAGCTCGTTCCAGAGCCCCTCTTATCTCGCAGTAAAGATGATTGAAGGCGCAATGGGCGGCGAAGAATTCAACTACCCCGCCGGAACTTATGCCGACACCGCACGCTACAACCACGTGATGATGGCTATGCCTTCGCGCATCACTTCCGATGGTGTCTACACCAAGCCCGTAATCGGCACCCCCGAAGAAATCGCAACTCTCGACGCAAGCTACAAGCACCTGCAGGGCATGCGCGACCAGGTAATCGGAATGGGCATGCTTCCTCCCGTTGAGAAGTGGAGCGAGCTCAATCCCAACCTCTAATCCGAGGGAAACCGAAAAACCATACAACCCGAAAATCCCGGTGCCAAGCGCATCGGGATTTTATTGTATCCCACTGTTTGACGTAAGAGAATAAAAGTTTACTTTTGCAATAGCGAATCTTTTAAAGACCAACGATATGAAAAAAGCACTCTTTGCAATAATCGCGCTTATGGCCGTGACCATTGTCTGCGCCCAGGAAAATCCAGTCGCCCCTGCCGCAGTGCAGCCGCAGACAGCCGCCGTGCAGCCGCGCTTCGGATACCTCAACTACCGCGCCATTTTCGAGGAGATGCCCGAATATGCCGAAGCCCAAAAGAGCCTCGCCGAAATCAAGGCCAAATACGACACCGAAACAGCCCACAACGAGGAAACCTTCAAGCGCATGTACCTAGAGTTCCTGCAAGGGCAGAAAGAATTCCCGCAAACTATAATGCTGAAACGGCAGAAAGAACTACAGGAAGCCATGGAAAACGGCATAAAGTTCCGCAACCAGGTTAAGCAACTGCTGGAGCAGGCGCGTACCGACCTCGAGAAGCCCCTGGTTACAAGGCTCGACAGCGCAATAACGCTCGTGGGAATGGAACGCGGATACGACGTGATAATCAACACCGAAGAAAAGACTTTCCCGTTCATCAACCGCATCACGGGCGAAGACATCACCGAACTTGTAAGGCAGAAACTCGCAGCCATCAAGCCATGACTTTGCAGAAAAGCGGAGCTATCGGACTGTTCGACAGCGGATACGGTGGACTCACCATCCTGCGCCGCATACGCGAACTTTTGCCTCAGTACGACTACATCTTTCTTGGCGACAACGCCCGCGCGCCCTACGGCACACGCTCGTTCGACATCGTCTACCAGTTCACGCTTCAGGCCGTGCGCACTCTCTTCGGAATGGGATGCCAGATGATAATCCTTGCCTGCAACACGGCTTCGGCCAAGGCTCTGCGCACCATCCAGCAAAACGACCTCCCCGCCTACGGCCCCGAGCGCCGTGTGCTGGGAGTGATACGCCCCACGGTCGAGGCTGTGGGCGGCATCACGCGCAACGGGCATGTGGGCGTGCTGGCAACAATGGGCACCATCCTTTCCGAATCGTACGACCTTGAAATACACAAGCTCTATCCCGACATTAAGGTAACGGGCAAGGCATGCCCCATGTGGGTGCCAATCATCGAGAACCGTGAGCAGGACTCGCCCGCAGCCGACTATTTCGTAAAGAAATACATCGACGAACTGCTGGCCAAGGACCCCGACATTGACACCATCATTCTGGGATGCACCCACTACCCGCTCATGCTCGACAAAATCAGAGCGCACACTCCTCCGGGCATAAAACTCGTGCCGCAAGGGGGATACGTGGCCCGCAGCCTTGCCGACTATCTGGTGCGCCACCCCGATATGGCGGAACGCTGCAGCAAGGGCGGGGAATGCCGGTATTTCACCACCGAAGACCCGCAGCAGTTCAGCCCATCGGCTTCGGTTTTCATGTGCGACAACGTGGAAGCACAGCAAATCACACTGCAATAGGCTCACCCAGGCTACCAAAAACTATAACATAAAGAGCACACTATAAACAAATTTTATTACCTTTGCGCTCAATACGTGCAATTGTAAAATTCAAAACAAAACAATGTCAAAGACAATTAATTTCGCATTAATGCTGGCAGGCGCCGTGGCCGTTACTACTTCGTGCAGCAAGATGGGCGCACTCTCGGCCGACAATTTCACCGTCACCCCCAACCCAATGGAAGCCAACGGAGGCAAGGTCGACGTAACCATCAACGGCAAATTCCCGCAGAAATACCTTAAGCGCAAGGCGGTTGTCACCGTAACACCCGTCATGTCCTACGCCGGCACACAAACCCCGGGCCAGAGCGCACGCTTCCAAGGCGAGAAGGTGGAAGGCAACGACCAGACCATCTCATATAAAGTGGGCGGCAACTACACCATGAAGAACTCCTTCAAGTATGTGCCCGAAATGCAGAAGAGCGAACTCTATCTGAAGTTCGACGGAAAAATCGGCAAGAAAACAGTCAAGATTCCCGACGTGAAAGTTGCCGACGGCGTAATCGCCACCAGCGAACTGCTGAAGCGCACCCTCGCCTCGGCCAACCCTGCAGTGGCCCCCGATGCATTCGTGCACGTTATGAAGCAGAAGCAGGAAGCCAGCATCCAGTTCCTCATCCAGCAGGCCAAGATACGCAACTCCGAACTCAAGAAGACATCTATACAGGACTTCATACAGACCCTGCGCGACATCAAGGCCGACCAGAACCGCCGCGAGCTCAACAATGTTGAAGTTTCGGCATACGCATCGCCCGACGGCGGCATGAAGCTCAACGACAAACTGGCTGCAAACCGCGAAAAGACTAGCAAGACCTACGTAAACCAGCTCCTCAAAAAAGAGAAGGTATCCACAAACGTCGACACCCGCTACACTGCCCAGGACTGGGACGGATTCCAGCAACTGGTTTCGGCTTCCAACATTCAGGACAAGGAAGTTATACTTCGCGTGCTGTCGATGTACAAAGACCCCGAACAGCGTGAGCAGCAGATAAAGAACATCTCCTCGGCATTCCGCGAACTGGCTGACGAAGTGCTTCCGCAACTCCGCCGCTCGCGACTGACAATCAACTACGACCTTATCGGGCGCAGCGACGACGAAATCACAGAGCAGTACCAAAGCGATCCCTCGCAGCTTTCAGTCGAAGAACTCCTCTACTTCGCCACCTTCAGCGACGACAACAATGTCAAGGAAGGCGTTTACAAGAAAACTGCCCAACTCTATCCCAAGGACTACCGCGCATACAACAACCTCGCTGCCATCGCCTACTCCAACGGCGACTTGGTCACTGCCAAGAACTATCTCGACAAGGCCAACGGTGCTAAAGCCGGCAATCCTGAAGCTAGCGTCAACGCCGGCATGATAGCCCTCTCCGAAGGCGACATCGAATCGGCACAGACCTACATTGCCAAGGGCAACGGCGCCGACAACTACAACGAAGCCCTCGGAAACCTCAACATCGCCCAGGGCAACTACGCACAGGCAGCCAACTATCTGCGCGGGGTTAAGACCAACAGCGCCGCCCTGGCACAGATACTCAGCAAGGACTACGACAGCGCAGCCAAGACTCTTGACGGCATCACCAATGCCGATGCCACCACAAGCTACCTCAAGGCAGTGCTCGGCGCACGCACCGGCAACCGCCAGAATGTCATCGACAACCTCAAGAACGCCGTGGCAAAAGACCCCACTTACTCGTCGTATGCTGCCAAAGACCTTGAATTCGCAAAATATGCTACCGACTCTGATTTCAAGAACATAGCAAAATAACCCCCGCGCCACGATGCGCACACTCAACTGCATAACCGCAATCCTCGCAACTCTCGTGCTCGGGAGTTGCGGGGTTCCTAAAAACAAATTTCGGCTGGACGGAAAATTCAAGAATATCCATTCGGCCGATATTTTCATATTCTCGGAAGAGAAATACGACACACTGCACGTGCGCAGCGGCAGCTTTTCCTATGAGAAGGAACTCGGCGAGCCCGAGATACTCACCTTGCAATACCCCGACTTTTCGCAGCGCATAATCATTGCCGAACCGGGCAAGAAGGCCAAGTTCCGCACCGATGCCGCCGATTTGGGAAAGACCCGCGTAACCGGTACCGACGAAAACGAACTGCTCACGCAGTTCTACAACGACATAAACTCCCGCCATGGGGGCGGCATAACCGAGACTGCCGAGACGTTCATCAGGCAAAACCCCGCCACACTTGCCGCGCAAGCCGTGTTCGAGCGTTTCATACTCGACTCGAAAGACATCGACGGCCCGCGTGCCGGCAGCCTGCTCTCCCTAATGGTAAAAGCCCAGCCCAACAACATGCGGCTCAGCCAACTCGCGGGAAGGATTACGCCCACGCTCGCCACACAGCCCGGGGCCCGAATCCCCGATTTCAAAGTCAACACCTACGAAGGACGGGAAATAACCCCCGCCACGTTCCGGGGCAAATACCTGCTCATCTCGTATTGGGCTTCGTGGCAATACGACAGTTTCCAGCAGATACGCGGACTGAAAAACCTAACAAAGCCATTCGCGGGGCGCCTGCAGCTCGTAAACGTCAGCCTTGACTACGACATACGCAGTTTCCGCAACACCATGACGCGCGACACCCTGCCCGGCTACAACATCTGCGACCGCCAGGCATGGCAAAGCCCGCTGGTAAAGCTCTTCGGCATCAGCTTTGTGCCCGGCAACGTGCTCGTCTCGCCCGAAGGCAAAATACTCATGCGCGACATCCGGTCTGCCGACCTCAAGCCGCGACTCGCTAAATACATAAAGATCTGACAATGCTGGCGCACCTACTGACAGCGGCTGTAAACGGCCTCGACGTACGAACGGTGGAAGTTGAGGTCAACATTTCGAAAGGCACAGGCTTCTCGCTTGTAGGCCTTCCCGACAGCGCCGTGCGCGAAAGCTATACCCGCACGAAAACAGCATTGACCAACAGCGGTTTCCATTTCGCCACAAACCGTATCGTAGTAAACCTCGCCCCTGCCGACTTGCGCAAGGAAGGGTCGGGCTACGACCTGCCCATTGCCATAGGTATGCTAGCCGCACAGGAAGCGGTAAGCCGTGAACGCCTCGGAAAGTTCATGCTCGTAGGCGAACTGGGGCTCGACGGCAGCCTGCGACCAGTGCGCGGGGCACTGCCGATAGCAATACATGCACGCGCCGAGGGGTTCGAAGGCCTGATTGTGCCAAAGCCAAACGTACGCGAGGCTGCCGCAGTTAACAGGCTCGACGTGTACGGCGCCGACAATCTCAAGCAAGTTGTGGACTTCTTCAACGGACACACACAATTGCAGCCAACCCGAATAGATACCCGCAAGGAATTCTACGACCACCAAACTTCCTTCCAAGTTGACTTTTCCGAAGTGCGCGGACAGGAAAACGTGAAGCGTGCACTTGAAGTGGCGGCAGCCGGCGGCCACAACATACTGCTCATCGGGAGTCCAGGCTGCGGAAAGTCGATGATGGCAAAGCGACTGCCAACAATTCTGCCGCCGCTTACATTGTCTGAAAGCTTGGAAACGACACAGATACATTCTATAGCAGGCATCCTCGACGGCAAAACTTCGCTCGTTTCGGTTCGCCCGTTCCGCAGCCCTCACCACACGATATCCGACGTGGCCCTTATAGGCGGCGGCTCGAACTTCATGCCCGGCGAAATAAGCCTTGCCCACAACGGAGTGCTTTTCCTTGACGAGCTGCCGGAATTCAGCCGTTCGGCTCTCGAGACAATGCGCCAGCCACTCGAAGACCGCACCATAAACATCACACGCACCCGCTACAACCTCACGCTTCCCTGCTCTTTCATGCTTGTAGCCTCGATGAATCCATGCCCATGCGGATACCACAACGACCCGACGCACATCTGCACCTGCTCTCCGGGAAACATCGAGCGTTACCTTAGCCGCATATCAGGGCCGTTGCTCGATAGGATAGACATCCAGTGTGAGATCAGCGCCGTACCCTTCAAGGACATCTCCAATGCCGCTCCCGGCGAGCCTAGCGCCAAAATACGCGAACGAGTAATCAAGGCTCGCGAGATACAGGCCATGCGCTACAAGGGCTGCAAGGGCATACACTGCAACGCCCAAATGACCGAGCGTATGATTCGCCAGTTTGCCGAGCCCGATGAAGCCGGTCTCAGCAGGCTACGCATGGCCATGGAGAAACTCTCCCTCTCGGCACGCGCCTACACCCGCATACTCAAGGTAGCCCGCACCATCGCCGACCTTGAAGCCTCGGAACAGATAAAGCCGCACCATCTTGCCGAAGCCATCGGCTACAGGAACCTTGACCGAAGCGGCTGGGCCGAAAGAGGGTTCTGAAAAGGAAA
>CAZDOH010000002.1:37393-52378 GCA_964507005.1 uncultured Prevotella sp. | reverse complement strand
TAGCGATTTGTGGCAAAACGGCGACAGAAGAGGAACGGGGTGTATCTGCTTTTTAGGCATATAGGTCAATTTGCAGGATTTTTTGCAGCATGTTTTTCTCAATAGGTCAAAAAGTCACGGTGCGGCGCATATGGAATGCGGCGCACCGTGCTGCGTATATTTCTGTGCGTTGTTTACTCGGCTTCAGCCTCGGGCTTCATGTTGGTATACACGTTCTGCACATCGTCGAAGTCTTCGAGCAAGCCCACCATCTTGTCAATGGTCTCGCGCTGCTCGGGGGTTACGTCCTTAAGGTCGTTGGGTATGTAGGTGAACTCAGCCCCTATCACATCAAAGCCGTTGGCTTCAAGATACTGCTGTATCTGCCCAAAGCTCTTCGGATCGCCGTAGATGGTTATGGAGTTTTCCTCTTCATCCTCGTCGTATTCGTCGTCCACTCCATAGTCAATCAGTTCGAGTATGAGCTCGTCCATATCCATTCCGTCTTTTTTATGGAAAGAGAATACGCTTTTATGGTCGAAGAGGAATGCGAGCGAGCCCATAGTGCCAAGGTTGCCCGAAAACTTGTTGAATATGGAGCGCACGTCGGCCACGGTGCGCGTGGGGTTGTCGGTGAGTGTGTCGACGAATACGGCTATTCCGTGGGGGCCGTATCCTTCGTATGTCATGTTCTTGTAGTCACTCTGGTCTTTGTCGCAAGCGTTTTTAATGGCACGCTGAATATTGTCTTTCGGCATGTTTTCGCGCTTGGCATTGGCTATGATGGCGCGCAAGTGCGGATTGTTTTCGGGTTCGGGACCGCCCTCGCGCACTGCTATGGTGATTTGTTTTCCGATTTTCGTAAACGTGCGGGCCATGTGTCCCCAGCGTTTCAGTTTTGTTGCCTTACGGTATTCAAATGCTCTTCCCATTGGTTATGTTTTTTGCTGTTATTTTGTTGTAATATTTCGAATTATCTTTATCGTTGCTGGGCTCCCAACTGGCGCTGAAGATTGCCCATGATGCTCTTCATTGTCTTGTCCACCCGGTCGTCGGTAAGTGTGCGCTCGGTGTCTTCGAGCACAAAGTTCACGGCATAGCTCTTCATTCCTTCGGCTATTTTCTCGCCTTCGTAAACGTCGAACAGTTCCACGCTCTTGAGCAGTTTCTTTTCGGTAGCGAAAGCAATGCGCTGTATATCGGAGAACTTCACGTCTTTAGCCACGAGCATAGCCAGGTCGCGCCGCACGGGGGGATATTTGCCCAGGGGCGAATAAACCACCTTGCTGCCACGGGCGAGGCGCATGAGGTTGGTCCAGTTGATGTCGGCGAAATACACGTTGCTGTCGATGTCGAGCCGGCGCAGGTTGCCGCGGTTCACATTGCCCACGGTGGCTATTGCCTTGCCGTTGCGCGCAGAATACTCGAGCGACTTTTCCCACACGTCGCCGCTGCCGGATTCCGCTACCACGAGCGACTGCACGGGCACACCCAGGCGGCGGAAGATATTCTCGACATGGGCTTTCAATTCAAAGGCATTGACTTCTTCATCGGCCTTCACCCACGAATTGTAGCGGCGCTTGCCAGTCATCCATATTCCCATGTGCATCTCTTCGCTATAGGGCGCCATGCGGTTGGCTTCACCGGTTCTGCCGCCGTCGTAATGGTAGCAGTTGCCGAATTCGAAAAAGCGTATGTCTTCGACTTTGCGGTTCATGTTACGCTGTATGTTTTCCAGGCCTCCGAAAAGCAGAGTCTGGCGCATCACTCCCAGGTCGGAGCTCAGGGGGTTCATTATCTTCACGGCGCTTGCAAGCGACATCTGCTGCAGCGGCTCGTAATACGAAACCTTGGTAAGCGAGTTGTTCATCACTTCGTTGAATCCGTATCCCACGAGCTGCTCGCTCACAAGGTCGCGCAGCTTGTGCGACTGGTCTTCTGCCCCCTCTATGGCAAGGCACGAGTTTATTGCCGTTGGGATTTCCACGTTGTTGTATCCGTAAATGCGCAAGATGTCTTCCACCACATCGCAGGGGCGCGTCACGTCAACGCGGTAGGGAGGCACGGCAAGGCGCAGCCCGTCTTCGCGCTCTTCCACGATTTTCATCTCGAGGCTTACAGCTATCGACTTCACAAGTTCTTTGTCAATCTCCTTGCCTATAAGGCTGAATGCGTAACCGTAGTCAAGGTCTACGATGAAATCCTTGGCATCTTCGGTCTTCACATCCTTAATCTGCATTGACACTGTTCCGCCTGCAAGTTCTTTGGCCAGGATTGCAGCCTGCTTCAGCGCATATATCTGGCCCTGGGGGTCGATGCCGCGCTCGAAGCGGAAGCTGGCGTCGGTCGACAGTCCGTGCCGGCGTGCGCTCTTGCGTATCCACGTGGGATTGAAATAAGCGCTTTCGAAAAGCACGTCCTTGGTGGTTTCATAGGTGCCTGAGCCCTTGCCTCCAAACACACCGGCAATGCACATCGGGGCTTGGGCGTTGCAAATGGCGAGGTCTTTGTCCGACAACTTGTGCTCCACCCCGTCGAGCGTAACGAAGGGAGTTCCTTCGGGCATGGTGCGTACCACCACCTTGTTGCCCTCAATCATGTCGGCATCGAAGCAGTGCAAAGGCTGGCCGTATGCCATCATTATATAGTTGGTGATATCCACAATATTGTTGATGGGGCGCATGCCTATCGTTTCAAGTTTCCTTTTCAGCCAATCGGGGCTTTCCTTCACCGTGCAGCCTTTCAGCGTAACGGCGCAATACCTGGGGCAAGCCTCCTGCGAAACTACTTCCACATCGATATCGAGGTCTTCGTTGTCTACCTTGAAAGCTTCGTCGCTGGGGCGGTGCAAATCGGTAGTGTAGCCGTTGCGCACGAGCCACGCGTAAAGGTCGCGCGCCACGCCGTAATGCGAGCAGGCGTCTGCGCGGTTGGGGGTAATGTCAACTTCAATGACGTAGTCGCTCTCAAGATTATAGTATTCGGCAGCGGGGATTCCGGGGCAAGTATCCTGCGGCAGTACTATGATGCCGCTATGGTCTTTGCCAACTCCTATTTCGTCTTCAGCGCATATCATGCCGAAACTGTCAATGCCGCGAAGGCGCGATTTCTTTATCTTGAATTCCTTGTCGTCGTCGTAAAGCACACATCCTATTGTAGCCACCATCACTTTCTGGCCGGCCTGCACGTTGGGTGCGCCGCAAACTATCTGCAAGGGTTCGCTCCCACCGACGTTTACGCTGCATACATGCATGTGGTCGCTGTCGGGGTGAGGAGCGCACGTCAGCACTTCTCCGGTTACTATGCCTTTCAGGCCGCCGCGTATGGCCACTACCTCCTCTACGCCGCCTACTTCGAGTCCTATCGAAGTCAGTGCATCTGCTACTTGTTGCGGAGTAAGATCGAAATCCACATACTCCTTAAGCCATTTATAAGATATATTCATTTCTTTGACCTTTATTTTCTATTTATTGGGAAGTCCCGCAGTTGCGGTATCAGTTGATTTATTTCTGCAAGTTGGGTTCTTCAAGTTTATATCCGAATTTCTTGTCGGCAGCCTTCAAGGCTATAGCCGTAACCAGCGAAAGCACAGCAATTCCGGTAAACACACACATTGGCAATGTATAGTTGTAGAGATTTGTTGTCAAGCCGTCTTTTGTTATGGTGCTTACAATGCAATATTTTTCAAGAATAAGCCCTATCAAGGCAGGAACGCCCCACAAGCCAATGTTCTGGATAAAGAATATGAGCGCATAGGCAGTGCCCAACTGCTTTACCGGGAAAATCTTTGCCACACTGGGCCACATTGCCGACGGCACAAGCGAAAAAGCTATGCCAAGCAGAATCATCAACGCTATTGCCACCCATGCGGAATCTACAAACGGAAGGGCATAGACGAAATGCACGAATATCAGCATCAGCGAACCGAGCGTCATAATGCTGGCAGCCTTGCCCTTACGGTCGATCATGCCACCGAAGACGGGAGTGAGGAAAAGGGCTCCCAATGCAGGCAGCCCGGCAAACGCCCCGGCTATGTTTTCGCTTACGCCATATTTTGTTGTCATAAGTTCGGTAGCGAATTTCTGGAAGGGGAAAACGCATGAATAAAACAGCACACACAAAACGGCTATAAGCCAAAAGCCGGGATTCTTTACAACCGAAACCACGTCTTTGAACGAGAATTTATCGTCGCTTGATGCTGTAGTGTCTACCTTTACCTGACTGTCGAGCTTCCTGTCCATGAAACTGAAAGCGATGAACGAAACCATGCCGCCTACCAGCAACACGGCGCCAATCAGCAGCGGAGTATCAAGCTGGAACTTGCGGGCGACGGGGATGGCTACGGCATAAGCCACTTGCGAGCCTATACGCGCCAAGGCCACCTGAACACCCATGGCGAGCGCCAGTTCCTTGTCCTTAAACCATTTTGCTATTATCTTGCTCACGGTGATGCCTGCAACTTCCGCTCCGACACCAAACACCGAATAGCCCGCCGAAGCCATGAAAACGTCGAACTTGTAACCGAAAATAGTTTCCGATGTGCCTCCGTAGGTTGTTATAGCAAGGTATTCGGCTGCCGTACCTCCCACCATAAGCACCGTAGCGAGTATTCCGGTAAACCGTATTCCGAACTTGTCAAGAATCAGTCCGCCCCAAATAAGCATGAGCAGAAACACGTTCAGGAAGCTGTATGCCCCTGTGAACATGCCAAATTCTCCACTCGTCCAATGCAGATTCCCCTCCAGCATTTCCTTGAGAGGGGCCATCACATCATTCACATAATATGCTGCCATCATAGTGAAGGCAACTACAAACAGGGCAGTCCAACGTGCTGCAGCCGAATCGTTAAGTCTCCTTGTCATAAGGTTTTCTTTAAGTTCATTTCTTTAGCCATTTGTCAAGCCAACGGAAGAAAGTGCGTTGCCACATTATTCCGTTTTGAGGTTTCAGCACCCAGTGGTTCTCGTCGGGGAACAAAAGCAGTTGGGCAGGGATTCCCCTCAGTCGCGCTGCATTGAATGCTGATTCCGCTTGGGTATATTCTATACGGAAATCGCGCTGTCCGTGAATACAGAGAATGGGAGTATCCCACTTGTCAACCGAAAGATGCGGGGAATCGGAGAACACATTTTGAAGTTTTCCGCCAGGCTTTACCCAGGGAGCGGTTCCCATATCCCAGTTTGCAAACCACATTTCCTCGGTTTCCACATACTGTTGTTGCGTATTGAATATCCCGTCGTGCGCAATAAAGCATTTGAAGCGGCCTTCGTGGTGCCCCGCAAGCCAGTAAACGCTGTATCCGCCGAAGCTTGCCCCGACACATCCCAGGCGCTCACTGTCAACATAACTTTCCTTTGAGATGTCGTCGATTGCAGCCAAGTAATCCTGCATGCAAAGCCCCGTGTAATCTCCGGAAATCTCCTCAAGCCATTCCGTGCCAAAGCCGGGAAGCCCGCGACGGTTGGGAGCGATTATTATATACCCGTTGGCAGCCATTATCTGGAAGTTCCATCGATAACTCCAGAACTGACTCACGGGCGACTGGGGCCCGCCTTCGCAAAAAAGCAATGTGGGGTATTTCTTCGAAGCATCGAAATGAGGCGGGAATACCACCCAGCAAAGCTCTTTCTTGCCGTCAACCGTATTTACCCAACGTTCTTCCACCTTTCCGAAGGCAGTGTTGTCGTAAGTGGCTTTATTGACTTCGGTGAGCTGCACACACTTGCCGTTCTTTCCGTCGACAGTATATATTTCATCGGCTTGGCTGATGCTGTGGCGCTTAACTATCAGCTGCCCTTTGGCAGCGCAATAACCGGCAATGCTATAATCGCAGATGTCATCGGTGAGCTGCTTCACTGCGCCCTTCAGATTGGTGGTATAGATATTGGTGCGCCCATGCCAAACTCCTGCGAAGAAAAGCTCCTTCGAATTGTCTTTCCACAGAAAGTTGTCAACGCCGCTGTCGAAACTCTCGGTAACGTAAGTCTTCTCGCGGCTGGCAAAATTATATACGCAAAGGCGGGTACGGTCACTTTCATATCCGTCGTGCTTCATGCTGGTCCATGCAATATACTTACCGTCGGGCGAGAATTTGGGGTTGTCGTCATACCCGAGATTACAATCCTCGCCGTCGTAAACCCGCTGGTCTTTAAGAGAACGGGTATAGTCTATTTTGCGTGGCTGCTTTATGTCTCGCGTAACAGGCTTGCAAAGATTGAGCGTTGCCCCACTCTCCAAGTCATAAAGGAATATGTCGCTGTCGGTGCTTACTGCATAATCCCTTCCGGTTTTCTGCCTCAGCACATAAGCCAGTTTCTTTGAATCGGGGCTCCATGCGAATTCTTCCATTCCCCCAAAAGGCATCATAGGGCATTCGTAAGGCTGCCCCTCAAGCATATCAACAGCATTTACAACACGCCCGTTGCTGATTTCTGCCAGGAAAGGATGAGGAATCGATTTAACATAAGTATCCCAATGCTTGTACATCAACTCGTTAATAAGCATGCCGGAAGCTTTGGGCAGATCGTCGTCGTTTTTGGCTATAGAGTTTTCGGTGGGAATCTCATGCACCAGCACTACGTGCTTTTCATCGGGCGAGAAGAGGAATCCAAGAATATCATCCTTTTCGTCGGAGATACACTGCTTGGAAGAGCCGTCGGCATTCACTACCCACAGTTGATTCACGCCATCACGGTTTGAGAGATAAGCGATTTTCTTGCCGCCCGCAACAAATGCAGGGTCGCTTTCACTTGCATTGCTGTCGCTGTTCAGCTTTCTTACTGCTCCGTCTTTGATGTTTTTGACATAAATGGCCGTGTGCCCTTTGTTTTCCTTGATGTCGTAAGTGGTCTGAGTATATGCCACAAGATTTCCATCAGGCGAAGCAACCACGCTTCCTATTCTAGCCATTGACCAAAGCTTTTCGGGAGTCAGAAGGTCATCGGCAGCATTAACGCTGGGTACGCTTGCAACTGTCACGGCTAATAGTATTGATGTAAAGAAATTGAAGAGTTTCATCATTTATGGTTTTTATGCTTCTGCCGTTCCTGCTGGAGCCGCATCATTTCTTCCTGCTGTTTTTGCAAAGCTTCAAGACGCGCTGCCAATCCGCTCACTTTCTTGGGATTCGACTTATTGGCCTCGTAATTCTTCTCAAGCCGCTCGAGCAGTTTCTTGTCGTCGATAGAGCGGCGTATATACCACATCGACAATGCACTGAAGAGCATAGAGATAAAGTAGTAGTAGTTAAGTCCGGCAGAGTAATCGTTAAACACGAAGAAGAAGAACACGGGCATGAGATACATCATCCATCTCATCATCTTCATTTGGCTTTCCTGCTGGGCGTTCATCATGTCTTTCTGCATGCGCATGCTCATGATGGTATATATTACGTTGGTTGCGCAGAACAGTATACAGAATGCGCTGATATGGTCGCCAATAAGCCATATAGGATGCGAGAACTGCACTATCGGGTCGTAGGTGGAAAGGTCGTCTACCCACAGGAAACTCTGCTGCCTCAGCTCTATTGCGTTAGGGATAAAGTTGAACATGGCAATCCAGATAGGCATCTGTATAAGCATCGGCAAACAGCCTCCCATAGGACTTGCGCCATACTGGCTGTAAGTCTGCATTATTTCCTGCTGCTTCTTCATATTGTCGGCAGGGTCGGGATATTTTTCGTTGATTGCGTCTATTTTTGGCTTGAGCACACGCATCTTTGCACTGCTCAGCACACTCTTGCGGGTAGGCACATAAACTATTATGCGCAGCAGAATGGTTA
This sequence comes from uncultured Prevotella sp., assembly GCA_964507005.1. Taxonomy (GTDB): domain Bacteria; phylum Bacteroidota; class Bacteroidia; order Bacteroidales; family Bacteroidaceae; genus UBA6398. The sequence continues at coordinate 44,619 of CAZDOH010000002.1, read as the reverse complement.
TAAGCAGCAATACAATTCCCATCGAAAGGCCGAGCCCGGTAAGCCAGTCAAACACATAAATCGTGAAATACCGGTTGATGTAGCGGAACAAAGGCCAGCCGAGATAAACAAGCTGCTCAAGCTTAAGGTCCTTGTCGGGATTTACGATATCGTCAATCTTCTGAAGCGTGCGGAACTTGTTAGGGCCCATATAGAACTTGAATTCCGAAGCCTTGCTTCCCGACGGGTCAAAATTTGTTTCGGCAGACGCTTCATATTGTTTTAGGAAGCCGTTGCCCATTTCCTTTTCGGGCGTGCTTTTCAAATTAACCTTATCAAACTGCGCATCGGCAATCAGGGTTACGCCGAAGAACTGGTCCTTGAACGAAATCCAGTCAATGCTTTCTTCAAGCTTTTCCTCGTCTTCTTTCTGCGGGTCAAGACGGTCGGTGCCCCCGTCGGCTTCTTTCCAGGTAAGCGCGGCATATTGGTTCTCGAATTTATAGCCGCGCTCCTGCTGCTTGAGCCTTTCGCTCCACTCCAGCGACATGGTTTTCGCCGTCGGCAGCAGATATTCCTGCAGTCCCGTAGTCTTGATACTCATGTCGAGCACAAAGCTATGGTGCAGCTTGTAGCTTATCTCCAGTCGCCCGCCGTTGGCAGCCTGTGCCACCATCGTCACGGTAGAGTCGGTTTCGTTTTCGGGGGTAAATGTGAGTTCCGAAGTCCTGATGTCAGCCTTTTTTCCGGTCATCAGGAACGACATATCGGCATATTCGCTGTTGTAAAGCACAAGGGGCTTTTTGTCTTGCCCCTTGTAATTTTTCAGCACCACCTTAGCCGGCACACCGCCTTTGGAATTGATAGCCACCGAAAGGTCGCCGTTCTGAAGGCGAACCGTCCGTTGCTGCCCGGGCAAGAACATACTGTCGGTTTCTGCGGTCTTGTCGGCAGCTTGCACAGTCTTGGCGGCATCGGTTTGTTTCTTCTCGTTTGCGGATGCTTCCTTAGCTGCGGCCTCGGCTTGCTGCAATTGCTCCTGTGAGGGGCGGTTGAAATAGCTGAAGCCGAATATTACAGCGATAATCAGCAGAAAGCCTATGATGGTATTCTTGTCCATAATTGTTTACGAGTTAAAACTGATTACTTGTTTTCGGGAGTATTTTCTGTTATAGTCTTGATGAAATCCAGGAAGAGCGGGTGCGGATGCAATACCGTGCTGCTGTATTCGGGATGGAACTGCGTGCCCACATACCATTTCAATTCGGGAATCTCCACTATTTCCACAAGATTTGTCTCGGGATTGATGCCGGAGCACTTCATGCCGGCTTTCTCGAATTCTTCGCGGTAGTCGTTGTTGAACTCATAGCGGTGGCGGTGGCGCTCTTCAATCGTTTCGTTGTTGTAGATGGAACGCACTTTAGTGCCTTCGAGCAGTTTGCATTCGTATGCGCCAAGACGCATCGTGCCTCCGAAGTTGGTTATATTCTTCTGCTCCTCCATAAGGTCGATTACGTTGTGCTGGGTATTGCTGTTCATTTCCACGCTGTCGGCGTCGCGGTATCCGAGCACGTTGCGTGCAAATTCAATAACCATCATCTGCATGCCGAGGCATATTCCGAAAGTCGGGATGTCGTGTTCGCGGCAATATTGTGCGGCAAGTATCTTACCTTCGATGCCACGCTGCCCGAATCCCGGGCACACCACGATGCCCTGCATGCCTGCAAGTTTTTCGGCAACGTTGTCGGGAGTGATGAACTCGCTGTTGATGAAGTGCGAAACCACTTTGCGGTTGTTGTAAGTGCCTGCCTGCGAGAGCGACTCAAGTATGCTCTTGTATGCGTCCTGCAAGTCGTATTTTCCGACGAGCCCCACATTCACGACTTCGGTTGCTTTGTGACGGCGGTCGAGGAACGCTCTCCACGGGCCCAATTCGGGAGTTTCGCCCGGCTCAATACCCATTTTGCGGAGTATTGTGGCATCGAGCCCCTGCTCCTGCATGCGCAGGGGAACCTCGTAAATTGTAGGCTGGTCGGTGCTCTGCACCACTGCTTCGGGGTCGACGTTGCAGAAATTGGCAACCTTGCGGCGTATGTTGGCATTCAGTTCATGCTCGGTGCGAAGCACTATCACGTCGGGCTGTATGCCGACGCTCTGCAGCTCTTTCACGGAGTGCTGCGTGGGCTTTGTCTTGAGCTCTTTGGCTGCAGCGAGATAAGGCACGTAAGTCAAGTGGATGCAAAGTGCGTTGCGGCCGAGCTCCCACTTAAGCTGGCGGATGGCTTCAAGGAACGGAAGTCCTTCGATGTCGCCCACCGTTCCGCCGATTTCGGTTATCACGAAATCGAAGTGGTATTTGTTTCCGAGGAACAGTATGTCGCGCTTGATTTCATCGGTGATATGCGGCACCACCTGTATGGTTTTGCCCAGATAGTCGCCGCGGCGTTCTTTCTCGATGACGTTGCTGTAGATGCGCCCCGTGGTGAAGTTGTTGTGCTTGGTGGTTTTTATGCCGGTGAAACGCTCGTAGTGGCCGAGGTCGAGGTCAGTTTCCTGACCGTCGGCAGTTACGTAGCACTCGCCGTGCTCATACGGATTCAGCGTTCCGGGATCGACATTTATATAAGGGTCGAACTTCTGTATTGTAATGTTGTATCCGCGGGCCTGCAGCAGCTTGCCTATCGACGAAGAGATTATACCTTTTCCCAGCGACGATGCCACGCCGCCCGTTACGAATATATATTTGGTTTCAGCCACGGTTGTGATAATTTATTGGTTTCAACTTTATTTTGTGTTGGTCGTGCGGCGAGTAACATTGCCATGAAACGTACGGGCACGAACCGTGCGCAAAATTACGCAAATTTTCCGTATTGGAAAAATAAACTCCCACGGGGCGCCATTAAGGAGCTAGTTTGCGTTCTGCTTCAGTTTCTCCATCATCTGGTCGAGCGACATCACTTCGGCCACTCGTATGCCGTCGCGCTTCACAACGCGCACGAATTCGTTGCACATTTCGCTGCCGTAAGTGCCCTTTCCGCGCATCAGGCTGAGGTAGGCCGGCGAGAGCCAAAGGCGTTCGATGCGCTGCAGTTCGTCGTTGCCGTTGCAGTGTTTCTTTGCTTCGGTAAGCAGAGCGAGAGACTTTTCAACGAAAGCGTCGGAGAAAAGCGGATTGTTGGCATTGGGGTAAATGTCGCAGTGTATGTCGTCTTTCACAAGGCCCATTACGAGGTCGTAGTACTGCTGCACGTAATCGGCTGCGCCGCCGTAGAAAGCCTTGATGAATTCGCTTGCCAGCGATGCGGCATCGAGCTGCGGGTTCCACATAAGGCGCGACAGCACGTAAGAGCGCAATTCCGAAAATTCGCCGTAGAGCGACTGATACTGTGCCTCTTCGTAAATGCCCATTGCGTTGTATTTTGCAAAGGTGTGTACGTTGGGCCCGAGCACGTTGAAGTTGGGGAACGGGCCGAGGTATTGCGAATAGGTTACAACGTAGTCCCAAATATAGAGATGCTTCGCTTTCTGCGACCATTCCTTTATGTCGGTTATGAAGTTGCGGTTGCAGTCTTCGGGACAGCCGTCTATCGGATGCATGAAGCAGCACTCTATGCTGCAGAGGCGTATCACCACATTGTCGTCGGGCACGATGCCGACGGGCGGCTTTCGCGTATAGCGGTAAGCGAACGTGCCGATGAATTTGTCGGGATAGCGCTTCTTCACCTCGCGTGCCACCTGGTTTACGAACCATATCCAGATGCCGCTCTGCGACTGGTATTTTTCCACAAGGGCGTTGCACTTGTCGCAGGTGCAGTAGCCCCAGTTGTCGTTCTGGCTCACGTCGTAGATTATATTGTTTGGCGAAGCGGCAATTCGCGCCAGCACTTCGTCGGTAAAGATTTTCAGCACTTCGGGGTTCGACAGGCAGGGCTGCCAGTCGTGCGACACGCGTTTTCCGTCGCGCAGCGAGAAGTATTCGGGATGGGCGTCGTAATATTTTGCTACGGGCATGAACTGCTCGGAAGTATGGCAGCCCCAATAGTTCTCGCTGCCGCCCCAATCGTCGGGCACTCCCCCGCCGTTTACCTTGTTGTGGGCGCACCACTGCCAGTCCTGCACTTCCTTGTATCCTATCCGGCGGATTGCCACTTCGGGTGACGAAGAGCGCTTCAGGCCCGAAAAGGTGTATTTGCTCAGTTTCGGCACTTTGGTTACGCCCTTCGCGTACCACCTCACGCCGAATTCGTCTTCCAGGAACGAGAACACGCCGTACATTGTGGCGCGCGCCGTTTTGCCGTATATATATATGCCTGAATTTTTCGACTGATATGCGTAGCCGTCATTCGCAAGCTGCTCGCCGGCTGTGCCGTGGTAATTGAGATTGGCATCGTAACCGATATAGATGTACTTGCCTGCCTGCGGCACGCGGTTGGTTATGCCGATGTTTACGCCGCCAATTTTTCCGAGATAAGTCTGAAGTTCTCTCGCGGCGTTGAGTTCCGTTTCGGGCGCCTTGGGCGAAACTACGATGCTGTAGCTTGTCTTTCCGTTGCGGAACAGTGTATGGGCTGCCTGCGCGGTTACGGCGCACATTGAGATGCACGCAAGCGCGAAACTGACTGCGGGTTTTGCTATTGACGGTTTTCTGAACATTTTTACGGGTTTTATGGGTTATTCTTTATTTGTCATAATATATATTGCGTGGGGTGCCGGCAGAATTTATTTCTTCAGTTTTTCTATCATCTGCTCCAGCGTTATTCCTTCGCCTATACGTATTCCGTCGCGCTGGGCTATGCGCACGAATTCCTTGTACACGGCGCCGCCCTTCTTGCTTTTCCCGCGCATCAGGCTGAGGTATGCCGGCGAAAGCCACAGCCGTTCTATGCGCTGCAGTTCGTCGTTGCCGCTGCAGTGCTTCTTTGCTTCGGTGAGCAGACTGAGAGCCTTGGTAACGAAAGCGTCGGTGAACAGGGCATTTTGGGCGTCGGGATAAATTCCGCAGTGTGTGCTCCCGCCCACAAGGCCCATTACGAGGTTGTAGTACTGCTGGGCGTAATCGGCTGCCGAGCCGTAGTAGCCCTTTATGAAGTCGGCGGCAAGCTCCGAGGCACTAAGCCGCGGGTTCCACAGCAGCCGCGCCAGCACATACGAGCGCAATTCCGAAAACTCGCCGTGCAGCGTCTGGTACTGGGCTTCTTCGTACACGCCCATTGCGTTGTATTTCGCAAAGGTCTGTATGTTGGGCCCGAGCACGTTGAAGTTGGGGAACGGGCCGAGGTATTGCGTATACGTCACCACGTAGTCCCAGATGTAGAGATGCTTGGCAATCTTCGACCACTCCTTCATGTCGGCAATGAAATTGCGGTTGCATTCTTCCGAGCACCCTTCGAGGCTGTGGGTAAAGCAGCACTCTATGCTGCAGAGGCGTATCACCACGTTGTCGTCGGGCACGATGCCCACGGGAGGCTTGCGCGTGTAGAGATAGGCAAACGTGCCGATGTATTTGCCGGGATATTTCTTTTTTATCTGGCGCGCCACCTGGTTTACGAACCACAGCCACACGCCGCTCTGCGCCTGGTATTTTTCGGCCAGGGCGGTGCATTTGGCGCAAGTGCAGTAGTATTGGTTGTCGTTCTGGCTCAAGTCGTAGATTATATTTTCGGGCGAAGCGGCTATCCTTGCCAGTATTTCGTTCACCACGATTTTCAGCACGTCGGAGTTTGAGAGGCAGAGCTGCCCGCCCGATACGCGCTTGCCGTTGCGCATGGCGAAATACTCGGGATGGCTGGCGAAATACTTCGACTCGGGCACGTACTGCCCCGAAGTGTGGCTGCCCCAATAGTTCTCGCTGCCGCCGTATCTCTCGGGCACTCCCCCGCCGTTTACCCTGTTGTGGGCGCACCACAACGCGTCTTCAGCCTCCTTGTATCCTATGGTGCGTATCGCCATCCCGGGCGAAGATGTGACGTTGAGGCGCGAAAACGCATAGCTGCCGCGCTTCGGAAGGCGGGTAACGTCGCTCGCAAACCACCTCACGCCGAGCTCGTCTTCCAGAAAGGCAAACACACCGTACATTGTGGCGCGGGCGGTTTTGCCGTATATATATATATTTGCGTTCTTCGAGAGATAGGCATAGGCTTCGTCTTCCAGTTTCGAGGCCGAGCCGCCGTGGTATTTCAGGGCCGTGTCGTAGCCTATATATATATGTCTGCCCGCCGACTGCACTTTGTTTGAAATCGCGATATTCACGTTGCCGATTTTCGCAAGGCACGACTGCAGTTCGTTGGCAGCGTTGAGTTCGGCTTCGGGGGCTTTGGGCGAAACCACTATGGTGTAGCTTGTGGCTCCGTTGCTGAACAGCGTGTAAGTCTGCGCTGCCGCAAACGGCACCGACATGCCTACAAACAGCACTGCAAGCAAAGCGGCTCTCATGCGCAATGGGGTTTTCATCATTAATATTCGGGGTAATTGGTTTTCTTATTAACAAACAATTTAATCCTTACAATACCACAGGCATTTTACGTAGCGTATTCTTGCGCCTACATAATAGGGCGCACTATGTCTACCCGCAGGCCCAAGGCGTCAATGATACGGAAAAACATTCCTACGCCGGGCTCTATCAGCCCTCGCTCAATACGCGAGATATATGCCTTGTCCGTCCCCACCTTCTTGGCGAGGTCCGACTGCGTCATGCGCTCCTGCCTTCTTGCATCCAGTATAATCTGGCCTACGCAATATGCATAAGCCTCTTTCCTGAATGCTTCACGTTCGGGAGTCCCTTCTGCACCATACTTGGCGTCGAGAATTTCATCAAAACTGCCAATGTCATTTCTTTGCTGCATAATATTCCTTTTTAAGTTCAAGTGCTTTCGCTATCTCTTTTAGGGGAGTCTTTTGGGTTTTCTTTTGGAAACCGTTGAACAGCATCACAATGTTGCCCGCATCGAATATAAAGAAAGCACGGTATATATTTCCATTGTACGAAACCCTAATCTCATAGAGTCCGTCCCTTATTGACTTTACAAATTTCTCACTCACCCTTTCTTGCACTTTAAGCATGTCAAGCACATAGTCCATCTTCTTCTGTGCGCCCGACTCCAAAGAACGGTAAAACGTAAGGAAGAAATTTTTGTAGAGCAATATCTTTCTTCTTGTTTCCATGCTGCAAAGATAATGCCCCAAATTGATAAATCCTACAACTTTTGCAAAAAAAACTCACCCAACGGGATTTGCGCTCAGCGAAGGGC
>CAZDOH010000002.1:9595-37293 GCA_964507005.1 uncultured Prevotella sp. | reverse complement strand
TGTGCGCATAGAATTTTTGCGGAATGCGGCATCAGTAAAACCGGGCCCTGCAAAGGCGGCGCGCGCCCTGTTCATCGGCAACGGCAATTGCATTGCGAATAGATTTTGACAAATATTTTAGAATTTCTTTTGCTAACAAAAAAAAAAAACGGGATTTGCAATACAACTTTTGCAGTTTCTTAATATATTTGCAACACGGAAAATAAAAAGCAGAACATTCCGACTTATTAATAACCCTAAAAACAAATCAGTCATGAGAAAGAAGTACAGACTTTCCACGTTATTGGTTGCAGTCTCCTGCCTGCTATGCGGCAATGCAGCGGCAATAGACGTAGTCGACAACGTGTACCAGATCTCTAATGCTGCAGATTTTGCCGAATTCGGCGATGTAGTAAACAAGCAAGACATTACCGCATGCGCGGTACTTACTGCCGACATTGACTTCGCCGGTGTGACGTGGACGCCAATAGGCACCTCGTCTAACCCCTTCAAGGGCACACTCGACGGAAAGTATTTCCACATTAAGAACCTGGTTGTAAGCGCAGCGGCAGACTATCAGGGACTTTTCGGCTACGTATCCGGCGGCTGCACCATCAAGAACCTTACCATCGACGCTTCGTGCTCCTTCTCGGGCGCGGCTTTCGTGGGAGCTTTTGCAGGCGGCACAGCGGGAGGCGGCAAAGTCTACCTCACCAATGTAGGCAATGAAGGCACGGTTACCGCATCGGCGCAAAACGCCGGCGGCTTCATCGGCGTCAGCATGAGCGGCGCATGCATTTTCATAGTAAAGAATTCCTACAATGCAGGCAACGTGACCGGCGCCAACGAGTCGGCAGCGTTCACCGGATGGGCCGGAGGCGGCTCTTCGTTTACAAACTGCTACAATTCAGGCGAAATTTCCGGCGTTGACGGCAGCAACAAACTTGCCCGCAACAACCCTACTTTCACTAACTGCTACGACATTGCAGGCGTACAGGGCACAGCAATTCCAGAAGGCTCTCTCGCCAGCGGTGCATTCGCTTTCATGCTCAACGGCTACCAGACTAACGACAGCGTTGTTTGGCGCCAGAACATCGATGCCGGCACAGCCGACGGCCACCCGGTAACTTCGCCCTCGCACGGACTGGTTTACGCAGCCGGCTCACTGCATTGCGACGGCACTCCATACGAAGACATGACCTACACCAACAGCGGCGCCAACACGCTTGACGATCACGATTTCGTTGACGGCGTATGCTCGTACTGCCACAATATAGTTCCCGACTACTATGCTTCAATTCTCAACGACAGCGTTTACGAAGTGAGCGACGCTAAGCAGCTCAACTACGTCGCCAACCTCGTGAACACTTCCACCGACAAGAAATTCTACGTTCGTCTTATGAACGACATCGACTTCAGCGAATACACTCAAGCCGGTGTTGAAATCGGTATCGGCGGACACGATTTCAGCGGCTGGTTCGACGGACAGGGACACACCGTTACCATCAACTACAACACCACAGCCAGATACACGGCCCTTTTCCACTTCCTGAAAAACGGTACCGTACGCAATCTCACAACCGAAGGCCAGATAGCAAGCAACGATGAAGCCGGTCAAAAGGGCACCTGCGGCGGTAGCGGCGGTATTGTCGGCTATTTGGTAGGTTCAAATTCATGTGTAGAAAACTGCATAAGCAAAGTAACAATCACATCAGAGTGTGAAGGTTCATACACTCATGGCGGAATTGTAGGCGTAGCCGAAGGCGGAACAATCAAGAATTCGGCATTCGTCGGAGCATTAGCTACACCGAAAGAAGGAGGCAACTCCGGACTCTTGGCATGGACAGCCAACGGAGTTTCTATTACCAACTGCTACGTTTTCGGTGAGTTCAATGTTGTGCAGGACGATTGCAACATGATTGCACAAGGCAAGAACCTCGTTCTTACAAACTGCTACTACGTAAAGAACGCAAGTTGCGCAGTTCCCGCTGGCGTAACCGAGGTTACCGAAGAACAGATCATGAGCGGACAGCTGGCATATTATCTTAACGGAATGCGCAGCGACACCGTTTCATGGTACCAGAACATCGACACCGAAGCCGCAGCCGACGAATATCCTGTGCCTTTCAGCACTCACGCTGTGGTTTACGCCGTGGGCACTCTCAATTGCGACGGCTCGCCCCAGAGCGAAGATGACGGCTACTCCAACTACAACACTTCGATTACCCTTCCCCACGAGTATGCTGACGGAGTGTGCACATTCTGCCACAAGATTAAGGACGACTATATGGCTCCCGTCAACGGCTATTACGAGATTTCCACTCCCGCACAGCTCAACTGGTTTGCGCGCACCGTCAACCAGGGCAACAACAAAATCAATGCGAAGCTCACTGCCGACATCGACTTCTCGGAATATACCAGCGCCGACACAATTATGATAGGCGACGGCAACAACTTCATGGGCACATTCGACGGCCAGGGGCACACCGTTACCGTTAACTACGACCGCCAGGACGTAACAGCCAATGCCGCTCTCTTCCTGAATGTTCAAAATGCCAACATCAAGAACCTCAAAGTCGACGGAGTGGTTTCGTCGGGATACTGCATAGGCGGCATTATGGTAAGGGCCTATGGCGCATCGGTTATCGAGAACTGCGTAAGCGCTGCTACCCTCAAGAGTTTCGTTGACGGCGACGCCTCAATGGGCGGCATATCGGCAGCGGCCTTCGACCACAGCACTTTCCGCAACTGCGCATTCGTAGGAAAAATGATTGCTCCCACCGGAAGCGGCAACGGCGGCATTGTAAGCTATTCTAACGGCTGGGTGTCTGTCGTGATAGAGAACTGCTACGTTGCAATAAAGGAACTCAACATCAAAGAGGACGAAGGAAGCGCAATGATTTGCCGCAACAGCCCCACGATGAGGAACAACTACTACGTTGACTGCGGCACGCTCGTTATAGACCAGTTTGCCACATTGGTAACAACCGACCAAGTTACAAACGGAGAGCTTTGCTTCACACTCAACGGCTACCAAAACGGCGGCAAACCCTGGACACAGACTCTCGGAACCGACGAATATCCCGTGCCGTTCAACGGCGACAACGTGGTTTACGCTATCGGCAAGATGTCTTGCAGCGGCACTCCCGAAGATGTCAGCTATTCCAACACCGAAGGCGAACTTGTAACTCCCGATCACCTTTACAACGATGAGACCGGCGTTTGCGAAACATGCGGCGGACGCATAATCAAGACTCCTGCACAGCTTCTCGCTCTCTCGCAGGAATTCAACACAGGCTTTGCGCCCAACAACGTGAACGTTGTAGTGGCAAACGACATTGACATGGCCGGAGTAGAAGGCTACGAAGGCATCGGCACAACCGACATTCCCTTCCAGGGCAAGTTCGATGGCGGCGGCCACGTAATAAAGAACCTCGTAATCAACACCACAAAGACCTACCAGGGCCTCTTCGGAGTTGTCAGCGCCGGCGCTGAGGTCAAGAACATCACTATCGACTCTTCATGCTCGGTTACCGTAGTTGGCGGAGGCTATGCAGGCGGTATTATCGGCGGAACCACTGGTACCGGTCTCGTGATAATCGAGAACTGCGGCAACGAAGCCGATGTAACGGCAGCAGGCGCCAACGCCGCTGGTATCGTGGGCGTGAACTATGGCTCAACGGCGCTTCTGCGCATCACCAACTGCTACAACACCGGCACAATCACCGGCGACCTGGAAAGTGCAGGCATCAGCGGATGGACAGGTCAAAGCGCAGAGATTACCAACTGCTACAACATCGGTAAAGTAATTGGCGTTCAGGGAACCAATACATTTGTACGCTTCGCGTCATCCCCCTACTACACCAACTGCTTCGAGACAATCGGTAAGCAAGTTACCAATATCGACAACGACTTCGTTGTAAGCGGCGCACTCTGCTACGCCCTCAACGACAGCGTTGACAACGGCACAAACTTCTACCAGACTCTCGGAACCGACAGCCACCCGGTGCTCTTCAAGACCCACGGCATGGTTGCCAATGTAGACGGCACATACACCAACAACGTAGTGGGCATCAAGGCAGTTGCCGACAAGAAGAATGCCAACGGCACAGTTCGCATCTACTCTATCGACGGCATGCGGATTCCGAGCCTGCAGAAAGGCATCAACATAGTTCGCAAGGCCGACGGCACTACCCAGAAAGTTCTCGTGAAGTAACACTTTCTTGCGTATAATTTCCAAGACCGTGCCGCAATCGGGCGGCACGGTCTTTTACTTAAGCACAGTTCCAATGAAAAGTTCTGAAACACCGACAAAAGCAAAGATTGCCCGCAAAAAGTCAATTCCGCAGCATTCGGCAAAAAATATAGCAGCTTTTCTGCCCAACATTCCTGCCGTCTTGCAAAAATTCGCTAAATTTGGAAGCGTATTATAACTTTTCAGAAGAAATCAAAACCTAATTTACATGAATACCTTCAAGAAACTATGTCTGTTGCTGGTGCTCGGCTTAAGTTTTGCCGCATGTAGCGACCAAGTGGACGAAAGCAACCTTTACGTCTTCAACGGCAAAAGTGCGCAGACATTCCTCGAGACTACCGAGGGGCTCGAAAACTATGCCTACCTCACCAGCCGGGTGCAGATATCCTCAAAATCGAAATCGCACGTCTCCGACCTTCTTTCCTCGCGTGGCAACTACACGGTGTTTGCCGCATCGAACGAAGCCATCCAGACTTTTCTCGATTCGGTTTACAACACAAAGAACTTCGACATCACACAGGTTGAAGACACCATTGCCGAATTCATAGTGCGAAACAGCATCGTCGACAACGGCGAAAACGAAGCCTACCTCACTACCGATTTCAATATAGGCACTTTGGGCAACGCAAACATGAACGACCGTTACCTTCAAGTAAACTTCGAAACCGATTCCACGTCCGACAAGGCCGCCATCTACATCAACAACAAATCGAAAATCATAAGCGAAGACAACGAAGTCTCAAACGGATACGTGCATGCCATCGACCGCGTTATCGACATGAGCAACTCTTCTCTGCCCGACCTTATCAGGCAAGCCGACAACCTCAGGATTTTCGCCCACATGCTGGAACTTACCGGCTGGGCCGATTCGCTTGTAAACTACATCGACCTTGTTTACGAATACGACCATCCCGAATACGGCTCCATCGACCCGGGAAACACCGCGGGAGGCGAAGTAGGACCGAGCCCTGAGCACCGCTACATCGGCTACACGGCTTTCGTCGAGACCGACAGCGTATTCGAGCAGCAATGGAATATACCGCAGCCCATTTTGGACGAAAACAAAAACGTAACCAACTACGACGAAATCGAAGCCAAATTCATCGAGAAATGCAAAGAGGCATATCCCGAGGCTACAAGCGATGACTTTACAAGCACCGACAATGCCGTGAACCGCTTCATATCCTACCATCTTCTGCCCGAGCGCATCACTTGGAACAAACTCGTAGTGCACCACAACGAACTGGGTTACGCCTACAACAATCCCTCAGCGCTGAGCATCAACTGCTGGGAATACTACGAAACAATGGGTTTGCCGCGCCGCCTGATGAAGCTCACCGAAGGCAAAAGCACCGACGGCATCCACATCAACCGCTACAGCACCTACGACAACGAATTCTTCGGAACCTACGAAGAGCTCACCGTTCCGCGTCCCGGAGCAAAAGTCTACCAGCTCAACGGCGGCAATGCCACCAATGCGCTCAACGGCTTCTACTACACCGTAGACGAAGTGCTTGTTTACGACAAGGATGTGCCCGGCACCGTGCTCAACGAACGCCTGCGCTTCGACTTCGCAGCCATCTGCCCCGAACTCATGACCAACGGCCTGAGGCAAGTGGAAGACAACACTTGGCGATTCATCCCGTCGGGCTTCCTTTCTACTTTCTGGTATACCGACGACACAAAATGGCGCTACGTGCCCTACCACACCGGCACGCAGTACAACATGCAGGGCGACGAAATCAACATCATCGGGCAATACGACCTTACATTCAAGCTGCCGCCCGTGCCCTACGACGGAACTTGGGAACTTCGCCTTTGCGCACCCGAAATCGAGCATTTCGGAATGTTCCAAGTGTATCTCGGCACCGACCGCGAGAACCCCACGGCTATCGGACTGCCGCTTGACTTCCGTCTAAGGTCCAGCAATCCCGCCATTGGCTGGGTAAAAGACCCCGCCGACAACGACCTTACAAAAATACGCGAGATCGACAAGAGCATGCGCCAGCACGGCTACATGAAAAACAACAAGCACAACGGCCAGCCTGCCAACGGCGGCGTGGTAAGCTTCCCCATGCGCTCTGCCGAAGGCGACTATATTCGTCTGCGCAAGATTCTTTGGAGCGGACTTATGGAAGCCGACAAGACATATTATATAAGGATAAAGTCTGTGCTCAACAACACGCGCACATGCTGCATGCTCGACTACTTCGAAATGGTTCCCAAATCGGTTTATGCCGGAGAGAAGGGAGAAGATCCATGGTAAATACAACTTTTCAATCATAGACGCAATTGCAGAGTGAACAGCAGACAAAGCTTTTCACTCTGCTTTGTTTTCAGCCATAATATTGCCGAAATGTATGGCTTTTGCCGCAGAAACTTGTAAATTTGCAGATAGGTAACAAGAACACGAAACAATTCAACAATGAACAGAATAATTGACAAACAACAATACTCCGAAAAAGTATTCAAACTCGTGGTGGAAGCACCGCTGATAGCCCAGTCACGGAAAGCCGGAAACTTTGTAATCGTGCGCGCAGAAGAAAAAAGCGAGCGCATTCCCCTTACAATAGCCCAGGCCGACAAGCAGCGCGGCACAATAACCTTGGTTATACAAAAGGTAGGCTATTCCACAAGCAAGATTTGCGACATGCAGCCAGGCGACTTCCTTGCCGACGTTGTGGGGCCGCTGGGAAAGGCAACCGAGATAAAGAACTACGGCACTGTAGTCTGCGCCGGCGGCGGCGTGGGCACCGCTCCCCTTCTCCCTATTGTCGAAGCGCTGAAAAAGGCGGGCAACAGAGTGATAACCGTAATCGCAGGGCGTTCGAAGGAGCTTATCATCCTCGAAAGCGAAATGCGCGAATTTTCGGATGAAGTTATCATCATGACCGACGACGGCTCGTACGGCGAAAAGGGACTCGTGACGCAAGGCATCGAGAAGGTGATAAACCGCGAAAAGGTTGACAAATGCTTCGCTATAGGCCCGGCAGTAATGATGAAGTTCGTCTGCATCCTTACAAAGAAATACGAAATTCCTACCGACGTTTCTCTCAACACCATAATGGTCGACGGCACGGGCATGTGCGGTGCCTGCCGCGTTACGGTGGGCGGAAAGACGAAGTTCGTGTGCGTTGACGGACCGGAATTCGACGGACACGAAGTGGATTTCGACGAAATGATGATGCGCCTTAAAGCCTACCGCAGCCAGGAGAGCGAAGAAATGGAAATGCTCAACGAAGCAGCTCCATGTGAAGGCCGCGATGCGGAATGGCGTGTGCAGTTGCGCAAAGCCGTGAAGCCGAAGGAAAGAATGCAGACCGAACGCGCCGTGATGCGCGAACTTCCCCCTGCATACCGCGCCCACAGTCTGCGCGAAGAAGTGAACCAAGGGCTCACGAAAGAACAGGCACAAACCGAAGCCACACGTTGCCTCGACTGCGCAAACCCCGGATGCGTAAAGGGCTGCCCCGTTGGCATCGACATTCCGGGCTTCATAAAGCATATAGAAATAGGCGAAATCGGGAAGGCTGCCCAGGTTTTGAAAACCACAAGCTCGCTTCCTGCCGTTTGCGGCAGAGTATGCCCTCAGGAAAAGCAATGCGAGGCAAACTGCATACACCTCAAGACCGGCGGCAAAGCAGTTGCCATCGGCTATCTTGAGCGTTTCGCCGCCGACTATGAGCGGGAAAACGGATGCGCTGAGCTTCCGAAGTGCAAGCCGTCGAACGGAATAAAAGTGGCAACCGTAGGGTCAGGCCCTTCGGCACTTTCCTTTGCCGGCGACATGGCAAAGAACGGTTACTCGGTTACGGTATTTGAAGCGCTGCACGAAATAGGCGGCGTGCTGAAATACGGCATACCCGAATTCCGTTTGCCAAACAAAATCGTGGATGCGGAAATCGAAAACCTGCGCAAGATTGGCGTGGAATTCGTGAAAGACTGCATCGTGGGAAAGACGGTAAGCGTCGAGCAGCTTGAGGCCGAAGGTTACAAAGCCATATTCGTGGGCAGCGGCGCAGGCCTTCCACGCTTCATGGACATTCCCGGCGAGAACTATATCAACATTCTCTCGTCGAACGAATACCTCACCCGCGTAAACCTTATGGATGCTTCGAACAAAGACACCGCGACACCTGTCCCGATGGGCAAGCACGTGGTTGTCGTAGGCGGAGGAAACACGGCAATGGACTCGGTAAGAACCGCGCTGCGCCTTGGTGCAGAAACTGCGACTATAGTTTACCGCCGTTCCGAGAACGAAATGCCGGCACGCAAAGAGGAAGTGAAACACGCGAAAGAGGAAGGCGTAAAATTCCTCACGCTTCACAACCCGCTGGAATATGTTGCCGATGAAAACGGAAAAGTCAAGGCCGTAAAACTTCAGAAGATGGAACTTGGCGAACCCGACGCTTCGGGACGCCGAAGCCCGGTGGCAATTCCCGGTGCAATAGAAACTCTTGAAGCCGACCTTGTGGTGGTAAGCATTGGAGTGCGCCCCAATCCCAT
Organism: uncultured Prevotella sp.; assembly: GCA_964507005.1. GTDB lineage: Bacteria > Bacteroidota > Bacteroidia > Bacteroidales > Bacteroidaceae > UBA6398. The sequence goes on along the minus strand of CAZDOH010000002.1, from coordinate 28,553 downwards.
CATACCGAATTCCGTTAGCGGAATCGAGATAAGCCCCAAAGGCACTATAGTTACCGACGACAATATGCAGTCGGCCCGCCAAGGTCTGTATGCCGGCGGCGACATCGTGAGGGGCGGGGCAACGGTAATTCTCGCAATGGGCGACGGCCGCAAGGCGGCTCAGGCTGCCGATGAGGCACTGCAGAGCAAATGACGGCGTTTCAATTTGCTACGTCGCGCAACCCGAAGCAGCAGAAAGCGGAGTGCGAAGCAGCGCTGAAAGGCGGCTGCAAGTGGATTCTGCTTCGCTTCGACGGGAATGCGCCGAAAGAGAAGAACATAAAGACGGCGCAAAAGCTAAAGGAACTCTGCCGTTGCCACGAAGCCATGCTGCTGGTTGAGAACGACATTGAAACTGCCAAGGAGGCAATAGCCGACGGCGTGCATTTCAGTTCTATCAACGACGATACGATTAACGCGCGCGGCGTGCTCGGTGAGGGCTTCATAATAGGCTATACCGCAACCGGCTGCAGCGAGATAAATTCGGCCAAGAGTGCCGGCGCCGACTATGTAGTGGTTGCGGCTGAAGACGAAACCGCTGCGGCAGACAGATACGCAGACATTCTCGACGGTGTGGCGCAGAGCGGAACGGATATTCCCGTTGTGGTATTGCTGCACGGCGCAAACGTCGACGAAATCACGAAGCTGAAACAAGCCGGAGCCAACGGCTTTGCGCTGGCCGTGGACGAAGGCAGCGCTTATTACCGCGACAAAGACGCAATCAGCGATATAGCAAGCGCAATAATTGCAATAGAATAAAATCGGAAATTCCCTAAAACCGCAAAATGCCCGAGGCCAATAGCTTCGGGCATTTTGAGTATTACGCAGAGGGCAATGGGAAAGCCCCTCCCCTCTTCCGCTCTCAGAGCGTATGTTTGATTTTTATGAGTTCCAGGAACTCGGCGCGGGTTTTCTGCTGCTCGAAGGCTCCGGTAAAGTCGCTTGTTACGGTAACAGAATTCTTTTTCTCCACCCCGCGCATCTGCATGCACATGTGCTGGGCTTCAAGCACCACCATCACGCCAAGCGGATTGAGCGCCTCCTGTATGCATTCCTTTATTTGGCAAGTCATGCGTTCCTGCACCTGCAGTCGGTGAGAGAAGATGTCTACCACGCGTGCTATCTTGCTTAGCCCGGTGATGTATCCGTTGGGGATGTAAGCCACATGTGCCTTGCCGTAAAAAGGAAGTATATGGTGCTCGCACAGTGAAAAGAATTCAATGTCCTTCACTATTACCATTTGTGAATAGTCTTCGCGGAACTTTGCCGCATTGAGCACAGCCTTGGGGTCCATGGTGTATCCGCTGGTGAGTTTCTGCATGGCGCGTGCCACGCGTAGCGGCGTGCGCTGCAACCCTTCGCGCTCGGGATTTTCGCCCAAAAGTTCAAGGGTGCGCCTCACATTGTCCTGAAGTTCCTTTTCAATAAGCTCTTGTGATAATTTCTCCATTATTCTTCATTGTTCTTCACTTTCACTGGTATATGAAGCATATACCGCAGTCTTGACTACGATGAGCCCGGTGAAAGATTTCACTTCCTTTATCTGTTGCATGAATTCGCGCGCTTGTTCGGAAGTTCGGAAATCGCCTACCCTGCACACCCAGCGCGGAGGATAGAAATGCGTGTAAACCGACACTCCGGGGAAAAGAGCCTTAAAGCGCTGCGCTGCTTTCTCAGCCTCCATGCGCGAGGCTCGCGAGTTGTTTCCGGCATATATCTGCACGCGATAGCCGTTCACCTTGTAGCGCCGTGTCTTGGCTTGACGTGCAACGGGAGTTTCGGCAACAGTAGTGTTCTGCGGTGCCAAAGTGTCGCGGGCTGGGCGGTTCTGCTTTGCGCTGTCGGGCTTTTGGGTGGCAGCCTTTTTCTCTGCGGCAGCGGGAGGCACGGTGTCGCCGTTGAGAAGCCGCGTGAGGCGCTCTTCCTGCACCAACTCTATTTTTCCCCAGCCGTCGGCCTCTTTCTGCAAGTCGTGCACAAAACCCTTACTCTTCTGCGCCGACAGCAAGGCAGGCAGAAGAACCGTAAAAAGCAGAATGCGTCTTTTCATAAAAAGCAAAATGCCGCTCCATATAAACGTACACATGGAGCGGCAGTTGTATGTAGTTGTATTACTTTTTCCAAGCGTCGATTATACCCTTGAAGTCCTGCACTTTAAGTGAGGCTCCACCAATGAGGCCGCCGTCGATGTCAGCCTTGCCGAAGAGTTCGGCAGCATTGCTGGGCTTGCAGCTTCCGCCATAGAGAATGGAAGTGTCTTCAGCAACTTCCTTTCCGTATTTCTCTGCAACAATCGAGCGGATGTAAGCAAGCATTTCCTCAGCCTGGTCGGAAGTAGCGGTTTTGCCAGTGCCGATAGCCCAGATGGGTTCGTAAGCAAGCACGATGTTTTTCCACTCTTCTGCAGAAAGGTTGAATACCGAGCCGTCGAGCTCTGCCTTCACAACTTCGTTTTCCTTGCCGGCTTCGCGCTCTTCGAGAGTTTCACCGCAGCAGAAGATTACCTTCAAACCGTTTTTGAGTGCAAGAAGAACTTTCTCCTTGAGTATTTCGGGAGTCTCGCCGTAATACTGGCGGCGCTCGGAATGTCCCAGGATAACGTACTGCGCTCCGGTGCTCTTAACCATTTCGGCCGACACTTCGCCAGTGTATGCGCCCTTTTCCTTGTCAGCACAGTTTTCAGCGCCGAGCGCTACCGACTCGCAGTCGAGCACAGCGGCAACACTTGCCAAATGAATGAAAGGTGTGCAAACCACCACGTCACAATTAGGTTTGTCGGCTTTGCAAACATCGTTGATTTCCTTTGCCAAAGCAACACCATCCTGCAGGTTCATATTCATTTTCCAGTTGCCTGCTACAATTTTCTTTCTCATTTCGTTCTTGGTTATAATTCGTTTTCGTTTGTGCAAACGCCGGGCCACAGCCTTGCGCATGCTCCTTGATTTATCCGCGAAAGTAATAATTATTAGCGGAATAAGGAACAGAGCGATGTATTTAAATGTATCTTTCAGTCCATAACTGCCCTTTCCGCAAATTAGAGATAACTTTTCCAAGGGAGCGACGAGCGTATCTTCGTCGGGGAGGTTGTTCTTGCTCCATTTGTTGAGTATCTTTCCTTGGCGCACAAGCAGTACGCCGGGATTGGAGCGCACCATGGTTTTCAGCAATACGTCGTCGGCATAAAAGAACGTAAACGACAGTCCCGAGTGGTGCAGCCATTCGGCCACCGCGCTGCTGTCGGACGCCGTGAGGCCGTAGATGTCGTAGCCGTAGTGCCGGCAGTAGTCGAAGACGTCGGCAATGGCATCGATTACTCCGTTGTCGGTATTTTCAATGCGGGGAACAACTATCCAAAATGCGTAATTGCCGTTATGAAGCAACGCGTGCGCGGCATCATCGCCCTTGTCGTCACTAACTGCAAAGTCGGAAATCTCGGGTTGGAAACCGGGCTTAAGCATTTCGGTTTCGGAGTCGATGAATTTCCATGTCGAGTCGGGGTAATTGTCAAGGGTAAACGTTTTGCGCACATTGTTTTTCTCGAGAGTGAACACCGTCTGGAACACAGGCGCCTCGGCATCGGGCGGCACGGTGGAAGCCTTTACCATATCCTGCCCAATATGGTAGGAACGGTAGTCGACTACAGGCAGATAATGGTATGAGTAGAGCGACAAGGCCAAAACAAACAGCAGAGCGTACGACTGCGCTATCCAATGGTATCTGTAGCGCAGCAGGGCGAAAACCTTTGTGGGGTTTGCGGCTACAACAACGGCGGCCGCGAGCAGCACGATGTTTTTGAGGAGCGTCTCGCCTGGTGTGAGATGCACCGCGTCGCCAAAACATCCACAGTCGCCAAAGCTTTCAGTCTTCCACAGCCAGAATGTCAGCACCGTGAAAAACGCAGTGAGAAGCAGAGTGGCTATTGAAGTCAGCCGGCGGCGCATTCCCAGCAGCAGATGAACGCCGAGAAGGAATTCGGCAGTGCTGAGCAAAACGGAAAGCCCTTCAAGCAACGTTTCGTGTTTCGAGGCATCGATGCCGAAAGCTATCAGCCAACTGCCGATTTTTATTCCGCCGCCAACGGGGTCTACGGCTTTGGTAAATCCTGAGAAAACAAAAATTGCAGCCAACAACAAGCTGCAAACATTTACTATGGCATACCGCGCACTACGCCTAGCTTTCATAGCGCAGTTTGATTAGCGCAAACACTGCATAGTTTATAATATCGAAATAGTTCGAGGCGATGCCTTCGCTCACCGTTGTCTTGCCGCCGTGGTCTTCTATCTGCTTCACGCGGTAGAGCTTCATCAGAATGAGGTCGGTCATCGAACTTACTCGCATTCCGCGCCAAGCTTCGTCGTAGTCGTGGTTCTTCATCTCCATGAGTTCGAAAGCCTGCTGCGCGTACTTGTCGTAGAGTTCCAGACACTTCTCGTTTGAAATGTCGGGGTCGAGCGTTGGTTGCAGTTCTATTTGTATAAGTCCTATAATGCTGTAGTTCACAAGCCCGATAAACTCTGGCTCAACGCCTTCGTCCACCAGCGCCACTCCACTCTCGCCTATCTGCCTTATGCGCTTTGCCTTGTTGAGAATCTGGTCGGTAACGGAAGGTATGCGCAGGATGCGCCACGACGGAGAATAGTCGCCGAGTTTCTTTGCGTAGAGACTGCGGCACGAAGCTATGACTTCCTTAAACTGCTGTTTTGTATCAGGCATGGCTGACGGTGTTTATTCGGCGTAGCGCAGTATTTGCCCGGGGCGAAGACTCTGACGCTTGGTGATGTGGTTGAGTTCGCAGAGCTTGTCAACCGAAGTTCCGAGTTTCGAAGCAATAGAATAAAGCGAATCGCCGCGCTTCACCTTGTGGTACTTCACACTGCCGGTCGGGTTTTCGGCTGCCGGCTGCTGCTTAGCAGTGGTTGTTTCGGTGTTTGCCGAAGCGTAAAGATTGCTGCTGCTCTGCGATGCGTTGCTGCGGTAAGTATAGAAATCCGAAACGATGTCTTGATTGGGAAAGTCGAAGAGCAGTTGGGGATCGATGGCGTTGCCGAGGAAGAGACATTCGAAATGCAGGTGCGAACCGGTAGACTTTCCCGTGTTGCCGCCGAGCCCGATGGGTTCTCCTGCCTTCACAGTCTGGTTTTCGGCCACAAGTTGCTTTGAAAGGTGTCCGTAAACAGTTTCCAGTCCGTTGTTGTGGCGCACCACCACATATTTGCCGTAGCCGCCGCCTTCGTAGTCTACGATGCGCACCTTACCGGCGAAGGCCGACTTAATGGTGTCGCCTATATAGACCTTGATATCGAGGCCCTGATGCATTCTGCGGAAAGCACGGCGATAGCCGTAGTTCGAAGTAATCTGCCTGGAAGGAGTCGGCATGCAGAAATGCCGCAGGTCGATGCGGAAAGAATCGGGAACTGCGGCACCTTTATAATTATGAACAGAGGTATTGTTGAAATCGGGATAAAGACCGGCTATTTCTTCGGCGGCTTCCACTGTGAGCAGATGCTTGAGCGAAACAGAATCGGCCGCCTTTACGCGACGGTCGACGGGGGCTTGCCGCGCTATAATGTCCTGGGCCTGGACTGTTGCGGTAGCTGCTCCTATAAACAATAACCCTACGAGAGAATATATTCTATGTGGCAAATTCATTGGATAGTTCGGATTTTTAAGACCATTGATTGAACTTTCGCCTACAAATGTAGCAAAATTATTTGTAGCGGCAAACGATTCGGGCATTTAGGGCGGAACAATTACGACAAATTAACCCGGAGAAACAAAAAATTACTATTTCTGAACACACAAAGCATTCCGGCGGCGGCCCTACTCTAAGCGTGCAATTTCCCGAGCATAGCGCAAAAAAATCCCCGCGCCCTTCAATCTGGCGCGGGGATTTCAGTGATTATCTAAAGACTTTTACTCTTTCCCTACTCCGTTTTGGATATCCTGGTAGAGTTTCTTGATTTGCGAGAATGTCAGCGCCGAGCTGTACATACGGGCAACGCCAATTTCGCCCTTCATCAGGAATTCGGCACAACCGCCATTGCCGGTAGCGTCACCGCCCACGCAGAAGTACTTGCCATTGTCTTGGGGGAAGGTGAACACGCCCGCATAGTCGCGCTTGCCTGCAAGGCGTCCGTTGATGTAGGCGCGTATCTCGCCTGCCTCGCCGTCGATAACTGCCACAATGTGGTAGTACTTGCCGGTTTCAATTGTAACATCGGTTGCCACCTTTATATATGTTCCGTTGTAGCAAGCCCAGATGCAAATCACGGCAGCGTCCATCTCGATGCTTATACCGCCAATCTGAGTGGAGCTGAGCCATCCCTGGTCGCCGCTGGTGCTGGTTACCATGCCGAAGGTTTCGAGCGAGAAGTCAGACTCCATTGCCGAAAGCATTATTTGGTTGTCAGCGTAAGGCACACTGTAGTATTCATATTCGCTGGAGCCGGAGAACTTGGCGAACCAGCGCTTGTAGGTTTCGTTGTAGTATGTAGCGGGCGTTGTGCTGCCAGTTTCCACAGTCAAGCCCTCAACATCGGTATCGATTGTCACTGCGCCGTTCTCGCCAAACGTGAGGTCGAAAAGGTCGGCCTTGGGAGCCTCTGCTGCAGCAGTTGTGTCTTCAGCCTCTGAGGGGTTGTAGAGATCGGCAAAGCTCTTGTACATTACATAGTCTTCGTCGCGCGAAACGGCTTTCGAATACATACGTGCGGCCATTATCATACCGTCCATAGGATATTGCGCGTAATTCTTATCAGTGCTTGCATCGCCACCGATAGCCAGCCACCATGCACCTTCGTTGGGGAAGCCAAAGTCGCCGCTAACAAGTTTGCTGCCCGAGAGATAGCCGTCAAGGTAGAGCTTGACAACGCCGTCTTCCTTGCTGTAGGTTGCCACCGCATGGTAACGCTGGTTAGGCTTGAGCGTTCCACTGCACTCAACACATTGATACGAACCGCCGACATGGCAATAGAACTGAAGTTTGCCTTCAATCACTTCGAAGCCAGCGCCGCCAGCATCCTGACTACTGAAGATGCATCTGTCACCGGCTACAGTATTGAGGTTGAAGAATGTTTCAAGCGTGAATGCGTTGGAGAATGCGTTTATTATTGATTCGTTGTCGGCATAGTCAACGCGATAGAACTGATAGTTATTGTCGGAGAACTTCAGGTTGTTGAGGTTGTATTCCTTGTCGTATCCCAAAACCGGAGCCGTGGACGAAACTACAACAGTATTTTTCAGAGGTGACGCATCGGTCACATTGCCATTGTTGTCGATTGAAAGGTCAAACAAATCGGCAACGGGGAGCGTAGTGCCTTCAGCCGGCACATAGTCCTTGAAGTCGAATGTTTCGCTTTGAATGGGCTCGGATTCGTTGCCGAAGGGGTCTACTGCCGTTACAGCTGCATAGAAAGTCTGGTCGAGCGGAAGGTCGCTGAAGGAAACGTTGAGCTGCTCGGGCATTTCGCTGCCGAGATAGAAGCGCGAGCAAATCCGTTTGCAGGAAACGGAATCACCGGCTTCGTTATAGATTCTTACATTGTAGTAAAGCACAACATTTTCCTCGTCTTTAGCCTGCTTGAATATAATATTGCGGCTACCCTTCTCCATTTCTTCGGCCTGCACTTCGGTATTTTCGAACACAGGAGCTAGGGAGTCGGTGTTTACTGCATAAATCATATTTGTGCCGTCGTAGGGAGCTGCTATATCCCACGCCGGAAGAATTTCCTCGCCGCGACGGCTGTCGAAACGGCGGATATTCACATTGCTTTCGTCTTCTACCGTAACAACCACACCTTCCTGAACGTCGTCAACGCGATAGGGATGTATGCCTTCGTAGTCGATGCCCGGCTGGATTTCGGTGTAGTCGTTGGTGCCTTCGTCGATTGAAGTGAACGCACCCTGCCAAAGAGCGCGCTGCTCCTGAAGCGAATAGTGAGTGTGGCCGCAGAAGTGGATTACCTGCGGGTAGTTTTTCAGTGCGTCGTAGATTTCGTGGCTTCCCCAGCCGCCGTCATAGGAAGAAGAGCCGTGTGTGGTGCCGTAAGCAGGAATGTGGGTAAACACAAAGATTGGTTTGCCGGCGTATTTCACCGATGCGTCTTTAAGACTGTTGGCAAGGAATTCCATGCTCTCATCGCTATAGTCTTCGTTGCCCGAGCCGGAAAGGCCGATATAGATGAAAGGATAGCCCTTTACTGCGAAATATCCGTTGAGCGAGCAGCCCGTCTTTTCGTAGTTGTCCAAAGCGTTTTCTGAGGTGAACCATTCGTGGTTACCCATAACAAACACGCGCTTAACTTCGGAGGGCACAAGCGTTTCATCGTTCATCACGCTGAGCATTTCTTCGTATTGACTGGCATTTCCGTTTTGGGTAAGGTCGCCGTTTACAATCAGCAAATCAGCGTCAGGGTTCTGCTCGTAGAGATTTGAAAGAGAAGTTGTGACGCGCGACTTGGCATCGTTGTGGCCAAAGTGTATGTCGCTCATCACGATGAACGAAGGATAGCCTTCAAACGTATGCTTTACCGTAACGGTCTGCATCGAAGCGTCGTCGCCCTTAAGCTGCACGTTGACTTCGCCTGTGCGGTCGGCCATCTTTTCGAGGCCTACGGTTGCGATGACATATGCCTTGTCACCGCTTTCCCAAACAACGTCACCGCTCTTTATCCAGTCGGAAGACGTGAACGTGAGTTCGGCATTGCTTACGATATTGAGCACTATATCGGGAGCCTTACCGCTTACGCTGATTTCGTTCTCCTTAATAAAGAATGCGGGGTCGGTACCGAGCTGGCGTACTTTCAGAGTTTTTGCATTTCCGTCGAGAGCAGGAAGAAGTACTTCGCCTTCGCGTACCGATTTGCCGGTATTGGCATCGGCAGTGACTTTCAGCACGCCATTTTCGATTACAGCCGAGAGCCAAGATGCCTCGCTGCGTGGTTTAACAACGAGATTGGTTTCAACAAGCACAGTTTTGGTTCCGCCCTGGTTTGAGAAGTCGAGCGGGTCAGTGGAAGAAACGTTGAAATAGGATTTGTCGCTGCTTGCGGTGCTTGCGAGCACGATGTCCTGAGCCTTTGCCGTGAATGCAGTCAGCATCACGAGCGCCAACATTGCAAACAGACTTTTGTATTTCGAAATATTCATAATCTTTTTTGTTTAGGAGTTAGCGTATGATGACTTTCACGGTTTTTCCCTGAACGGACACGAGGTAAACGCCCTTGGCGAGCTGCACGTTCTTGGGCATTTCTACGCCGTCAACGGTATATATATTGTAGTCGGCACCTTCTGAAACGCGAATCATGCCGCCGTCAACCGTAACGCTTGCCTCAGCGGGGGAAGCGGCTTCGTTGATGCCCACTTCAGTGCCTTTCTTTGCGAATGTCCAGGCGAATTCCGAGTACGTAAGGTTGTCGAAATCGATTTTTGCGGGCTCTTCGGCCAGAACGGCAGCATTGAGATAGCGCGTAAAGCCGTCTTCACCTACCGAAGAGAGGATAAACTGGTTGTCGTCGCTGATTTTCGAGATGTTGTAGCCCGACTGTGCAAGTTCCTTGCCGTCGGCATCGGGAATATTGAACTCGCCCACCGGCTGGAGATTGGTGGAGATGCAGTTGCCCGTAGCGCGGTTTATGATAGCCACAGTCATATCGCTTTGGCGCACCAGCCTCCACTGCGAAGCAAGATTGCTGTCATCGCTTTGCCCGAGAATGAAATTGTATTTGCTGTCAACGCTCGACGTATTGTCGACAAGCACATAGTCGCCCTGCAAACTGGAGCAGCACGACTGCATGTTGTAATAAGTAACTTCCTGGTCGTTCTGCACCTCAAAGCCTTCGTCGTAAAGCTCAGGAATAAACCAAGCATCGTCTTTCGTACTATTAGATTGACGGACAAGCCAAAATGCATGATAGGCATGCGGTGAGAAAGCGGGATATCGCATTATTGCATTTCCCACCGGGCACGGGCGGTCGGTAGTCAAGCCGAAACCTGCGCGACCTTCTTCGGTGCGGAATATGTACTTTATACCTTCGCCCGTGGTGAGGTGACTAGACTCCTCGTAAGTAGAATTATAGGCAAGATTAAGCACACGCCCGTCGTACTTACAGGTGATGGTGTAAAGCGAATCGTCGTCGGTAGTAAAGCACCACAACTGCTTGGCCAATGCTTCAGGGTCGTTATAACTGGCTTTAGCCTGACCATGCATCCAATCGCCATCTGCCGTAAGATAACAAGCTTCCCCGTAATCTGCAGATTTTATAAAATACCATTTGATTTTCCCGCCACTACTTTTCTCGGGAACATTCTGCGCGGAGACATCGGCAAAGAATGCCGAAGCTACCGCCATTGCAAAGAGAAGAAATTTCTTCATAACTACATTGATTTAATTATATATTGCCTTAATTGCTGCCCAAATTTATAAACTTTCCCGCGAAACTGCGTTACATTTTTGTTAATCTATTAAGATTTAACTTTCAATAATATAGTGTATAAAAAAAAAATCAAGATTTTTTAACGCTAAACCGAGAAAATCGCGCAGCATTTAGGCGAAATCAAATCAGTTGCGCATTGCGGAAAAATTATAGCGCTCAAAAAAAAATTTCTTTGCGCACAAAAGAAAAATTATATGCGCAAAGAAAAAAAATTCTTAGCGCATAAAATAAAAATTGTGTGCGCTAAAAAAATAACGGAATGCGCATAGCGGAAAACCGGCATGCGCATGTAGAAGAAATGTATGGGAGATTTTAATACTCAGCCTTACGACCGGCAAGCAGAGCCTCGGAATATTGCACGCACTCCTTATAGAAAACACTCATCTGAGTGATTGCCATAAACGACACTACCAGTTGGGCCAACACGCCCGCCGCAATAAACACATATTCCAAGGCAAAGACAAAAAACGGCGTAGCCGAAGCCTTTTCCATGCTGACGGCCGTGGCGTTGTCGTAAACCGCCAGAGCCAGCGACGCTGCCGGAAGCGAAAAGACTGCAAAGCACAAAGCCACTGCAGCAAACACTACAAACAACCGGAAGAACACTCTGCCCCACTGTTCCTTAAGCACACGGAACGCTACACCGAGCGACCGCCGGAAGTTATTGTCGGTCAGCATATAATCGTATTGCGAAATCGCCAAAGGAACAGATACGGCTATAACATATACAGCCACTGCAATCCAAAACCAAAGGGAAATTTTCACTGCAAGCACAACCAGCACAACAGCCAGCACTCCAAACACCAAGAATGCCAGCAAGCAGAACTGCAGGAATTTCAGTCCCGACAACAGCAGGCTTTTTCGTTCAAAACTATGCCCGGCGGCATTTGCTACTACAAGAAAAGCCGCGCCGCGCCAAAACACGTAAAGCAGCAGCATAGCCAGGAGTCCGCACGCATATATAATAAAGGAATGCATCGACACCTCGTGAAACGGCATATAAGTAATATAGTCGGTCTTCACATTGCCGATGTTTCCGCCAAAAGCCACAGCCGCCACCACGGCAATGGCTGCCGAAAGCCACAAGAGCACCCGGGCCGCCTTGCGAAACGACGACAAAAACATTGAACAGCCTTCCTTTACGCTTTTAGCGAACGACACTTCCGATATTTCCTTTTCAAACTTATCCATAACCTGTAACGATTTCCGTTTAACGGTTTACGAAGATAAACAAAATCTAAGTATCTTTGCATACGATAATGGAAAATAAAATCATTTCGTGGGGTTTTATAGGTTGCGGCGAAGCCACTGAGAAGAAAAGCGGCCCCGCATTCTCGCTAGTTGAAGGCTCGCGCGTGATAGCCGTGATGAGCCGCAACAAGGACAATGTGCGCACCTACGCCCAGCGCCACAATATTCCGCGCTGGTACACCGACGCGCAGCAACTTATAGACGACCCTGACGTAAATGCCATCTACATTGCCACGCCGCCGTCGACGCATGCCACGTACGCCATCATGGCGCTCAAGTCGGGCAAACCGGCATACGTGGAAAAGCCTTTGGCGTCGAACTACCAGGACTGCGGGCGCATAAACCGCATAGCCGAGAAAACCGGTCTGCCATGCTTCGCAGCCTATTACAGAAGGTATCTGCCTTATTTCAAAAAAGTAAAGCAGATAGTAGACAGCGGGGAAATCGGGAAGGCAATAAACGTTCAGCTGCGCTTTGCCGCGCCCCCGCGCGACCTCGACTACAGCCGGCAAAACATGCCGTGGCGCGTGCAGCCCGACATTGCCGGAGGCGGATACTTCTACGATTTTGCCCCGCACCAGATAGACATGCTCCAGGAGATTTTCGGGCCGATTGTAGAGGCGAAAGGATATTGCGGAAACCGCGGAGGACTGTATGAAACGGAAGATACCGTAAGCGCAGCCTTCAGATTTGCCTCCGGACTGCCCGGTTCCGGCTCATGGTGCTTCGTGGCACACGAATCGGCAAAGGAAGACCGGATACAAGTCATCGGCGACAAAGGCGAAATAAGTTTTTCGATATTCACATACCGCCCCATCGAAGTCAACACCGAGCGGGGACACGAGGAAATCACCGTAGAAAATCCCGAGCACGTGCAGTTGCCGCTCATAAAGCTTATAGTAGAGCATCTTCAGGGAAAAGCCATCTGCAACTGCGACAGCGTGAGCGCCACATCGGTTAACTGGGTGATGGACCGCATCCTCGGGAAAATCTAACGCCGCGGGAATTTCTTTCTAACTTCCACAAAACACACGTTGGCATTGAAAAGTATTTGTCTGGCATTTTTGATTTCACTAGTGTTGTGCCCGGCGGCATCCGTCTGGGCTCAAGACGAAATTCCCGACAAAAGCTTCACCGCCGAAAACAACGTGGCTGCCGACAACAACCGTCCCAGCAAACCCAAACGCAAGAAAAGCGCGCTATACCGCTTTTTCCAGAATTTCAACTACACCGACTCCACCTACATAGAGCCCAACCATTACAACTTTACGGCGATGCTGCAGGAAAGCACCCTCTTCAATTTCTACGCTATAGAGGGCCGCAACGACCAGGACCAATACCAGCGCATCAATCTCAAGACAAAAACCCGCATGAAGATAGGGCCGTATCTGGGATGGCATTGGGCGTTCTTCGGCTACCAGTTCGACATCGGCCACTCCTACCCTTCGAGCAAAACGCAGCAGTACAACATCAGCATCTACAGCTCCACATTCGGCATCGACTACATTCACAACCGCAACAACGGCGACTTCACCATAACGCGAACCAAAGGTTTCGGCAAGACAAACGACAGCAAAGTAAGAAACGTGGACTTCGACGGGCTCAAAACCTACAACAACAGCCTGAACGTGTACTACATCTTCAACCACAAGCGCTTTTCCTACCCGGCAGCCTTCAGCCAAAGCACCCAGCAGAAGAAAAGTTGCGGTTCATGGAAAATCGGCTTTCTTTATTCCCACCAGAAGCTCAGTTTCGACTATACAAAACTGCCCGCTGCACTGCTTTCGGAAGAAGACGGGGGAACCGGGATTTTCGACGAGATGAAGTTCAACGACATCAACTATTACGACTACAGCGTAAACTTCGGCTATGCCTACAATTGGGTGTTCGCGCGCAACTGGCTCTTTGCAATATCGGCGCTGCCGGCACTCGGCTACAAATTTTCCAAAGGGCAGAACATCGACCACAGGGAAATATTCTCGGCACACAACATCAACTTCGACGTCGTTGGGCGCCTGGGATTAGTTTGGAACACTAACCGTTTCTTTGCAGGGCTGTCGAGCGTAGTGCACGCCTACAATTACCGCAAGACACACTTCCGGGTAAGCAACACAATAATGATGACAAACATTTATTTCGGAATAAATTTCTGCCCTAAAGGTCATTACCGGCGAACAAATCCTCAAAAATACGGAAGATGGTAGAGTTGCATCCCCTGTCGCCGTTTCTCCCGGAAAAATCCAGGCTGCTAATGCTCGGAAGCTTCCCGCCGCCACGAAGCAGATGGTGCATGGACTTTTTCTACCCCAACTACATCAACGACATGTGGCGCATCTTCGGCATTGTATTCATGAACGACAAGAATGCCTTAGTCAACACGAAAGCCAAGACTTTTGCCGAAGAAAAAATCAGGAATCTCCTCAACGAGAAAGGCATTGCCATTTACGACACCGCAAGCAAGGTAAACCGTCTGAACAACAATGCCAGCGACAAGTTTCTTGAAATTCTCGAGCCAACCGACATTCTACGGCTCGCAAGCGCAATACCACTGTGTAAAGCAATTGTGACAACCGGAGGAAAGGCTGCCGAAGAAACGGCAAGGCAACTTGGCGTTCAGATTCCGCTTATTGCGAAGCCTGCCACGGTTCGCGTAAACGGGAAGGAAATGCAATTCTGGCGCATGCCCAGTTCCAGCCGCGCCTACCCGCTTGCCCTGGAAAAGAAAGCGGAGTATTACAGAACGATGTTCCTCGAAACCGGAATAGCAACCGAGAAATAAAAAAAGGAAAGCCGATTGGCTTCCCTCTTTTCCCAACACTATGAAACTTATTCTTGAGGAAGCGATATCCCCAAATATTTGTAGCTAAAATTCTTTCCTTTCGACGACGGGAACTGCGAGCGCAAATCTATATCCTGACGATTGCGGAGATGCTGGATTATGCGGGTGTAGCACTCCTGCGGATTGTTGGCTTTCACGCGTGCCACAAACGGAGTGTCACGATACTGGAACTTTCCCGTGCCCGGTATAGGAATGACACGCTTGAAAACCAAAGCGCCCTCATACCAGCCAAAATCGCCTTCGTTCAGTTCATTCTGCCGCTCGGCCTTGATTTGCCCCGAAACACTCTGGCTGCTCTTCTTGTTGTTAAGCTTAAATTCGCTCATAGTCTCGGCACTGGTCTTAATAACTATAAAATAAGCTTTGGGGCCCACTTTATAGCGCTTGGGATAAGCCACCGATCCTTCAACAAACGACTTTATATCTTTGCGCATCGGCTCGTCAATACGCAACTGGGCTACATTCGAGAGAAAATCAAAAGCTTCCTCGACATTGTGCACAAGAATTTCCTGATTAAAATACCTTATGTATAGATTCATTATGATTTACGTTTTATTGGCGTCAGATTATTCAACAAAAACACCTTATTGCAAAACTGCAATACCATAAAAAAGAGCGGCAAACGAGATTCGAACTCGCGACCTCGACCTTGGCAAGGTCGCGCTCTACCAACTGAGCTATTGCCGCAATATTCGGATTTGTGAAGAGAAGGAGACTCGAACTCCCACGACACAATTGTCACTACCCCCTCAAAGTAGCGCGTCTACCAATTCCGCCATCTCTCCGAATATTTTCCTTAGGATACCAGGTGCCCAGAACAGGACTCGAACCTGCACGTCATTTCTAACACTAGTACCTGAAACTAGCGCGTCTACCATTCCGCCACCTGGGCTTCCTTTCCTTTTCAAAAAATGAGCGGCAAACGAGACTCGGACTCGCGACCTCAACCTTGGCAAGGTTGCGCTCTACCAACTGAGCTATTGCCGCATTGCGATGTGCATTTCTCCAAATGCGATGCAAAAGTATGGCTTTTTCTTTTTCCAACCAAATTTTGAAGGAGAAAATTTAGCTGTTGCCCGAATTTTCTCTACAAAACGCAGAATCCTGCATACAAAACAAATTTGTTTAAACTACCGTTGGCCGAATTACCGGTTGCGCACAGCGTAAAAATTCTCTGCGCATCGCAGAATAATTGTGAGCGCATCGCGTATCAAGGCTGAAGCATTGTAACTGCCATAGAGCCGTATTTTCGCGATGCCGCACGCAGTGCCTTATAAATTTCAATCCAAGTCCTCGCAAAAGTCCAATTTAGAACTACAAGGCCTTTGCACTTTACCACAAATAACATACCTTTGCAGAAATCAAACATATTTTCAAATGAGCAACAACATTGCCTTGATTACAGGCATAACAGGCCAGGACGGCTCATATTTAGCAGAATTTCTAATAGAGAAAGGCTACGAAGTGCACGGATTGCTTCGCCGTTCATCTTCATTCAATACCGGGAGAATCGAGCATTTATATCTTGACGAATGGGTAAGAGACATGAAGCACAAAAGGCTAGTTGACCTTCATTGGGCCGACATGACCGACTCGTCTTCACTCATCCGGGTAATTTCGGAAGTGCAACCCACCGAAATCTACAACCTCGCAGCACAGAGCCACGTAAAAGTGTCGTTCGACGTACCTGAATACACGGCAGACACCGATGCAATCGGCGTGCTACGCCTGCTGGAAGCGGTAAGGATTTGCGGAATTGCCGACAAATGCAAAATATACCAGGCATCGACATCGGAACTTTTCGGAAAAGTAATGGAAGTGCCGCAGCGTGAAAGCACTCCCTTCTACCCTCGTTCTCCGTATGCAGTTGCAAAACTTTACGGTTTCTGGATTATAAAGAACTACCGCGAGAGCTACAATATGTATTGCTGCAACGGCATACTGTTCAACCACGAAAGCGAAAGGCGCGGGGAAAATTTCGTAACCCGGAAAATAACGCTGGCTGCAAGCCGCATAGCACAAGGCATACAAGACAAACTCTATTTAGGCAACTTGAATGCGCGACGCGACTGGGGATACGCAAAAGACTACATTGAATGCATGTGGCTGATACTCCAGCAGGAAAAGCCCGAAGACTTTGTGATTGCTACAGGCGAGATGCACACCGTACGCGAATTCTGCTCTTTGGCTTTCAAGCAGGCCGGAATAAATCTGCGATGGGAAGGCGAAGGCATCAACGAGAAAGGCATAGACATTTCCAGCGGAAAAACTCTCGTAGAAGTCGACCCAAAATATTTCCGCCCCGCCGAAGTGGACCAGCTTCTAGGCGATCCTACAAAAGCGAAGCAGCAACTTGGATGGAATCCCCGCAAGACTTCATTTGAAGACCTTGTGAAAATCATGGTTGACCACGACATGGAATATATAAAGAGCCATATTAAAAGTCAGATTCCATAAATATTGACGTGCAAAATGCTTAGCAAAGACGCAAAAATATATGTAGCAGGCCACAACGGGTTGGTGGGCTCTGCCATTTGGAACAATCTCAAGAACCGTGGGTACAACAATCTCATAGGCCGCAGCCACAAAGAACTCGACCTTACAGACCAAGCCGCAGTAAAGCAATTTTTCGACAGCGAGCAGCCCGATGCCGTGGTTTTGGCGGCAGCATTCGTGGGCGGCATAATGGCGAATTCACTCTACCGTGCGGATTTCATCATGCAAAATCTGAAGATTCAATGCAATGTAATTGAAAACGCATATTCGCACCACGTGAAAAAGCTGTTGTTTCTTGGCAGCACCTGCATTTACCCGAAGAATGCTCCCCAGCCGATGAGCGAGAACGCCCTGCTCACCTCACCGCTGGAATACACCAACGAAGAATATGCGATTGCAAAAATCGCCGGGCTCAAGATGTGCGAGAGCTACAACCTGCAATACGGCACAAACTACATTGCCGTTATGCCTACCAATTTGTATGGGCCCAACGATAATTTCCACCTTGAAAATTCGCACGTGCTTCCGGCAATGATGCGCAAAATATACCTTGCAAAACTCCTTAACGAAGGAAACTGGGAAGCTATATGCCACGACATGGACAAGCGCCCTATCAACCCGCCCGACACGCTTCGCGAAACAATAGGCGAAGGCAACGTCAACGGAAGCAGCAGCAAGGAAAGGATTACAAAAGCCCTGGCGTTCTACGGCATTGAAAACAACAAAGTAACCCTTTGGGGCACAGGCACTCCTTTGCGGGAATTTCTTTGGAGCGAAGACATGGCCGACGCCTCAGTCCACATTCTGCTGAACGTGGATTTCAGCGACATAATCGGGATTGAAAAGTATTCTTCGGTATTTTACGGTGCGAAAGCAGACGGGGCCGTAAACCGCAACAACAGCGAAGGGCGTGGCGGTGCCATACCTAAACTCGGCGAAATACGCAACTGCCACATCAACATTGGTACGGGCAAAGAACTTACCATACGCGAGCTTGCGGAATTGGTGGTAAAAGCCATCGGTTTCAGCGGCAAAATAGAATTCGACTCTTCAAAGCCCGACGGCACACCGCGAAAGCTAATCGACGTATCGAAACTCCACAGTTTGGGATGGACCCATAAAGTAGAGATAGAAGACGGCGTGCAAAAACTATACGACTGGTACAAAGAAAGCCTTGCGTAAGCATGTTACAACACCGAAAAGATGCATGAAGCCGCAAAAAGGAAGTTGATAAAAACATCAACGGTTCCCACATCCCTTAATACCTTTTGCCGCGGGCAGCTGAAAATGCTTTCCCGCTACTACGAAGTAGTTGCCGTATCGTCACCTCTAAAAGAGCTGGACGACATCAGGATTCGCGAAGGCGTGAGATGCGAAGCGGTTCCCATGGAAAGGCACATATCAATAATAAAAGATTTCAAGTCGCTTGTTGGCATGATACGGCTTTTCTGCAAGGAAAAGCCATACATAGTTCATTCCATGACTCCCAAAGCCGGACTTATAAGCATGGTTGCAGCATGGATTACCCGGGTTCCGATAAGGATTCACACATATACGGGGCTGGTATTCCCCACGTCGCGAGGCATACAAAAGTTCATTCTTATTGTTATGGACAAAATACTATGCCATTGTGCCACTTACATAAATCCGGAAGGCTACGGCGTAGCCAACGACCTTCGCCAAATCACAAAGAAGCCCCTGCACATTATCGGGAACGGGAACGTTCGCGGAATCGACATCGACTATTGGAAACGCGGAATAGCCAGTCCCCCCGACTCCACATTGCTAAAGAAGATTGAAGGGCATTTTGTTTTCCTTTTCGTAGGACGCCTTGTAAAGGACAAAGGAATAAACGAACTGGTAGCTGCTTTCAAAAGGCTGCAATGTGAAAAAGACGGCG
>CAZDOH010000002.1:0-9495 GCA_964507005.1 uncultured Prevotella sp. | reverse complement strand
AAAAGACGCCAAAGTTTCGCTGCTGCTTGTAGGGAGATTCGAAGAATCGCTGGACCCGCTCCGCCCCGAGACAATACATGAAATAAAAGAGAACGAAGACATCATTGCCGTAGGCGAAGCCAGCGACGTAAGGCCATATTACGACATTGCCGATGCATTTGTATTCCCTTCCTACCGCGAAGGTTTCCCCAACACAGTTCTTGAAGCCGGCGCTATGGGACTGGCGCAAATAGTCACCGACATCAACGGCGCCAACGAAATAATAAAAGACAAGCGGAACGGGCTGATTATTCCGCCCAAAAGCGAAGACGACATATTGGGTGCCATGCGCACTTTGCTGAAAGACAGCGCTCTCCGGAAAAAGATGTCAGAAAACGCCCGGAACATGGTAACCGAAAGATTCGAGCAGAAATACATCTGGAGCGAACTCCTCAAAACCTATGAAAATCTGGTTTCCGAAGCCGGTAAAAAGTAAAGTAAAAAGTAAACAGGAAACTCACGGCAAACACGGATATGACTGCAGACACAACGCTCCTGCTCAAATTGCTTCGTGCAGAATTATGGAACGAAAATGTAGCGGAAGAAATTTCGTCGCAACAATTCCATTCCGTAATGAGGGAAGCTGTGAAACAAGCCGTGCCGGGACTCGTTGCGCAATGCGTTTGCGACAAAAAGGCAAGAATCGGGCTTACGGCCGAAGATGCAGTGCGCACACTGATAACGCTTCGGCAAACCGAGGAGAGCAACCGGCTTTTGAACTCCGAGCTCAAGAGTCTGTGCTGCTTGTTCCGCCGGCATGCCGTAGACTACAAGGTATTCAAGGGGCAGACACTTGCAAGACTGTACCCCCACCCTTTGGCGCGCACTCCCGGAGACATTGACTTTTACGTGCCGCCATATCATTTCGAAAAAGCAAGAAACGTTTTGCACGAGCACTGGAACGCCGACATAAAGGAAAGCGCCGCTGACAGTCTGCATACCGAATTCAGCCACAACGGGGTGATATTCGAAATGCATCACGAAATGGCAAAGTTCTGGCATAAAGACTACCAGCAGAAGTTCAACGCACTTGTAGCCAACAGCCCTGCGACATACACAGTAATCGACGGAACCGAAATATCCATTCTTCCCCCTGCCCTCAACATTGCATACACTTTCGCACACCTCTGGTACCATCTTCTGGAACTTGGAATCGGAATGCGGCAACTGTGCGACCTTGCCTTGCTGATATCATGCACTTTCGGCGAAGGCAGCAGCGAAGAGGCCCGACATATTGCCGGACAACTGAAGGAAATACTTTTGCAGCTGGGACTTTTCGATGCTTTCTGCGCAGTCACGGGCGTGCTGAAGACTTATTTCGGACTGGGAACCATACCATTCGAAAACCGCAAGCCCCGATACGCCAGGCCTCTTATGAGGCGCATCGGGCGGTACGGGAATTTTGGGAAATACGGCCGCACGGCGCAGCGCGGGCAACTGAAATTCTACATCGCGCTTACTTTCGGGCGCATCAGAACTTTTGCCTGTTTCTATCCTCTGAACAGGAAAGAGATATTGGCCCGGGCAACAAAAGAACTGCCATCCAAGATTGCAGAGTTTTTCAAGCACTGAAACCACCGTTTTCGCACCGCAATCTTTCATTTTGAAAGATTGCAACACCATTCCGCAGCACGCTACCTATAAAATTTTGGCATTTTGCAATTTTTTCGCCCGCAAATTTTGTTGGCTTTGAAAAAACAAATACATTTGCCGTACAATGTCAAACAATCAAAAACTGCGAAGCCATGAAGACCGAACAAATCATTTCAGCACTGCAGTCCAGGCATCCGGGCGAGAACGAATACCTGCAGGCAGTAAAGGAAGTTCTCGTATCCATAGAGGACGTTTACAACCGGCATCCGGAATTCGAAAAAGCCGGACTGATTGAGCGTCTGGTTGAGCCCGACCGCGTACTGACTTTCCGCGTGCCGTGGATTGACGACAAGGGCCGTGTGCAGGTCAACACCGGTTACCGCGTCCAGTTCAACAACGCAATCGGGCCGTACAAGGGCGGCCTCAGGTTCCATCCTTCCGTAAACCTGTCGATACTCAAGTTCCTGGGCTTTGAACAGACTTTCAAGAACGCCCTCACCACCCTGCCCATGGGCGGAGGAAAAGGCGGCAGCGACTTTGCCCCGCGCGGGAAAAGCGATGCCGAAATAATGCGCTTCTGCCAAGCCTTCATGCTGGAACTCTGGAAATTCATAGGTCCGGATATGGATATCCCTGCCGGCGACATCGGAGTGGGCAGCAGGGAAGTGGGATACCTGTACGGCATGTACAAGAAGCTCACGCACCTGTCGGGCGGCAGCATCACCGGGAAGGGCACCAGTTTCGGAGGCTCGCTGCTGCGCCCCGAAGCCACCGGCTACGGAGCACTCTACTTCGTGCGCCAGATGCTCCAGTCGCGCGATATCGACATCGCAGGCAAGACCATCGCCATTTCCGGGTTCGGGAATGTAGCATGGGGCGCGGCAAAGAAAGCCACGGAAATGGGCGCGAAAGTAGTTACGCTTTCCGGGCCCGACGGATACGTTTATGACGCCGACGGCGTTTGCGGCGAGAAAATAGACTATATGCTCGAACTTCGCGCCAGCGGGCGCGACATCGTGGCGCCCTATGCCGAGCGCTACCGCAGCGCCACCTTCCATGCCGGACGGCGCCCCTGGGAGCAGAAGACCGACATTGCCCTTTGCTGCGCCACACAAAACGAACTCGACGGCAACGATGCACGGCGAATCATTGACAACCGCACGCTGTGCGTAGCCGAAGTGTCGAACATGGGGTGCACCGGGCAGGCGGCAAACCTCTTTGTTGCCGCGAAAATGCTGTTTGCCCCCGGCAAGGCGGTAAACTCGGGCGGTGTAGCGACTTCCGGACTTGAAATGACACAGAATGCGGGGCACATATCGTGGACTGCCGAAGATGTTGACGCACGGCTCCGCTCAATCATGTCGGCAGTGCATGCCCAATGCATCAAGTACGGCAGACAGCCGGACGGCTACGTAAACTATGTGAAGGGGGCAAACATTGCCGGCTTCATGAAAGTGGCGAAAGCGATGATGGCCCAGGGCATTGTTTAGTTGGGGCACGGCACGGCCTCCGGCCGGGCACACCGAAACGAAATTCGGTGTGCCCGGCTTTTCCCATAATGCCCGCCCCCGTCGTGCCGTGCCGGCTGCCATGGGCACGGGGCACGGGCACGGGGCATGCAGCGTTGGCATTGCCGGCCATATTTCCGGCGCATCCAAACGATTTTAGCCGCACCGGCAGCCGTTGTTGCCGTTTTTTGCCTAACTTTGCGCATTCAGCGAAAGCGACGCCAAACTTTGCATCAAATGACACCAAGACTGTTCGTAACAATCACCCTAGTTCTGGTCCAGGGCCTTGCCGTCTGCACCGCAGACACGCGCGGCAGCCGGTTCACCCTGGTAATCGATGCCGGGCACGGCGGGCACGATGCCGGCGCCATAGGCACTTACTCCAAAGAAAAGAACATCAACCTTAACGTCGCCCTCGCCTTCGGAAAGCTGGTGGAGCAAAACTGCAGCGACGTGAAAGTTATCTACACACGCAAAACCGACGTCTTCGTCCCCCTGCAGGAACGCGCCGCCATTGCCAACCGAAGCAAAGCCGACCTTTTCATCTCCGTCCACACCAACGCCCTTCCCGGCGGCCGCATTGCCTACGGCCCCGAAACCTATACGCTGGGCATGGCACGCTCTTCCGAAAACTTCGACGTTGCCAAGCGCGAAAATTCCGTGATTCTCGTGGAAAACGACTACAAGGAAAAATATGCCGGCTTCAACCCCAACTCGTCGGAAAGCTACATTATCTTCGAATTCATGCAGGACGTGCACATGAAACAAAGCATCAGCCTTGCACAAAGCATTCAAAAGCATTACGTGGACATTGCCGGGCGAAAGAACAAAGGGGTACACCAGGCCGGTTTCCTGGTATTGAGGGAAACTTCCATGCCTAGCGTCCTCACGGAACTTGGTTTCATTTCTACCCCCGAAGAAGAGGCTTACCTCAACAGCCAAAACGGCATAAACAAACTTTCGCGCGCGATATACGAGGGCTTTCTCGACTACAAGCACAGCCAGGACGGCAAGCTGCGCCCCGCCACCAACTACGAGGACACCGAAATGCCTTCGCCGGCAGAGCAAAGCGAAGAGAAGGCGCCTGCCCGGCAAGGCGAAACCGCCGGGATACAAGCCCAGGAGGGCAGCGCAGACACATTGGGCGGTTCGGTGCTTGCACAGCATGCCGGAAATGCTTCGCCTGAGCCCGAAGAAGATACGAAAGAAGATACAAAAGCAGATACGAAAGAAAATATAAAGGAAGATATAGGGGCTGCGGGCAGCGGAACGCAGAAAGCGGCAGCCGGGCAGAAAGAAGATGCCGGGCAATACGCCAGCGGAAAGCCGGTATTCAAAATCCAGTTTACAACGAGCGACGTCAAGCTGAAACCGGGAGACAGGCGGCTGCACGGGTTCGACGATGCCGACTTTTACCGGGAAAACGGCAGCGGCATTCTGAAATACACCTGCAAGCCCACATCCGACTACAGCGAAGCCGTCAAAAACCAGAAAGAAGTGCGCAAGACTGTTCCCGATGCCTTTATCGTGGCATTCAAAAACGGCAGGCGAATGAATCTCGCCGATGCCATAAGCGAATATAAATCGAATAAGAGTAAATAGGAAAATGAAAGACAAGTATTTCACAATCGAAGTAAGGGTAGCGCTGGCAGCCATTGTCGCTATCGTCTTGCTGTTCTTCGGAATAAAGTTTCTTAAAGGCATAGACATTTTCAAGTCAACACGCACATACTATGTTGTATTCCAAGACGTAACCGGGCTCACGAAATCGAATCCCGTTTATGCCAACGGTTATGCCGTGGGCAATGTCAAAGACATCCGCTACGACTACAGTTGCCCCGGGCATGTAGTGGTGCAGGTGGAACTCTCAAAGGCGATGCAGATTCCGCAAGGCACAAAAGCCGAGCTTGTTTCCAGCATGCTTGGAAGCGTTGACATGACTCTCGTATTTTCGCCCAATCCGCTTGAGCACCTGAATGCCGGCGACACCATTTACGGGCAGATGCACGAAGGGGCGATAGAACGGATGTCGGCCATGCTGCCTGCATTCGAAAAGATGCTCCCGAAACTGGATTCCATCCTCACATCGCTGAACACCCTGCTGGCAGACACTGCAATAGGTTCTACACTGCACAATGTCAACGACATTACGGCCGACCTCAAGCAAAGCACCCGGCATCTCAACCGTATTCTGGGGAACGACATCCCGCGTCTCACCCAGCGTATGGACAGGATCGGTGAAAACACCGAGATGCTTACAGGCAAGCTCAATGCGCTTGACGTTGCCTCCACACTTGCAAGCATAAATGCCACCATTGACAATGTCAACAACCTGACAAGTTCTTTCAATACAAAGTTAAACGGTAAAGACAATTCCATAGGACTGCTGCTAAACAGCACGGAGACCTATGACAAACTCAACGAAACCATGAACAGCGCCAACACGCTGCTGCAGGACCTCCAGCAGCATCCCAAGCGATATGTTCACTTCTCGGTATTCGGCAAAAAAGACAAATAACCACACGTTATGCCCAATATTTCTGAACGTGGCGAAAGAATGCCGCAATCGCCTATTAGAAAGCTCGCGCCACTGGCAAATGCAGCCAAAGACCGCGGAATAAAAGTATACCACCTCAACATCGGGCAGCCCGACCTGCCTTCACCCGCAGAAGGGCTTGATGCTCTCAAGAACATCGACCGCACGGTTTTGGAATACAGTCCTTCGCAAGGCTTCAAGAGCTATCGCGAAAAGCTCGTCAAATATTATGCAAAATACGACATCGATGTCACTGCCGACGACATCATCATCACCAGCGGCGGCTCCGAGGCAGTTCTTTTCGCTTTCCTTTCGTGCCTGAATCCCGGCGACGAGATTATAGTGCCGGAACCTGCCTACGCAAACTACATGGCATTCGCCGTGGCAGCCGGAGCCATAATACGCACGATAGCTACCACTATAGAAGAAGGGTTCTCCCTTCCCAAAGTCGAGAAATTCGAAGAACTGATAAACGACCGCACACGCGCCATACTCATTTGCAACCCCAACAACCCCACGGGCTATCTGTACACGCGGCGGGAAATGAACCAGATCCGCGACATGGTGAAGCGCCACGACCTCTACCTCTTCAGCGACGAGGTTTACCGCGAATTCATCTACACCAGTTCGCCGTATATTTCGGCATGCCACTTGAAAGGCATTGAGCAAAACGTGATACTCATCGACAGCGTTTCAAAGCGTTACAGCGAATGCGGCATACGAGTCGGGGCACTGATAACAAAAAACGAGAATGTGCGGCGTGCGGTAATGAAATTCTGCCAGGCACGCCTCAGTCCGCCGCTTCTGGGGCAGATTGTTGCCGAAGCTTCGCTTGATGCCGACGAGAAATACTCCCGCGACGTGTACGAAGAATACGTTGAGCGCCGGAAATGCCTGATTGACGGACTAAACCGCATTCCGGGATGCTACTCGCCAGTGCCCATGGGAGCCTTCTACACCACAGCCCAACTGCCCGTAGACGATGCCGAAAAGTTCTGCGCCTGGTGTCTCAACGAGTTCTCCTACGAAGGAGCCACCGTCATGCTGGCTCCGGCTGCAGGCTTCTACACCACCCCCGGCGCCGGGCGTGACCAAGTTCGCATTGCCTATGTACTGAACAAAGACGACCTTCACAAGGCGCTCACCGTTTTGCGCAAAGCGCTTGAAGCATATCCAGGCCGAACCATAAAATGAATCTGTCGCTCTATATAGCCCGCCGCCTGTATTCCTCCAACAGCAAAACCCGCAGGGCATCCCGTCCCGCAGTGCGCATAGCCACTGTGGGAGTTGCAATCGGCGTTGCCGTAATGCTTCTTGCCACGGCTGTGGCCCTGGGGTTCAAAGACGAGATAAGTTCCAAAGTCATAGGCTTCGGGGCGCACGTCGCGATATACGACGCGGCTTCATCGCCCGAGCAGACCGCTATCCCTATAAATGCCGGAGACTCTCTTCTGAACGCCGTGAAAAGCGTGCCCAATGTGAAACACGTGCAGACGTTCTGCACAAAATCGGGAATTCTGAAAACCGAAAACGATTTTTCGGGAATCACCCTTAAAGGCATAGGCGCAAATTACGACACGGCGTTCATACAGTCGCATATCATCGAGGGGAAAATGCCCGACTTTTCAAAAGCCGGGAGCGCCAACGACATCGTGGTGAGCTACAACACGGCAAAGACCTTGAACCTGAAAACAGGCGACAAAGTGTTTGCCTATTTCTTTGAAAACGGCCTGCGCACGCGGCGGCTCAAAATCAGCGCCATTTACCGCACCGATCTTTCGCAGTTCGACAACGTCATCGTTTTTGCAAACCAAAGCACCGTAGCACGGCTGAACGGCTTTACGGGCAACCAGGTTTCGGGAATGGAAATCCTGCTGCACGATTTCAGCAGGCTCAATGAAACCAGTCTCAAAATCAGCAAGCAGACGTCATACTACAATGTGTACCACAACACACAATACGTGGCATTCAACATCAAGGAATCGTATCCGCAAATATTCGAATGGCTGGACCTGCTGAACATCAACATCGTTGTCATACTGCTTCTCATGATTCTTGTTGCGGGCGTCACAATTGTCAGCGGCCTGCTGATTCTCATTCTTGAGCGAACGGGGACCATAGCCATGCTCAAGTCAATAGGAGCCACAAATACGCTGGTACGCCGCACCTTCATAAACCTTGCGCTTATAATATTGCTGAAAGGCATGCTTTGGGGCAATATCATAGGACTGGCGCTGGCTTTTGTGCAAAAAGAATGGGGAATCGTTTCGCTCGACCCGGAGTCGTACTATATAGACAGCGTACCTATAGAATTCAGTCTGCCTATAATTTTTGCGGTAAATGTCACGACATTCGTAGTTTCCACCATGGCACTAGTTTTACCCAGTTGGCTGGCGGCACGGATACGGCCCTCGAAGATACTGAGATTCGAATAAAAGCCGGTATTCCCCCCGGGGGACTTCAACTTTTTGCCGGATATTGCCTGCCGGTTACGGGGAAATGCGTAAATTTGCACCGCTTTAAGCGGTTTACGGGGTGTAGCGCAGTCCGGTTAGCGCACCTGCTTTGGGAGCAGGGGGTCGCGAGTTCGAATCTCGCCACCCCGACAACAACAAAAGAGAAGTGCATCATGCAACAGTGATGCGCTTTTTTTATTCTACATCCAAACCGATATAACAGTTTCTTAATCCGTATGTAACACAACATAAACCGCCGCTCACGAATTTTGCCACGAAATACAAATCATGCACTCGTGACATACAGACAATTGATAACCTGCATTGCCATTGGCTATGCAATGGCGGCATCGGCACAGGAAACTTCCGACGGAAAGACCTTCACCACCCAGCCCACCATCAATGGCACCATACGCGGCAAATACGAATACCAGCCCCAGGACGCCAAAGGGCGCTTTGAAGTGAGAACGGCAAGAATAAGCGCAACGGGGAGCATCACGGAAAAAGTCGATTATAAAGCGGAAATCGACCTTTGCGACGAAGGGAAAATCAAAATGCTTGACGCATTTGCCAGGATAAAGCCAGACAAGAGGCTGGCGTTTACCATAGGCCAAATGAGAGTGCCGTTCACAATCGACGCCCACAGGTCACCCCACCAGCAGTATTTTGCCAACCGTTCGTTCATTGCGAAGCAGGTGGGCAACGTGCGCGACGTTGGAGCCATGGCCACTTACAAGTTCAAATACATAATACCCGTTACCCTGCAGGCAGGTATTTTCAACGGTTCCGGACTCACCAACCAGAAAGATTTTTGGACCAAGAACATAAACTATTCCGCCAAGGTCCAGTTCCATGTCACCGACAACACAAACCTCGTGATGAGCATACAGAAAATCCATCCCGACACCTGCAGCGTTTACATGTACGACGTAGGCATAAACCAGCGGTTCGGGAATCTGTTTGTAGAAGGGGAATACCTTATGAAGACCTATGCGCATGGCGCGTTCAAGGACGTTCATTCCTGCGATGTATTTGCGTGTTACGACATTCCGCTGCACAAATGCTTCTTCTCCAAAATATCGCCCTTGGTTAGATACGACTACATGAGCGACCATAGCGACGGCATGAGGTACCTAAACGGCAAGGAAGACAAGAGTGGCATTCTTGCAATCAACGATTACGAGCGTTCGCGCCTTACCGGAGGGGCAACTTTCAGCATATCCAAGCCTTTCTTGTCGGACATACGTATAAACTACGAACAGTATTTTTACCGGCATGGCGCAACACCAAAAGTCTCGGAGAAAAACAAAATAGTAATAGAACTGATGACGCACTTTTAACTCCCCCATGGCGAAACTGGTAA
>CAZDOH010000001.1:31513-52976 GCA_964507005.1 uncultured Prevotella sp. | reverse complement strand
GGCAAGGCTTGCGCTAGGTAGTTTTTGGGCGTTGTGCCGCAGTGCTGCTTGAAGTAGCGCGTGAGTGCCGACTGGTCGGCGAAATGGAATTCCGCTGCAATTTCCTTAAGACTTTTCGAGGTGTTGTAGAGCGTCAGTTTCAGTTGCTCCACTATGTAGTCATCGATGATGCGCTTGGGAGACAGTCCGGTGTGTTCGTTCGACACGCGGCTGAGGTACTTGCGGCTTATGTTCATCATTTGCGCGTAGGCCGTCACTTCGTGGCATTCCCGGTAGTGCTCGGAGATGAGTTTCATGAATTGGGCGAAAAGCTGCTGGTTGCGCTGCGAATCGTTGCTTTGGGCGCTGTGGCTGCGTGGATTGAACCGTATGTAGTCGGCAAATCCGATGAAGAATGACTGCACCTGCAGGGTAACGATGCGGCTTATCGAGGGCGTGTAGGGGTCGTTGAAATAAAACCCCAGAATGTTGAAAATACTGTCTATCACGCCCGTCACCTGCGGCTCGGCATGGTTCAGGCGGTCGTTGCGCAACTCCAGATATACCTCGTGTTCTATGTTGACGCTCACGCTCCGCAGTATGTCTTGCGAGTAGCGCAGCACATCGGCTTCGAAGTCAGGGCTTACGGTCCAGTCTACTATGTCGCTGGGGAAGAAGATGAACGCTATGCCGCTTCGTAGCTGCCAGGCACTGCCGTTTACGGTGGCGGTGGCCGAACCTTTGCGGCACATCATGAACGCCCCGTGCCCTGCGGCATGCGGGCGGGTGTAGACGTCTTGCGACTGCAGGTGTATTAGTTGTGTTTCCATTTTGTCTGCAAAGTTATGCTTTTCCCCGGTTTTCTGTTCCCATTTTGTCAAAACCTTGCGCTGTTTGATTACAGTGCTCTTGACTGAATCGCCGTAATTTTGCACCCGATTTCAGAGACAATTCCAAATTATAATTATGCTTAAACGACACTTGTTGCTGACGGCGCTTGCCGTCACAATGTCGGTTGCCGGCAGTGCCCAAACCTCACGCCGGCTTACTATCGACGAGATGTTTTCCCTTTTGGAAAAAGCCAACCGCAGCATTTGCACAAGCCAGATAGGCATCGAGGCCGCCCGCGAGGGCGTGAAGTCAACGCGCAGCCAGCGCCTTCCCGATATCAGCACCAGACTTTCGGCCAGCTACATCGGCAATGTGCTGCTCATGGACCGTGATTTCAGTGATATACACGGCATGCACTCGCCGCACTTCGGCAACCAGTTTACGGTAGATGCCCAGCAGACGGTATATGCCGGCGGAGCCGTCAATGCAGGAGTGCGTATTTCTGAACTGGGATTGGAAAAGGCCGAGGCTGCCACCGACCTTACGCGCCAACAGCAGCGCCTGCTGGTGCTCGGGCAGTATCTCGACCTCGAAAAACTTGCCAACCGTGAACGTGTGCTGCAGAGCAATATCGAGTTGACCGAGCGGCTGATCGATGATATTCAGGAACGCCACCGGCAGGGCGTTGCGCTGAAAAACGACATTACGCGCTACGAACTGCAGATGGAGACGTTGCGCCTGAACCTTACTAAACTGCGCAACCAGCGCGCTGTTATCAGCCACCAGTTGTGCAACGCGCTGGACATTGACGGCGACGTTACGCTGGAACCTGCCGACGACGTGGCGGCCATGACCTTCGGCAACGAGGGCGAGGGCCATTGGCAGCAGACGGCAGCGCTCAACAACCCGCAACTGCGCATGGCTTCGGTCGACGAACGTATGTCGGGGCAGCAACTGCGCCTGGCACGCAGCGCCATGCTTCCCAAGGTGGCGCTTGTGGCTTCCAACAATTTCAACGGCCCCATTACTTTTGAACTGCCTCCCATCGACAAGAACTTGAACGTGTGGTACATAGGCGTTGGAGTCAGCTACCAGCTTTCTTCGCTTTTCAAAAGCAACCACAGCGTAAGGCAGGCAAAAATTGAAACGCGTGAGGCTGCCGAGCGCAAGGCCGTGGCGCAGGAACAGGTAAACAACCAGATGCAGGCGGCATGGGTGGCTTACCGGCAGACTTATGACGAATTGGAAACGCAGCAGAAGAGCGTGGAACTGGCACGCGAAAACTATCATGTTGTGAACGACCGCTATCTTAACCAACTTGCCCTTGTCACCGATATGCTCGATGCCAGCAACATGAGGCTTGATGCCGAACTTGCCGAGGCCGATGCGCGCATCAACATTGCTTACGCTTATTATAAAATGAAATACATCGCAGGAGAACTATGAACAAGAAAAAACAAATACTCAGAGCCTACAACGTTGTAGTCGTTGCTCTTTTGATTCTCGGCATAGCATATGTTTGCAGCCGCTTTGTGCACCTCGGAAATACCGAATTCACCGACAATGCTATGGTGCACCGCAACCAAATTCCCGTCAATACCCGTGTGCTTGGATTCATCAAGGAAATACGCTTTACCGAATTCCAGCACGTGAAGAAGGGCGATACGCTGGTGATTATTGACGATGCCGAATATCGCCTGGCTTTGGCCCGCGCCGAAGCCGACTTGAAAGGCCAGCGCAGCGGCAGCAGTGCCGTTACGGCGAGCATAGGAACTACGCAGCGCAATGTCAGCGTGGCCAGTGCAGGCGTTCAGGTTGCCAGTGCAGGCATTGCCGAAGCCAAGGAGGATATGGACAATGCCCGTCGCGACTACGAACGTTTCAGCGCCCTGCTCGCTAAGGAAGCCGTTACACAGCAGCAGTTCGACAATGCTAAGACACGTTACGAACAGGCACGCTCGCGGTGGGAGGCTGCAAGCGCGCGTATGCAGCAGGCATCGGCAAGCCGCAAGGCCACTGAGAGTGTCACCGGCGAGCAGACCCACCGGCTGGGCCAAAGCCGTGCCGGTGAAAGCGTGGCCGAAGCGCAACTGAATCTTGCCCGCCTCAACTTGAGCTATACGGTTATCACGGCGCCGTGCGACGGTTACGTGGGGCGTAAGAACATTTATACAGGTCAGCTCGTGCAACCCGGTCAGTTGATGGTCAACGTCGTGGACGACAGCAGCGTGTGGGTTATCGCAAACTACCGCGAGTCGCAGTTGCACCATATACACACCGGGGCCACGGTGACTTTCAAGTGCGATGCCGTGCCGGGTGTGACTTACCGTGGACGCGTATCGGCCATATCCGAAGCCTCGGGCGCTGCAATCGACAATGTTCCCGTAGACAACGCCACAGGCAATTTCGTGAAGGTGGAGCAGCGTGTGCCGGTGCGCATTGAGCTGACGCGCGACAACAAAGAGGCCGACGTCGCCCGGTTGCTCGGCGGACTGAACGCGGAAACCAAGGTGGAGTATTGATGCCTGACCGTAAAATTGTGACAACTCAAGTATCCTGAAAAACTATGCCAGGACCTGTACTCGGACAACCGTTTGCCATGCCGATGCTGAAGACTTTTATCCCGAAGTCGCTTCAGCCATGGCTCTATTTGGTATGCGCTGTCATTTTCCAGCTTGTCAATACCATTTATCTCGGCTCCATGCAGCAGATGATGGGCGCAACCCAGCTTATGCAGGAAGATATCACGTTTATCTTTGTTTGTGGCGAGGTTGGAGTAGCCATGCCGTTCCCCGTGCTGTTCCGCCTCAAGTTCCGCTATACCAACCGTCAGCTGGAACTGTTTGCCGTAGGCGGCATGACGGTGTGTGTGCTGTTGACGCTGGCGCTTTTCAATTTCACCGACGTTCACCAGACTATGCCCTTGCTCTGTATGATTTCTTTCTGCTGCGGATACATGAAACTGATGGCTACTTTCGAGGTGTTCAGCAATATTCAGTTGTGGATGACGCCACGGCGCGATTTCCGCATATTCTTTCCTTTGCTCTACACCATAGTGCTTGGCGATATCAGCGCCAATTCGTGGATTAGCCAGCAATTGACTTATTATTCCGGCTCGTGGCAGACGATGCAATGGCTCATTGTGGGTTTGTTGCTGCTGGTGTTTTTGTTTATGTTTATAGCCACTCGTCCCTTCAGGTTTATGAAGCCGTTGCCCTTTATTTCCATCGACTGGCTCGGCCTTGTGCTTTGGTCGTTGTCGATTCTTATGTGTATATGGCTGTTTCTCTACGGCGAGCATTACAATTGGGGCGATGTTGCTGTCTGGCGCCATGTGCTGCTTGCCGAGATAGTCACGGTGGCGTTTACGCTGCGGCGCATGTTTCGTATACACCATCCGTATTTGTCGCCGCGGGCTTTCGGCTACAAGACGCTTGTACCAATACTCGCAATGTTTGCCGTGGCCGAGGTGATGAACTCCACGCCGCAGGTGCTGCAGACTACCTACGCCGGCGCCGTTATGCACTGGGGAATGATGACGCTCTCGCCGCTTAATCTTGTGTCGCTGGCGGGAAGTGCTACTGGGTGCCTGTTTTGCCTGTGGTGGATGAAGATGACGCGGCAACCTTATACGCGCTTGCTGACCATAGGCTTCGGCCTGCTGCTGTGCTATCAGGTGATGATGTATTTCCTTGTGTTTCCGGGCTTGGCCTTCGACTTTCTGGTGGTGCCTACATTCCTCCGTTCGTTCGGCTATTCCATATTCTTTACCACGCTTACCGTTTACTTGGAGGAACTTATGCCGTTCCAGCATTTCTTTATGGGGCTTACCATCTGCGGCTTTATCCGCAACGGGTTGGTGGCCAATGTCACGGAAGGCGTTTTCAGCTATCTGCTGCGCCATAATGTGATGGACAATCTCGTGAGCGCTCAGTGCTATACGCATGGTGCGAGCATGCTGTCGGCCATAAAGCAGCTGTTTGGAGCAATGTGCATTTGCGGTTGCGCCTTTATGCTTCTGCTCATGCTGTGGCATGTCAAGCCCGTGCGCTCCACGCTGAAACGGTTGCCGTTCTGGGAAAAGCTTGGCAGGCAGATGCGCAAGGAACTGAGCAGGCAGTAATTTCCCGTTACGGAACTGACTGTAAATATAAAGGCTTCGGCGCAATGCCGAAGCCTTTATGCTGGTTATGCTGCTTTGTTGCGATTAGTCGCAGTTTGCAAGCTTGTGGTCTGAGCCGAGCACGTCGGTAATCTTGTGCTTGTAGAGCTCCACCATGTATTCGCGTGCCTTGCCGCAGTACTGACGGGGATCGAAATATTCGGGATGTGTAGCGAATGTTTCGCGTACGCCGGCTGTGAAAGCAAGACGTGAGTCGGAGTCGATGTTGATTTTGCATACAGCGCTCTTCGAAGCCTTGCGGAGCTGCTCCTCGGGAATACCAACTGCATCGGGCAAGTGGCCGCCGTATTTGTTGATGATGCTTACGTATTCCTGCGGAACCGACGACGAGCCGTGGAGCACGATGGGGAATCCGGGGAGTTTCTTCTCGATTTCGGCGAGGATGTCGAATGCCAATGGAGGGGGAACGAGAAGACCTGTCTTCGGGTCGCGTGTGCACTGTTCGGGCTTGAACTTGTATGCACCGTGGGATGTGCCTATCGAGATTGCCAGCGAGTCAACGCCCGAGCGGGTGGAGAAGTCGATAACTTCTTCGGGACGGGTGTAGTGGCTTTCTTCCGAAGCAACTTCGTCTTCAACGCCTGCGAGCACGCCGAGTTCGCCTTCTACGGTTACGTCGTATTTGTGTGCGTAGTCAACCACTTTCTTTGTGAGTTCGATGTTCTCTTCGTAGGGAAGGGCGCTACCGTCGATCATCACCGAGGAGAAACCAAGGTCAACGCAGCTCTTGCAGAGTTCGAAGCTGTCGCCGTGGTCGAGGTGGAGTACTATTTCGGGATGGTTGCAGCCGAGTTCCTTTGCGAACTGCACGGCGCCTTCTGCCATGTAGCGGAGAAGTGTGGCGTTGGCATATTTGCGCGCGCCTTTCGATACTTGGAGAATCACTGGCGAACGGAGTTCGGAAGATGCTGTGATGATTGCCTGCAACTGCTCGAGGTTGTTGAAGTTGAATGCGGGAACAGCCCAACCGCTCTTTACTGCTCTGCTGAACATGTCGCGGGTGTTGACCAAACCGATTTCTTTGTAGTTTACCATAATCTTGATGTTTTGGATAGATATTTGATATGTAAATTATTTATTTACCGCAAAGTTAGCCATTCTTTATGATGCGGCGGATAGCCTGTGCAACTTTTTTTGGCGGGCTCGCCGGGCTTGCATTGTTTTTCTGCGGATGAATGCCGTGACTTGCAGAAAATATAAACTGCGCTTTGCACTGCAACTGCCGGCAGCGTGCGCACAGTCAGCGCTTTATCTGCTGCGGCGCGGTGGTAGGTCCGTCGACGGTGAGTTTGCCGCCCTTTATACTCATCCGGTCGATGAACACAGTGCGTTTGCCGGGGTCGGACTTCAGTCGCGCGTGATACACGCAGTAGAGTTTTCCGTCGGGAAGGGTTGCAACCATGTTGTGGCCGGTGCCCATCACGGTTCCGCCTTTTGAAACGTTTTCCTGAAGCACCGGATTGTTTGCGGCTTTCGTGAATGGTCCGAGCGGACTCTTCGCCGTGGCGTAGCCCACGGCGTAGTATTTGCCCTCGAACGAGTTTGCCGAATACATCATGTAGTAGGTGCCTTTGTGCTCGAAGATGAACGACCCTTCGGTCCAGCGCCGGCCCACGTCGCCCGAAGTCACCGAGCGGCTTTCCCATTCGGCTTGGCTGTCGTCGGCTTTCGATGGCGGCGAAAGCAGCAGCTTCGGTTCGCCCACTATGCCCGAGAAGTCGCTTTTCAGTTCCACGCCGTACACCCAGCTTTCCTCGATTTCCTTGAAGGTGCCGCGGCGCCGTGCTTCATCGGCAATCTCGCTTTCAACGGGGTGCTTGTAGCAGCAGCGCGAATAGTAAAGGTAGAATTTGCCGCTTTTGCTGTCGTGCAGTACGTTGGCGTCGATTATGGGATAGTCGGGGTTGAAGATGGGGTGGTTGTAGATATCGCGGAAAGGCCCTGCCGGTTTGTCGGCAACGGCAACGCCAATCTTGAAGTTCTCGCTTTCGCCGGTGGGGTTCACGCGGTAGTTGGCGCTGTAGAACATATAGTATTTCCCGTTGAACTCATAGACTTCCGGGGCCCAGAAACAGTTGGTGTTCCAATTGTTGTCGCCTCCGCCCTTGTACACCTGCCCGCATTTTTCCCATGTGACGAGGTCGGAGGAAACGTATGCCTCGTAGCCGTCGCCGAGCGAGGTGCCGTACATGTAGTATTTCCCGTCGGCGGCGTGAAGCAGAAACGGGTCGCCGAAGTTCATTGGCAGCGGGTTGCATATCGTGGAAGTCGCGGCAGTCTGCGTGCCCTTGCACGACTGCATTGTGCCCGTTGCAACGGCAAGCAGAAGGGCGGCGATAAATGTGTTGGCGGTTTTCATTGTGAGGGAAATCCTGATCAATGTTGTTGCTTCTCAAACTTCTTGCCGTTCCACGCGAACTTCAGCGGTCCGGCCATGCAGGGTGTTGCGGCGCTTTGCTCTTCGGCCGTGAGTGCGGAGGTTGAGAGTGCGAAAGTTATGTCGCCGCTATCCTTGTTGATAGATGCGCACTTGTATGCCGATTGCAGCAGTGCCATGGCCTTGGCCTGGTGGCCGGCATCGAGCGTGTCGCACTGCCTTGTCAGTTCGTCGGGCGAAGGAATGGCTATGAGGCTGCCGGCATCGAGCGGTTTCCATTGGTCGGAATAGAAGCGCAGCACTGTTTCGCTGGCCGCCGAAGTGTAGGTGTAGGCCACGGCAATGATTTTGTGGCCGTCGCCTGCGGTGTAGAGTTTCATCTCCGCCTTGGAGCGCGACGTGGGGTGCACAAGCAGGTATGTGTCGGTCATTTCTTCGATGCTGCTTTTACCGTTGTAATTGTTCTGCACGTTCGAAGTCATCTTGCTGTTGAAGAAGTCGATGCAGTCGAGCCGGTTGTTCTTCGACATCACCGGCACAATGCTGTCGGGCATTGAGGCGAAGAGTCCCGCTATGGTCTGCCCGCTGGCGCATGTGGCGCCGAGGAGCACGGCTGTTATATATAAGAGTATACGTTTCATTGCGATGCGAAAGTACGAAATTTTCTCCGAAACCCTAACCGGTTAAGTATCAGAAAAATGTGCGTTACGGGCAGAAAAATGTAAGGAGCTGTTTTTTAGAAATATAGAGAGAGCCCGAAAAAGGTGCTTTGGCTTTTGTATTACAATAGACTTGTTTCCGGCGTTGTGCGCATAGAGTTTTCGCGTTGTGCGCATAGAATTTTTCTGCAATGCGCATACAATTTTTGCGCGATGCGGTTTGCCGGTTTTTGGAAATTTGGGCGTATTTGTGAAACAATGACATCGTTTTGTGAAACACAAGTAACGCGCGCTGACAATAACTTTGCAGCAAAACCAACAGCAGATATGATAAAGCAGATTATTGCCGCGGCAGTGGCGCTGGCATGCGCCGTGCACATGCCGTCTTATGCATCGACAACAAACAATATACACGATAAAATGGATTCACTCAACGAAAAACAGCAATGCCTCGCGGCCATTGCATGTCTTGAAGCCAAGGGCGATATTGCGGCTCTTGAAAAAGCCATAGCCGCCGGGCTTGACGCAAACCTGACGGTAAGCCAAATAAAGGAAGCATTGTCGCAACTGTATGCCTACACCGGCTTTCCGCGCAGCCTCAACGCTCTCGGGGCTTTGCAGCGGGTGGCCGCGCAGCGCAAGGCCGATGGCTGCGAAGATGCCGAAGGCCGTGACGCTAGTCCGCTGCCCGACGGTTACGATGCACTGAAGCAGGGCACTGAAGTGCAGACGCGCCTTGTGGGCGGAAAGCCGTTTACCTACACCTTTGCCCCTGCTACCGACTATTATCTTAAGGCCCATTTGTTCGGCGATATTTTCGCCCGCGACAACCTCACGTTTGCCGAGCGCGAACTTGTGACGGTGAGCGCACTGAGCGGGCTGAAGGGCGTGGAGCCGCAGTTGAAGTCGCACGTGAGCGGAGCGCGCAACATGGGGCTTTCCGACGGCGAACTGCGCGCCATACCCGGCGCTTTGCGCGAAAGGGTGGGCGAAACCGAGGCTTGGCGTGCCGGCAAGGCCATAAGTGAAATTCTCGGCGATGAATTCACAGAAGGCGAGCCGGCAGGGAATATGGCATTCCCCAAAGGCGAACCCAACGTGGCATATGCGCAGTATTTTATAGGCAACAGTTATCTTGCTCCGCTTGTGAAGGACGGGAAACTGCCCGTGTCGAACGTCACTTTCGAACCTCGCTGCCGCAACAACTGGCACATACACCACAAAGGCGGGCAGATACTGATTTGTGTGGGCGGCAAAGGATGGTACCAGGAATGGGGCAAGCCGGCGCAGGCCCTCCGGGCCGGCGATGTGGTGAATATCCCGGCCGAGGTGAAGCATTGGCACGGCGCGGCAAAAGACAGTTGGTTCCAACACATTGCCATTTCGGTGCCGGCCGAAGGTGCAGGCAGCGAATGGCTGGAGCCCGTGAGCGACGAATATTACGACAAACTCTGAGCAAACATTTTTTTTTGTGACCTTTGCTCCCTTTAAATTTGTTGACGTAAATTTGTTGCCGTGCGCGCCGTTTCATATATTTGCCGAAGCAATACGGCAGTATGGAATTCGCGTACTCCACCGACTTCAGGCAAATCAACGACACCCGTTTCCGCAACTGGTGCCTGCATTTGGTATGCCTTGAGGGCGAAGGGAGCTTCGTGTTCCACGGGCGCCGGCACTGCGTGCGCCCTGACGACATTGCCATAATCAGTTCCCCCGACACCGTGAGTGGCATCGAGCCCGGCGGCAATCTTAAGGTGGAGTTCTTTGCGGCGCCATCGCGCTTTCTTAATAGTCTTTTGCCGTCGAACAATTTCGGAATAGGCGGCGAAATCACTCTCCACGACGACCCGGTGCTTCACGCCGGTTCCGACGGCGCCCGGCGCTTCCTTTGCGACATACGCAATATCGAAAGCCGCATGGCCGACACGTCGCATCCGTTTTATCGCGAACTTATGGGAAGCCTTTGCCTTACAATGATGTACGACTTGTTTGCGCTCCATTCACAGCGCAATGCCACGTCCGACACGTCCGATCGCTGCGTCTACGTGGTAAAGGAACTCCTCTCGCTTTTGCGCGCCGGCACAAGCATGCGCCAGCGCAGTGTGGCGTATTATGCCGGGCGCATGAACGTAACACCGGAATATCTTTCGAAAACGGTACGCCGCACAACGGGCTGCAGTGTCACCGCGTTCATCGACCGCTACACGCTGCCTATTCTCAAGAGGTATCTGAACGACGGAAAACTTTCGGCAACGCAGATTGCCGATGCAATGAACTTCGCTTCGCTGTCGTATTTCTCGCGCTATACAAAAAAACTCCTTGGCATGACTCCAAAAGAATATCGCAAGAGCCGCCAGCCAAGGAAAATGTGAATGGTTTCTCCCGTATCCCGTTATCTTCGTTTTGCCTCGAAGAACCCGCGCATTATCGCCGCGCACTCTTCGGCAAGCACGCCCTTTGTAACTGCGGTGCGCGGGTGCAGCGGCGAAGGGCTCAGCAGGGTATAGCCGCGCTTTGCATCGCCGGCGCCGTAAACCAACCGCGACAGTTGCGCCCAGCCCATGGCTCCGGCGCACATGTAGCATGGCTCTACGGTGACATACAACGTACATTCGTTAAGGTATTTGCCGCCAATATGGTTCGCTGCCGCGGTTATTGCCTGCATTTCGGCATGCGCGGTAACGTCGTTGAGCGTTTCGGTGAGGTTGTGGGCGCGGGCTATGATGCGGCCGCGGCATACCACCACTGCCCCCACGGGCACTTCGTCTTCGGATGCCGCTTTCTGCGCTTCGGCAATGGCCTGGCGCATGAATTTCTCGTCGTCGTCGTTGTCTGTCATAAGTGCAAAGATAGCAAATAGCCGGCCGCGGGCCGCCCTTTTTCGCTAATTTTGCACTGCCCGTACGTTATGACGCTCCCCATATTGAAGAACAAATGAAGAACATGCATTTTGCCTTGCGCGGCCCAGGCGTTGACACTGTGCGCAGCATTGCGCGCATTGCCCTTCCTGCAATTGTTTCCAATATCTCCGTGCCGCTGCTTTCGCTTGTAGATACTGCGATTGCCGGCCATCTCGGTTCTTCGGTATATCTTGGGGCAATAGCCGTGGGCGGCATGGTTTTCAATGTGCTTTACTGGCTGACGGGCTTTCTGCGCATGGGGACAAGCGGCCCTGCGGCGCAGGCGTTCGGCCGTGGCGATATGGGCGGCGCGGCAGTGGGGCTGGCCCGCGCCATGGCTCTTGCAATGCTTATAGGAACGGCGATAGTGCTTGCGGCACCGTTGCTGCGCGCAGCGGCGTTCACGCTTGTAAGTTGCCCCGAAGGCGTGGAAGAGCCAGCGGTGTCGTATTTCTGTATATGCATATTCGGCGCGCCTGCGGTATTGGGCATCTGCGCTTTTTCGGGCTGGTTTCTCGGCATGCAGAATTCCGTTTGGCCCATGGTCGTTACCGTAGTGCAGAATGTGGTTAACATTGTGGCGAGCGCGACTTTTGTGTTTGCCTTCGGTATGGGCATTGTAGGGATTGCCGCCGGAACCGTTGCCGGCGAGTATGCCGGTCTGGCAGTGTGCGTCGTGGTGTGGCTTGCGAAATATTACGGCATGCTGCCGCGCGTGGACTGGCGCGAAGTGTTTTGTCGCCGCGAACTGGGGAAGTTTTTCGCCGTCAACCGCGACATTTTCCTCCGCACGCTGTTTCTTGTGGCTGTGATGTCGTATTTTACAGTTTGCGGCACGCGCATGGGGGCTTTGACGCTTGCTGCCAATGCCTTGCTGATGCAGTTGTTTGTGCTGTTTTCGTATATAAGCGACGGGTTTGCGTTCGCGGCCGAAGCCTTGTCGGGCCGCTATGCCGGTGCCCGCGACAGGCAGGCTTTCAAGCGGGTGGTGGCGGCTGTCGCTTTGATATGCGGAATTGCGGCAGTGGCTTTCAGTGCCGTGTATGCCTTGGCGGGCCACGCGTTTCTGGCACTGCTTACCGACAGCCGCGAAACGCTGGGCGTGGCGCTGCAGTATCTTTCCTTTGCTGCGGCAATTCCCGTGGTGGCAGTTGTGGCATTTATCCTCGACGGAGTGTTCGTGGGAACTTTGGCTACACGGCAGATGCTTGTATCGACTTTGCTGTCGGCAGCGGTATTCTTTGCGCTGCTGTTCTTCCTGCTCCCGGTTATGGGCAACAGCGGGCTGTGGACGGCATTCCTGAGTTATTTGCTTGTGCGTTCGGCCGTAATGGCGTTGCAGTATAGAACGGTGTTGCGGCGCACGTTTTAGAAGGCAGCTTGTGGCTTTGTGGAACCAAAAATGCCGCTTTTGTGCATGGCGAAAGATAATTTTCCGTAAATTCGCTTCCGGATATACAATATAAATATGGCAAAATTCAAAAGAATACTTCTGAAACTCAGCGGCGAGAGCCTTATGGGCTCCCAGGGCTATGGAATAGATACCAACCGGCTCAACGAATACGCGCAGCAGATAAAGCAGGCGCTTGAAAGCGGTGTGGAGATAGGCATCGTGATTGGCGGCGGGAATATTTTCCGCGGCTTGAGCGGCGCCGGCAAGGGCTTCGACCGTGTGAAGGGCGACCAGATGGGAATGTGCGCCACCGTAATCAATTCGCTCGCGCTTAGTAGCGCGCTGGGAGCAATAGGCGTTGATGCCAGAGTGCTTACGGCCATACGCATGGAGCCTGTCGGCGAATTCTACAACAAATGGAAAGCGATAGAGTATATGCGCCAGGGCAAGGTGGTAATCATGTCGGCAGGAACCGGCAACCCGTATTTCACCACCGACACCGGCTCGGCTTTGCGCGGTATCGAAATAGAAGCCGACGTGATGTTCAAGGGCACGCGCGTTGACGGTGTATATACTGCCGACCCCGAGAAAGTAACGGATGCCGTGAAGTTCAACGAAATTACGTTCGACGAAGTCTACACGCGGGGACTGAAGATTATGGACCTTACGGCCACTGCGCTGTGCAAGGAAAACAACCTGCCGGTGTATGTGTTCAACATGGACCGGAACGGAAACCTTGCCCGTGTGCTCGACGGCGAGCCCGTGGGCACGCTTGTGCACAACTGATACAATCCGCTTACCATAAAAAACACAGAAATGA
This sequence comes from uncultured Prevotella sp., assembly GCA_964507005.1. Classification (GTDB taxonomy): domain Bacteria; phylum Bacteroidota; class Bacteroidia; order Bacteroidales; family Bacteroidaceae; genus UBA6398. Next base: position 39,834 of record CAZDOH010000001.1, on the reverse strand, counting down.
AAACTACGAAAATTCTGACGGCAGTTGCCGTGTCGCTGCTGCTCACTGCCTGCGGCAAGAGCGACCCTATTCCCATGTTTGTGGGAACGTACACCGACAAAGGTTCTGAAGGCATATATTCTTTCTCGTTCGACCAGGAAAGCGGCAAGGCAAGCGCCCAGCATGTCGCAAAAGTTGCCAACCCGAGCTATCTTGTCATTGCCGCCAACGACTCGTTTATGTATTGCGTGAGCGAGGGCAAGGGCGAGGAAGCCACGGTGAGCGCATACCGCGTGTCGCCCAGCAGCGGCCGCATGGCGTTTCTCAACCGCGTGCTTGCCCACGGCGACGACCCCTGCCATCTTGTGACCTATGCACGCAATCTTTACGTGGCCAACTATTCCTCGGGAAATATCAGCGTCTACGACATTGAGCGCGATGCCACCCTTTTCGACAACGGCGAGACCATGCAGTTCGACAACGGAACGTTCGGCGACAGCACGCGCCAAAGCGGCTCGCATATACACCAGGTAGTGAAATCGCCCGACGGTCATTTCCTGTTTGCCACCGACCTTGGCGGCGACTGTCTGTACAAATACGAACTGCGGCCCGAGTTCAAGCAGGGTGAGCCTTTCAAGATAGACCTTCCCAAAGGCTGCGGCCCGCGCCATCTGGCTTTTTCGCCTGACAGCAAGCATGCCTATGTTGTGACCGAATTGAGCGATGAAGTGATTGCTTTCGATTTTGACGAGGCAACGGGCAACCTTGTGCAGAAACAGGCGGTAAAGGCAAGCGATGCCGGTGCCCGTGGCGGTGCCGAGGTTGAAGTGAGCCCCGACGGCAAACACCTTTATGCCAGCGTTAGGCTCAAGAACGACGGAATCGCCATTTTCAGCATAAATGCCGACGGCACGCTGAAGAAAACCGGCTATCAGCCTACGGGCAAGCATCCGCGTATGTTCAAGATTACCCCCAACGGCAAATACGTGGTGGTGGGGTGCATGGACGACGACGTGCTTCAGGTGTACGAACGCAATGCCGAAACGGGCGAACTCAAGAATACAGGCAACGATATCAAAGTGGGAAAGCCTGCCTGCATAGTGTTCGGCGACAAAGTGCCCTGGTAACAGTTGCCTGAGGGGCGCTGCCTGCCTTGCCTTATATGGACGATACACTTACGCTGCTTTCGAAAAACCTGCCGTTTACCCCGAACGACGAGCAATACCGCGTGCTTTGCGTGCTGGTGAGGTTTGTGGAGACAAAAGTAAACCGCGCCGCCCTCATCTTGCGGGGGTATGCCGGGACGGGAAAGACTTCACTCATCAGCGCGCTGGTAAGGAGCCTTCGGCAGAGGGGCACGGAGCCTGTGCTCCTCGCTCCAACGGGGCGCGCTGCCAAGGTGTTTGCCAAATATTCGGGGGCGAAAGCCTACACCATACATAAGGCGATTTATCGTCAGAAGACTTTCGACGGCGAAGACACGCGCTTTGCGCTCAACTACAACCGGCGCAAGAACACCATATTCATTGTCGATGAGGCATCGATGATTTCCAACGAAGGCGGCAACAGCCTTTTCGGTACGGGATGCCTGCTCGACGACCTTGTGCATTTTGTGTATGGCGGCGCAGGTTGTAAACTGCTTCTCGTAGGCGATACGGCCCAGCTTCCGCCGGTAGGCGAGGACGAAAGTCCTGCGCTCTCGGCCGACTGCCTGTGCAACTATGGGCTGCGCGCAGCGGCTGTGGAATTGCGGAAAGTGATGCGGCAGGGAAAGGATACCGGCGTGCTTACAAATGCCACGATGCTGCGCGACATGATAGGGCAGGGCAGCCCCACGGAGTTCCCGGTAATCACACGGCAAGGCTTCAGCGATTTGGAATACATGCCCGGGGGCGAACTGATTGAGGAAATTGAATCGTGCTACGATGATGTTGGGAGCGAAGAGACTATTGTAATAACGCGCTCCAACAAGCGCGCAATAGAATACAATCTCGGAATCCGAGCCCGTATATATGAGCGCGAGGGAGAAATCACGGTAGGCGACCGCATAATGGTGGCCAAAAACAATTATCACTGGACAGAACAGGCGGCCCTTGGTGCTCCCGAAGCCGCTGAAGTGGATTTCATCGCCAACGGCGACATTGCGGAAGTGGAGCATCTTTCGAATTTCCACGAATACGGGGGCTTTCATTTTGTCGATGCTACGCTCCGCTTCCCCGACTACAACGACATGCTGCTCGATGCGCGGCTGCTGACCGACACCCTCACCAGCGAGTCCCCCTCGCTGACGCGCGGTGAATCGGAAGCACTGTATCGGGCAGTGCTTGGGAAATACGCGAATATACGTTCGCGGCGCACAAGAATGAAAAACCTGCGCGTTGACCCCCACTACAATGCCATGCAGGTGAAATACGCCTACGCCGTGACGTGCCACAAGGCGCAGGGCGGGCAATGGAGCCGCGTGTTTCTCGACCAAGGGTATACGCCGCCCGACATGCTCTCGACCAATTACCTGCGCTGGCTTTATACGGCCTTTACGCGTACCACACAAAGACTTTATCTCGTGAACTGGCCCTTTGCCCAGCGGGCGGAAAAGGATTCCTGGGACTTTTAGTACGCAAAGCCCCTTGTCGGCTTTGCTGACAAAATGTCACGCTACTAAACTTAATGTCTTGTTTTGACATACGGACGTGTCACCGGCAAGCGCCTTTCGCTATGGCTTCGCCCGGTTTGGCACGCTTTTGGCTTTACGTAAAGTGCGGGGCCGCCCAAACAATAGGCCGCCGCGCACCAAATGAACAATATCAACATTCAAAAATAAAAAGACATGAACATTAAACCATTGGCAGACAGAGTTCTGATTGCTCCTGCAAAGGCAGAAGAAAAGACAGTGGCTGGCATCATCATCCCCGATACAGCCAAGGAAAAACCATTGAAGGGCGAAGTAATCGCAGTAGGCGACGGCACAAAAGACGAGAAAATGGTGCTGAAGGCCGGCGACACCGTGCTTTTCGGCAAATATTCGGGCACGGAAATCGAAGTCGGTGACGAGAAATACCTCATCATGCGCCAAAGCGACGTACTCGCAATTTTGGGATAATCACAGAAAAAAGTCAGAAAATCTAAAAACAGAAAATCATGGCAGCAAAAGACGTAAAATACAACGTAGAAGCCCGCGAACTTCTTAAGGAAGGCGCAGACGCATTGGCAAACGCAGTGAAGGTAACCCTCGGCCCCAAGGGACGCAATGTGGTTATCGACAAGAAATTCGGCGCTCCGCGCATCACCAAGGACGGTGTTACCGTGGCTAAGGAAATCGAGCTCGACGACTCGTTCATGAACGCAGGCGCACAGCTCGTGAAGAGCGTAGCCAGCAAAACCGGCGATGATGCAGGCGACGGCACAACAACCGCTACGGTGCTCACGCAGGCCATTCTCACCGAAGGCATGAAGAACGTGGCTGCAGGAGCCAACCCCCTCGACATCAAGCGCGGCATCGACAAGGCCGTGGCAAAGGTAGTTGAGGAAATCAAGAGCCAGTCGGAGAAAATCGAAACCAGCTACGAGAAGATCGAACAGGTGGCAACCATCTCGGGCAACAACGACCCTGAAATAGGCAAACTCATTGCCGACGGCATGCGCGCAGTGAGCGTCAACGGTGTAATCACCATTGAGGACGCCAAAGGCCGCGACACCGTGCTCAAGACCGTAGAAGGCATGCAGTTCGACCGTGGCTATCTTTCTCCCTACTTCATTACCGAAGCCGAGAAGATGGAGTGCGTGATGGAGAAACCTTACATACTCATCTACGACAAGAAGATTTCCAACCTGAAGGACTTCCTCCCCATACTCAACAGCGCTGTTCAGAGCGGACGTCCTCTGCTCGTTATTGCCGAGGATGTTGATTCCGAAGCCCTCACAACCCTCGTGGTGAACCGCCTGCGCGCACAGCTCAAGATATGTGCCATCAAGGCTCCCGGCTTCGGCGACCGCCGCAAGGCTATGCTCGAGGACATTGCCGTGCTCACCGGCGGCGTGGTGATAAGCGAAGACAAGGGCTTGAAACTCGACCAGGCTACCATCGAAATGCTTGGTTCGGCCGAGAAGGTTACCGTTACCAAAGACAACACCACAATTGTCAACGGTGCCGGCGACAAGAATAACATTCAGGACCGCGTTGAGCAGATAAAGATGCAGATTGAAAACTGCACATCCACCTACGACAAGGAAAAACTGCAGGAGCGCCTTGCAAAGCTGTCGGGCGGCGTATGCGTGCTCGAGGTTGGAGCCGCTTCCGAAACCGAGCAGAAGGAAAAGAAGGACCGTTGCGACGATGCACTTTGCGCTACGCGTGCAGCCATCGAGGAAGGTATCGTGACTGGCGGCGGTGTGGCTTACATCCGCGCACAGAAAGCCCTTGACAACATGACCGGCGACAATGCCGACGAAACAACTGGTATTGCTATCGTGCGTCGCGCCATTGAGGAGCCTCTGCGCCAGATTTGCTCGAATGCAGGTATTGAGGGTGCTGTAGTTGTAAACAAGGTGCGCGAGGGCGAAGGCAACTTCGGCTTCAATGCCAAGACTGAAACCTTCGGCGACTTGCGCGAGCAGGGCGTTGTTGACCCAGCCAAGGTAACCCGCGTGGCCCTCGAGAATGCAGCTTCCGTAGCCGGCATGTTCCTTACCACCGAGTGCGTAATCTGCGACAAGAAGGAAGAAACCCCGGCCCCCGTAGCAAATCCGGGCATGGGTGGAGGAATGATGTAATAGGCTTTCCCCAAAAAAGAGAAACTATATTCTCCATATATCGAGGCGGGATGCACCTGGGCAAGGCGCATCCCGCTTCTTTTTTCTTCGAAGCGCGGAAAGGAAAAATGGCGAAACGGATTTACGCTATGCGCATAGCGGAAGAATTGTATGCGCATTCCGTCCGGAAAATGTCTATTATAATTTGAAAAAGGTGCTTTGGTTTTTAAAAGGCAAGGCACCTTTTTCGGGCTTTTCAGTTTCCCTTAGCCTTTGTTCCGGCTACAGCCACATTTTCCAACTGTCGCACGAGGTTTTGATTTTTCGGGCCGTGGAAGTGTTGGGATACGCCCTTATGATTTTCCGCCTATGGCAAAACATGTATTCCGCCTCGGCTTTAGCTTCGTCCGAATGGAGCATTGCCATCGCTTTACTGCATTCACTGTAATACAGCATCTCGGTTTTCTTATGCCCCGTTTTTTGCTCATAGTCGTAAAGGAAACCGTAGACATCGCCCAGGGAATCGTCCCAAGTGTCCGGATAGAACAATGAAATCGCGCATCCCTTCCAGTACTGCGTCAGTGCCCAACATTCTTCAAAGGAATTTCTGCGTCCTATAGCATACTTGAGCCGTGCCAACCCGCGTTCGTCTCCGGTTTTCCCCTCTCTCATTGCCTTTTGGTAACGGTACATTTTCGAAGCGAACATCAGTTTGACCTGACATGTAGGCTTCAGCTGGTTTTCCTCGCGGTCCGCGTCCAGCCATCTGTATTCCCATTGCGGGTCTCGGTCATTGTTTTCTATATATCGGTTTGGATATGCCAAAAACGGATTGCGGCGCAAATAACTGTAAACATTCAGAGTTTTTTGATATCCCCCCGAAACCCGGGAAAAATACGCAATGGCCGCCCTGTAGTTTTCCTCACGGAGCGCGAGAGTGCCGGCAAGCTCGTACATATAGTCCCTGTCGGTCCGCGCATACTTTTTGAGATGACTGTAAAGCGGATTGCCGGATTTTATTTTCCTGTACGTGGCGGTAAATTGCGCGAACTGCAACGAGCCCATCAGCTGGAATGACAGACTGCCGTAATCGTTGCGCCTTTCGGAAGCTGAAAACAAATTTTTGGAAAGAAACATGTTGTCGGCATAACCGCACAGAAGTATCGCCGTAGCATAGTCTTTCTCCTTCCAAAGCCGGGGAACCCAATGTACATATACGATGTTTTGCAGCATCCTGTTCCATTCGCCAGCATCTGCCTCCGCGGGGTCCGTTTTCCTTTCAAACCATTTCAGGTCGGAGAGCAGCCGCGACGATATCCCGTTTGCCGCGTCGCATTTCGCCCGGTATGCTCTGGCGTGGTCGCGCAAATTGTTTGAAGAGAAAGACGATTGCAATGCCTTGCTTATATGCTTGCCGGCTGCCGGGTAATCATTGTGGTATTGCCCGGCAATATAAGCCAGGGCGAACTCCCAGTCGCCCCGCTTCCTCGCTTTCCCTTCGCGGAGAACCTTTTCGCATACAGGCTTGAGGCGGCACATCGTGGCGGAGTCGGAAGCGCAATGCTGAAGATGCTCCAGCAACTCTAGAGCATCGGGATTCTTTTCGGCCATATAACCCACAGGGTTGTCAGCACGCAGCGACAAAAAACTGCCTGTCTTTGCAAAATATCCGTTTGCCTTTTCCGTCCTGCCAAGACGCATCCAGCATCCGGCTACATAGTCCAGCGCCATTCTCTTGAAAAGATTGGAATCGGGGATTTCGGCGAATGCCGAATCAAAATACTCCACGCACTTGTCATATTGCCGTAACGTAAACAAGGCCCTGACCATCTGAAGCCCGTAGCGGTCGCGTAAGCGCGTCCCGTGATACTCTTTGATGCGGGCGATGAAATACCGGATGTCGTCGTGCTTCTTTGGATTGTTAGCAATCTCGTCCGGGAAATCGTATTCCCATGTATAGACCGGCCGGTTTTCGTAACTCGCATTTTCCTCTCTCGTCTTTGGATAATACCAGGGCGAGGCATGCTCTGCACGCAGTTCCTCCAGCCCTTTCGCCAACAACAGGAACCGGAAAACTTCCCAATCTTCGGTATTCAGCAGGAATGCGTAGAACTTGTTGTCAGTGTGTACACCCGGATTGTTGTGTATTCCATATATCTTCTTGTAACTGTCTTTATACACCGCCTGCTCTATGTCGGCCAGGGGAATGTTTTCAGCCGTGAGCCGCTGCCACCGACGCAGGTTCAGTTCCCTCTCCACCGCTTTTCTTGTTTTCCCCGCGTCTTTTGAGGTGAAGAAATTCGGGGAGGGAATTCTTGGAATATACGGACCGCAAGCCTTTGCCGGAAGAAATGCCGCCAGCAGAAACAACAGGCTACTTGCCCGAAGCGGTAGAGAAAAGATTTTCGATTTCATTGCTAGAAAATTTTGACAGGTTTCTTGAGTCGAAATGATAGAGGACATTGCTGTGCGGTCTTCCGTCAAGACGGCGTTCAATCAGCTTTTTTACTCGTACAATGGTTGTGTAGTCCGACTGCTCGGTGCGTATCATGTCGCCTTTACGGATAGAAGTTTCCCGGTATGGAATATCGGTTTTTGCCACGTGCCTGTTCGAAGACAGACTGCTGAATTTCGCCGTGTCGGCTACATTCACTCCATTCAGAAGTCCTGCAAACCGCCGGTTGCGGAACAGAAGCTGCCACGAATAGGTGGGATATGCCACATCGAGGTGCAGCGGATATTTGTCCAGATATTTGAGATAAGGTTTGACGTCCTTCACGCTCAGAATGGAATTGTCAGCATCCGCGTCGTTGAAATTGCCGGTATTGTAAACCATGAGCACGCCATAGTCAACAGGGGGAATGTGTCCCCGCAGCTGATGCAGGCGGATGGTTGAACTGAGTAAAAGGCCGGGTTCTTCTTCCTTCAGCTGCTGTCTTACGCTGTCGCACAAGTCGAAGAAAGCCTGTTCGGTTGTCTTTGTCCAGTCGCAGTCGAGTTGCAAAGCCTCAATACTGGAAAGGGCGTTGTAGGAGCACATGTTCCTCACGCGTGAAACGATGTTCCGCGCCAGGCCGCCCGTTCCGTAAGCGGCAGCATCTTTGATGGCGCTGCAGGTGATGTACACGACGGGTACGAATTCCATATCCGGCAGAGCCTCATGCAGTTTGGCGTAAGCGCGGTCTGTCATCGTCATTGTGGCAACGGGCACGGTATGGGTATGGCCGGCTTTGTCTGTGATATCGACGTCAACATCGAACATCCTCAGGTATATCCGCCCTATTTTGTGTTGGCGGAGAAATTTGTAGTCATCGGAATTGAAGTCCAATACAGTCTTCCAGTAGTATACGCTGTTGGTCTCTTTATGGATTTGGGGGCGGCAGGCGTTTCCCGAAAAAACGTCGCAGCAGATTGTCGCAACAGCAAGTGTTGCCGCAGCAATTGCCAGGTGCTTGAAATGCCGGATGACGGGATGACGTGGGGTGCGCATGCGAGCGTAAAATTTTATGCCGCAAATTTCGCATAAAAGCAGGCGCCCGGCAGAGAGTTTTGCCGGGCGTTGTACAAAATACGTTTCATAATGTACAAAATGA
>CAZDOH010000001.1:16862-31413 GCA_964507005.1 uncultured Prevotella sp. | reverse complement strand
GGTTATTCGGCGTTCTGCTGCTTCACTATATTCTCGAACTCCTGAGGTGTTACGCTCTTGTGGTCGAGGGTTACGCGCTGCTTGTATGCTTCGGTCAGCTTTCCGCCCAGCACTTCGTAGAAGAGTTCCTCTACATGTCCGTCTTCCTTGAGCGACTTGTCGGCGTACTGCTCCACGAGTTCGTCGGGCAGCTGCATGCCGTAGGCTGCAAACTGGCGGCGTGTGCGCGTCTGTGCCATTTCGCGGATGTCTTTGTCTTCAATCTTGATTTCGGCGGCGAGAGCTAGACGGTCGCGCACCAACTGCCACTTCAACTGCTCTACGGCGCCGGCATAATTGTCGTCGATGTACTTGTCGTCTTTGTCGGGATTGTTCTCCTTCATGAGGCGTTTGAGCAGGGATTCGGAGAATTCCATTTCGCCGGCTTTCTTCAGGGCATATACCCTAAGGTCGTCGAAGAATTTGAAGTCGGAGTTTGCTGCCTGTGCCTTGTTGAACTCTTCGGTAAGTTTTTGGCGGAATTCCTTTTCGTCTTTCACGGCGTCTTTGCCCAACACTTCGTCGAAGAACTGCTGGTTCAGCTCGGCGGGCTTGCGGTGGTTGATTTCGGTGATGGTGTAGGTGAAGTCGCCGGAGTGTGCGCTGAGTTCCTCTTTCTTTATCTTGAGCATCGAGGCTGTTTGGGTTTCGTTCTGGTATACGGCCGTGGGGTTGATGGTCACGATGTCGTCTTTCTTGGCACCGTCGAAGAGTTTCTTCTGTGCTTCGTCCTTGAAGTAGTTGGGCGAGAGCAGCACGTCTTCCACTTTGAGCGGCTCGTTGCCTTCCGCCGGGGCTACCTCCAGGAGAGTGCCCTTCATGTAGTCGCCTGCCTGGTATGCGTCTACCTGTTCGAAATTGCCGTGCTGGACGAGCATTTCGCCGATTTTTTCGTTGATGAATTTCTCGTCGGCAGCGATGTCGTAGTAGGCGATGGTGTCGTCCTTGCCGAGCTCAATCTTTATCTCGGGTTCGAGCGCCACGTCCATTACGTATTCGAAGGTGTCGCCGTCGCGGTAGTCCTGCTCCTTCTGCTCGCTGGCGGGAAGTACATGGCCGAGCACGGCAATGGAGTTTTCCTTGAAATAGTTGGTGATGGCGGTGTTCACGCTCTTCGACACTTCTTCGGCCTTGGCCTCGGGGCCGTAAAGTTTCTTGACGATGGTCATGGGGACGCATCCGGGGCGGAAGCCTTTCAGCTGTGCCTTGCGGCGGAAATCCTTGAGCGACTTGTCGAGGGCTTCCTGATAGTCTTCGGGCGTAACCTTAACGGTGAGCTTGGCGCTGACCTTATCGATATTTTCGAATTTGATGTCCATTATAGTTTTGCTTGTATTTGTTGTTACATATTGATTTGTGCGGCTTTGCCGCGATGCCGCGCGGGCGAACCCGTGTGCGGACACCGAATTGCCTGCAAAATTAGTGCTTTCCTTTCAGTTACGCGCATTTAAGTTGCGAAAAAACGCCCCGCGGCTTCCAAAAACGCTTTCTTCGGGGGTGGCGTGCCCCGCGATTGCAGCTATTTGCGTATTTTTGCACAGACTAATATATAGACCAATGAACAACGACAAGATAATTCTTACGGGTGACCGCCCCACCGGGCGCCTGCACATAGGGCATTTTGTGGGCTCGCTGCGCCGCCGCGTGGAGCTGCAGAATTCCGGCGAATTCAAAAAGATTTTCATTTTCATAGCCGACTCGCAGGCGCTTACCGACAATATGGAGAATCCCGAAAAGATTCGCCAGAACATTGTGGAGGTGGCACTTGACTGGCTTTCGGCCGGGCTCGACCCGGCAAAGTCCACGCTCTTCATCCAGTCGCAGATTCCGGAGCTCTATGAGCTTACCGACTACTACATGAACCTCGTCAGCGTGGCGCGTCTGCAGCGCAACCCTACGGTGAAGACCGAAATCAAGATGCGCAACTTCGAGAGCTCCATTCCCGTGGGCTTCTTCTGTTATCCCGTGAGTCAGGCGGCCGACATCACTGCCTTCAAGGCTACCACAGTGCCTGCCGGCGAAGACCAGAAGCCCATGATAGAGCAGGCCGTGGAAATCGTCAGGCGCTTCAACAATATATATGGCGAGACTCTCGTCGAGCCGCAGATTCTGCTGCCCGAAAACGAGGCCAGCATGCGTCTGCCCGGTACCGACGGAAAGGCAAAGATGAGCAAGTCGCTCGGCAACTGCATCTATCTCTCCGATTCTGCCGACGAAGTGAGCAAGAAAATACGCTCCATGTACACCGACCCCGACCATCTGCGCGTTTCCGATCCCGGAAAGGTGGAGGGCAATACCGTGTTCACCTATCTCGACGCTTTCTGCAAGCCCGAGCACTTCGGGCGCTATTTGCCCGAATACGCCAGCCTCGATGAACTCAAGGCGCACTATATGCGCGGTGGCTTGGGCGACGTGAAGGTGAAGAAACTGCTGCAGGCCGTGATGGAAGAGACGCTGGAGCCGATGCGCGCACGCCGCCGCGAATACGAAAAGGACATACCCGCAGTGTACGACGCTCTGAAGAAAGGCAGCGAGGAAGCGCGCGAAGTGGCAGCGCAGACTCTCTCCGAAGTGCGGCGCGCAATGAAGATAGACTATTTCGACGACGAAAAGCTCATTGCCGAACAGGCAAAGTATTTCGCCTCGAGAAATTGACAGGAAATTGACAACCTCATGGCCAAATACATCCTCGACTTGAAAGTTGTGGCTAACGAACAGCCTGCCAAGGGCTATTCGCTGCTGAAACTCACCGACTGCAATGCCGCGCTCCCCGAAATGCTCCCCGGGCAATTCGTGCAGATACGCGCATGCGCCCCTGGTGGACTGCCGCTGCTGCGGCGCCCGATATCGATAAACTTCGTCGACCGCACACGCAACGAACTTTGGCTCCTGGTGCACAATGTGGGGCCCGGCACGAACTATATCTGCTCGCTCGCCGAGGGCGACACTGCAAACATCGTGCTTCCGCTCGGCAACGGCTTCAACACGGGCCGGACCGCAGCCCGCCATCTGCTTATAGGGGGCGGCGTGGGAACGGCACCGCTGCTTTACCTCGGCAAGACATTGCGCGAAAACGGCGCCGAACCGACTTTCCTTCTTGGCGGGCGCTCGGCGAAAGACATTCTCCAGCTCGACGAGTTCGCAAAATACGGGCGCGTGTTCATGACAACCGAAGATGCCTCGGCCGGAGAGCCGGGATACGTTACGCAGCACAGTTTGCTGCAGCGCGAGAAGTTCGACTTCATATCCACGTGCGGCCCCAAACCCATGATGAAGGCCGTGGCGCAATACGCCCGACAGAGCGGCACGCCGTGCGAGGCTTCGCTCGAAAACCTTATGGCCTGCGGCTTGGGGGCATGCCTTTGCTGCGTGGAACAGACTGCCGGCGGCCATAACGTGTGCGTGTGCAAGGAAGGACCGGTATTCAACATAAACCAACTGACATGGCTCGACTGACAACCAACATAGCGGGAATCGAATTCCGCAATCCCGTGCTTACCGCTTCGGGAACATTCGGCTACGGCCCCGAATTTGCCGATTTTGTGAATTTCCCGGATGTCGGCGGAATAATTGTGAAAGGCACCACGCTCAAACCGCGCGAAGGCAATCCTTATCCCCGCATGGCCGAAACGCCGTCGGGAATGCTCAACTGCGTGGGGCTTCAGAACAAGGGCGTGGAGCATTTCGTGGAAAGCATCTACCCCGAAATCGCAAACCTCGACACGCGCGTCATTGTAAACGTTGCAGGCTCCACGCCCGAAGACTATGCCCAGTGTGCCGCACGCCTTTTGCCGCTTGAAAACATACCGTGCATCGAGCTCAACATATCGTGCCCCAACGTGAAAAACGGCGGCATGGCATTCGGCGTGACGCCCTCCGGAGCACGCAGCGTTGTGGCGGCAGTGAGGGAAGCGTATTCCAAACCTATAATCGTGAAGCTTTCGCCCAATGTCACCGACATCGCCGAAATAGCCCGCGCCGTAGAGGATGCGGGAGCCGATGCCGTTTCGCTCATAAACACACTTATGGGAATGGCCATCGACATCGAGCGCCGCCGCCCGCGGCTCAGCATAGGCACGGGAGGCCTTTCGGGACCGGCAGTGAAGCCCGTGGCCGTGCGCATGGTATGGCAGGTGGCAAAGGCTGTGAAAATACCGGTAATAGGCCTGGGCGGAATCACGACGCCCGAAGATGCCGTAGAATTCCTTATGGCCGGGGCAAGGGCAATAGAAATAGGCACGGCCAACTTCCTGAACCCTGCAATTGCAGGCACAATGGCCGAAGGAATAAACCGCTGGCTCGACAGCCACGGGTGCCGCTCGGTGGACGAAATCATCGGTGCCGTGAAGTAGCCCCGCGGCTTTCCAGCAATTATGGAACATATTAAAAACTGCAAGATATGGAACTGACAGAAAGGTTTTTGGACTACGTAAGTTTCGATACCCAATCGAGCGAAACTTCCGACACTACGCCGAGCACTCCCAAGCAAATGGTGTTTGCCGAACACCTGAGGCAGCAGCTCAACGGCCTCGGCTTCGACGACGTTTGTCTCGACAGCCACGGATACATATACGCAACGCTTCCGGCCAACACTTCACGGCCGGTGCCTGTGATAGGATTCATTTCGCACTACGATACCAGTCCCGACTGCAGCGGAGCAAACATAAAGCCCCGCATAGTAGCCGGCTACGACGGCGGTGACATTCTGCTGTCGGAAAAAAGCGGACGCACGCTTTCTCCCGCCGTGTTTCCCGAACTGCTGCAGCACAAGGGCGAAGACCTTATAGTAACCGACGGCACCACGCTGCTCGGTGCCGACGACAAGGCAGGAATTGCCGAAATCGTGCAGGCAATGGTGTGGCTCAAGCAGCATCCCGAAGTGGAGCACGGCACTGTGCGCATCGCCTTCAATCCCGACGAGGAAATAGGAATGGGCGCACATCTCTTCGATGTGGAACGCTTCGGGTGTGAATGGGCCTACACAATGGACGGCGGAGAAGTGGGCGAAATAGAATACGAAAACTTCAACGCGGCATCGGCCCGCGTGAAAATCACAGGCGTAAGCGTGCATCCCGGTTATGCAAAAGGCAAGATGAAGAATGCGGCACGCATAGCAGCCGAGCTCGTTGGTATGATTCCCGACAGCGAAACGCCCGAAACCACGCAGGACTACGAAGGCTTCTACCACCTTACCGGTATGGAGGGAAACGTTGAAAGCGCAACGGTAAACTACATTATCCGCGACCACGACCGTGCGAAGTTCGAAAGCCGCAAGAAATTCTTTGCCCAGGTCGTTGCCCGGCTCAATGCAAAGTACGGTAGCGGAACTGCCAGCGTTGAAATAAGCGACTCGTATTACAATATGATTGAGAAAATCGAGCCGGTAATCCACATAATAGATATTGTGAAGAAGGCAATGCAGGAAGTAGGCATAACGCCCAAGGTGCGCGCCATACGCGGCGGAACCGACGGGGCGCAGCTCTCGTTCCGCGGCCTGCCGTGCCCGAATATCTTTGCGGGAGGCATCAATTTCCACGGCCCGTACGAGTTCGTGCCCGTGCAGTCAATGGAAAAGGCAATGAAAACCATCGTAAAAATCTGCGAACTCACCGCGCAAACCGGGGCCTGAGCCGCAGCGGAGAATTATTCCCCCGGGTTTGCCAGGAATACAATATAGCAGCCTTCGGCCTGAATCTTGATTCGGCCGGAGGTTGCGCGGTTTAGGGTGCCTTGCCAAAGCATGTCGAAATCATAGCATTTGTATTCCAGCCCTTCGGCCTTCAGTCCGGTGGCATTGCAGTTGAACAGCGAAACTTCCTGGCCTTCCTCCGTTTCTATCCCGACATTGCCCTCGCAGGGTATGAACACGCCGTGGCTTGTGGGCATCAGCGCCGTTACGCCGTGGCGAAGGTAATGCAGCAGAAGGCTTATGTTTCCCAGTGTGTGGTCTTCGCGCCGCCCTGTGGCCCCGAGAATCACCACGCGGGTGCATCCCCGGGCTTTCAGAAACCGCACGGCCTTTGTGAGGTCGTTTGTTTCCTGCTCGCTTTCAAGGTGGAGTTTCGGGGCAAATGCCTCCCTGGATTCCGGGGAAAGGGAATCGCCGTCGCCCACTACAGCATCGGGAACAATGCCGTGCGCTGCGGCCTTGTCGGCAGCCCCGTCGCAGCACACGGTATAGCCTGTGCGCGCTGCCCAATAGGCAAGCATATCGGGCGCCGGCATTTCACCATTGGCTATTATGAGGGCCTGGGCGTCGAAATCAAGCGGGGAAATTGTTGTGGCGTTTTCTCGTTCCATGTCAGGCGGTTTTTATGCCAGGCATATCTTGCGGCGCTGCCTGACGGTTACTGCCGTTATTACGGCAAAGGTCATGGCTTCGGAAACGGGCACTGCAAGCCACAGGCCATGCACACCCGTAAGCATCGGAAGCGCAATGAAAACCGGAACAAGCAGTATCAGCCCGCGCAGAAGCATGAAAGTTATAGATTCCTTTGCGCGTTCCATGCTTTGCCAAAAGCCTATTACCACGACGTTGAGCGAGAAGAAAATGAAGCTCAGCGAAAAATACGGGAAACCGTCGGCTGCAATGGCGAAGGCATTTGTTCCGGGCATGAGGAACAGCGATATCAGCGGTCGGCATGCCGCTATGCCCAGCAGCGTCATCATTCCGCCGCATACCGCAGTCAGTACCGTGGCGAAGCGGAACGTAGTGCGTATGCGCTTTCCGTCGTTCAATCCGTAGTTGTAGCTCACAATCGGAAGTTGGCTTTGCGCTATGGCGTTGCCGAACATGAATACCAGCGGGAAAAGGTAGCAGCAAACGCTGAAGGCTGCCACGCCGTCTTCCTTCAGAAAGCGCATGAACATGAAGTTGCCCGTTATCATCATGCACGATATAGCCCCCTCGCCTATGAAAGTCGGGAACCCGAGCTTTGCCATGTATCCTATGTTGCGCATCGTGAGCCAAAGGCTGGTGGCCGTGAATTTCGGGCGGTAAAGATGCAGTTTCGACGAAAGCGCCGCCAAATAGAAAACCACCATTGCGGCACCTATTCCCACGGCAATGCTTGTGGCCAGTGCCGCGCCCATAATGCCCATGTGCATGGGGAATACGAAAATCCAGTCGAGTATGCCGTTGAGCACGGCGGGAACCACATTCACGAACATGGCATAGCGCGGCGAACCGTCGATGCGTATTACGAACGAGCCGGTAACCATTACGAGCTGGAATATGGGGTACATTATAAGCCAGTGTATGTAGTCTTCGACGTAGGGGCACAGTATCTCCGAGCCTCCGAAGAAGAAGCAGATTTCGCGGGCCCGGAAAAGCATTACGGCCGCAAGCACCACGAGCGGCACCATAGGTACGGTAAGGGCCTGCGTTACGTTTATGTTGGCGGCCTTGGCGTTGCCGTGCGAAAGGTGCACCGAGCACACTATCGACACGCCGGTGGCAAACATCAGCGACACGGCTGACGAAATGAGGAAAATGGGAGCGGCGATGTTTACCGCCGCCAGGGCGTCGCTCCCCACGCCATGGCCAACTATCACACCGTCGACGATGTTGAGCAGGGCCATGAATATCAACCCGAAAAGCGTGGGCACAAACAACTTGACGAACAGTCGTGGAATGCTCATCTTACCGAAATCAATGCTGTCGCGGTTTTTCGTTTTCACATTCTTTTGTTTATAGTGGTTTGAAACTTGTCACTATGATTCACGGCGTGCAAAGGTAGGAATTATAATGCAGAGCGCGCGGCTGAAAGGCAATTTTTAAACCATTGATGCGCTTTCCGCATTACAGCGGGCGCCCGTTGAAACGCGGAAAGGCACAGCGCAAAAATTGTATGCGTATAGCGCAAAAATTGTGAGCGCAAAGAAGAAAAATTCTCTGCGCACAAAAGAAAAATTGTGTACGCACAAAAGAATTGCGCCAAGGCAATGCGTGAGAATTATGTGCTTTGCTTTTTGAAAAATCCCCGTTTTCCTGCAAATTCTTATATTTGCATTACTGTTCCAGAAAGATTGAAAACTATTGTAACTTATGCGTATCGTTAAATTCGGAGTTATTGCGTGTGTTCTTGCTGCGGCATTGGCAATGCCGGCAGATGGTGCTGAGAGAAAAATAAAAATAACCAAAAGGTATCTTAATTTCCCGGTGTCACACTCCACCGACCGCCACGTCATGACTATTGCCGCGGGAAGCCACAGGTGCAGTTCTCAAATAAGGCTTGCGGAAGCGGGCGCAGACTATTGGGTGTTTGCCGACATGAACGCATGGCGCGGCAAGACTGCAACAATAAACTATGACGGCTCCGAAGCCGCGCTTGAAAAAATAGTGCTGTCCGACACAATATTCGGAACCTCAGAAATGTATAAGGAGCGTTTGCGCCCGCAGTTTCATTTCACTACACGCCGCGGATGGATAAACGACCCCAACGGACTGGTTTACCTGGACGGAACCTGGCACTTGTTTTACCAGCACAACCCGTTTGAACGCAATTGGGGGAATATGCATTGGGGGCACGCCGTAAGCGCCGACCTTGTGCATTGGAAGGAATTGCCCGATGCACTGCATCCCGACAGTCTGGGAACTATGTTTTCCGGCTCGGCAGTCTATGACAAGGACAATACCAGCGGGTTTGGCGAAAAAGGCAACGCTCCGCTTGTGTTTGCCTACACAGCCGATTCGCCGGAAGCAGAGCGACAGTGTATAGCATATAGCACCGACGGGGGGCTTACGCTCACAAAATATTCGGCAAATCCGGTTGTAGACTCCCGTCAGAAATGGCAGAGCCACGATACCCGTGACCCTAAGCTGCTGTGGTATGCTCCCGGCAAACATTGGGTTATGGTGCTCAATGAACGGAACGGAAATTCCATCTATACTTCCGGCAATTTGAAAGACTGGACTTATTCCAGTCATATTACCGGCTTTTGGGAGTGCCCGGAACTGTTTGAAATTGCAGTTGAAGGCAATCCCGGCGAGCGCAAGTGGGTGATGTGGGGCGCATCGGGCACTTATATGGTAGGCGATTTCGACGGCAAGACTTTCCGGCCTCTGACACCGAAACTGCAGAATGTAAGCGGCTCGGGATATGCGGCACAGACTTTTTCAAATATTCCTGCCACTGACGGACGCATAATAAAAATGACATGGGCTACCATAAACTTCGACGGTATGCCGTTCAACGGAGCTATGCTCATGCCCCAGGAACAGGTGCTTTCACGCAGCGCGTTGGGACAATGGCAATTGAAAAGCCGTCCGGTGAAGGAAATGGAGCAGGTTTTTACATGTAAAGCAGACGAATCTTCGCTCACTGTCGAGGAGGCAAACCGTATTTTGGAGCGTTTTAATTCTGATATCCTTCGCATAAAGGCAACTTTGGAACTTACATACGCCACTGATGCCGGTCTTGCTTTCCACGGGCAACGGCTGGTTGATTACAACATGAACTGGAACCGCATAAACGGGCAGTTCTATTCCCCTGCAGAGCCGGGCAGCATGAAACTCAACGTGGATGTTTACGTTGACCGGGGAATGGCCGAAGTTTTTGTTGACGGAGGCGCTTATTCCTATTCTCTTCCTATTGAAAATAAGCCTGCGGGAGGCAATGGCTATCTGTTTTGGGGTAATGAAATGAAAGTTGAGCGCCTGCAGGTTTACAGCGCAAAAAGTATATGGCAAACCGGAGAGGCTTCCGCAGAGAAATAGTGCACGTCATTTATGATATAAAACGGTGCCAAAGAAACGCCGGCCATTATTGATGGCTTGGCGGGAGGCAGCGCTTCATTGGAATGTCTTCAGCACTATCGGTATTCCTACGGTAAGTTCGGTGAAGTCGGCCTTGAGTTTGTGGGCCTTTACGTTGAGCCCTATTTGCATGCCGGCCAAAGACGGGAACCGGTATTTTATTCCTATGCGCTCGTAGAAGGGAAAGCCCTCGCGCACGGAGTTGTCGTCGTCGCCCATGTGGCGGTAGAGATATGTTCCGATTTCCATGGCAGCCGAAATGCGGCGGTAGAACACTTCGTGCTTCAGCGCAATGCCGCACGAAAAGTTGTCGTGTTTAAGGTCGATGCCCCTTTCCTCGTCGATTTTTGCAACGTGTGCGGCGCAGGTGCCGCAGAACATGTCGAAGCCTATGCCCGATGCCCATCGCCGTGCATAGCGGTACATGACATCGGTTTGCAGCGACCATGCCGGGTAGAGTCTGAAGCGCCCGGTGCGGTAGCGCGGCTCGCCCGGCGGTGTGCGGTATTGGGTTTTCATCCAGTCTTCGTTGAGCGCCTTTGCCCCGATGCCGGCCGTGAAGTTCATGTATAGCGTTTTGGTTTCCGGGGTGCCTGCTTTGGGCATCCTTCGGGCGCGCTCCACGCAGTCGTGCCACGGCGCGCAGACTATGCCGACGAACGGCCCAAGCATATTTGCGCCTTTGTTGGGGCGGTTGAGCGCGCCGTTGCTGTGGTGGAAGAACCGGGCTCCGGCGCGCAGTCCGAAACGCTTGGAAAAGTACCATGTGGCATACAGCGAAGCCGTGAAATTCACGAGCCACCGTGAACCGATAAGTTCGTTGTCGGCATTGTAGTTCGGATTGTATTTGGTGCGGCTGTAGCCTATTCCCATGCCTATTGTGTAGCCGGCATCCCAGTGCGCAGAGTGGAGCAGCGGGCGTGAAAAGGTGGAGTAGAGCGTAAGGATGTTGCCCATGCGCGACGTGTAGTCTACTGTTTCGGCCATACCCCATGCCGTGTCGGGCGAGCGGTGCATCGTCACGCCGCGGTCGAAGTCGTATTGCACGCCCAGTGCAAATTCCGGGTAACCGAAGTCGGCTGCATAGGCGCAGCTGTCGGCAGGGAGCGGGCTGTAGAGCATTTCTGCGGCAATTGAAAAGGCTTTGTCGCCTTTCAGCCAGCGCCGTTCCCATTCGTCTATGGCCAGGCACTTCACCGGTGCCAACGACAGCGAAGCCCCGAAATGGGGAATGCTGTCGCCCGCGTGCGCACCGGCTTTTGGCGCGCACAATACCAGTGAGGCGATTAATACGGAACTTGCTTTCATAACGCTTTCATAAAGGGAAATCGCCTGTCAGCCGCCTTTCAAAGGGGCCTGGCAGGCGATAGTGCTTGCTTTTGCGTCGGGCCGCTTATCTTGCAGCGAAGAAATAACCGTCCTGTGCAGCAACGCGTGCCTGGTACAATCCCTGCTCGTTGAGCGCGAAGTCCATTACATTGCCCTTGATGTTGGCCTTGATGGTGCCGTCGCCGTTGAAGCGGAAGAGTTCTTTGGTTTCGCCGTTCTTTATCTGGCTCCACGAATCGTCGCTGTCGTTGTGGATGAGTTCGGTTACAACGCCGTCGGGATTGGTGATGCGGTAGCCGTTCTTGAGATAGGTGAGGGCGTAGTATCTGCCGTCGCTGCCCAGAATGCTTTCGGTGGAACCTGCCTTGTGGGCCATGGGATTGTTGCCGCTCCAGAATTCAATGGTATTGAACACCAAAACGTCAACAACGCTGCACACTGCGTAGGCGGGAGAGATGACAAGGAAGATGATTTCATTGAGCAGTTTCCATTTGGTTGCGCCCTTGTTCCACTGTGCAAGTTTGTTGAAGAGGCCGAAACTGCCGACACACGAAGACGTTACTACGCTGGCTGCAAGAAGAACTGCTGCAAGCTTGAGATGTCTGATTTTCATAATCTGTACTGTTAAGATGGTTAATATATGAAACTTGTATCCTTTTCGTATTTTCCTCGGGCGGATACGTACCGCCTCTATGGGATTGTAAAGGTAAGCAATTTCCTTTTATATGTATATAATGTATGGCGTGTTTTAAGCCGGAAATGCAGTTTATGCAGGCCCGTTTACAGAAAAAGCCGGATTTCCAGTGCGAAAATCCGGCTTTTCTATGGTTTTTGCGTTTTCTTAGCCGTCAGTCAACGGTTTTGTCGAATGTGAAATCGTCGTTGAGGGTGATTGTCGCGCTTTTGCTCCTTGTGGCAATACCGTCAAGGTTGATGGTCTTGGCTTTCTTGCCTGTAGCTTCAATTACAAGAGTACCGCCAAGCACATTGAGGTCGCCGTCGCACTTTATGCCGCGCGTCTTGCTGTCCTCCTGCGTGTCGGGATCGGTGTAGACGCCGCCGTTGATGACAATGTTGATTTTTGTAGTGCCTGTCGACTGGTCGATGTTGAGCGTTGCATCGGTAGCGATGCCTTTTGTGCCGTTGCCGTTGATGTTTATGCTTATGTCGCCGCCGCTTATGGTCATGAGGCTGTCGCTGCGAAGAGCCTTGCTGTCGTCGGCTTTGATGTTGATGTCGATTTTGCCGCCGCTTATGAGCATCTGCCCGTTGAGTTCGTCGGCAGCGTCTTTGGTGACAGCGGCCTGTATGCCGTCGCCTTTGACATCTTTAACCGTTACGGTGCCGTTCTTCATCTTGAAGTACTGCCCGGCATGTATTCCGTCCTTCACAGCCGAGAGAATGTTTATGGTTCCCGACTTGACTTCAAGATACTCGCCTGTGTCGATGCCGTGTGCTGCATTGCCGGTGATGTTTAGCGTGCCGCCTCCGCTGAATTCAGGATGGCCCTTGACATGGAAGCAGCCTTTCTGGGTGCCGTTAGCAAAATCGGCAAGAGTGTTTTCGGTGCCGTCGGCAAGTATCACGTTTATGCGTTTGCCGTTGGCAATGTCGATGGCGGCTCCTTGCTTTGAAGTAAGGCTGAGCCCTTCAAGGCTGAGGGTGCATTTGTATTGCCCGGTTTGGGTAAATGCGCCGTCGGTGCTTTGGCCGGCAAGCTTGTATGTAACCTCGTCGCCGTCGATGGCCGAAGACGTTGCCGAAACGTATGCGCCGTCGATGCTTACGCTTACCTTGCGCGAAAGTGCGAAGGGAATTACGGCTGTGGCTGTACTGCCCGAATAGTGTATGCCTACCGATGTTTCGGCAATGGCGTTGCCTATTGTTATGCTGTCGATGTCGCTCACGTTCATAAGCGAGTCGATGAGCATAAGCTGCGTGCCGCCTGCCGAATATACCATGTCGCCGGCAGCAGATGCTTCTACCGCAAGGGCAACGTTGTTTTTCCAGAAATAGACGGTCTGCGCCTGTGCTGCTGCAAAGCCTATGGCCAGAGCGGCCAACAATGCTGTCTTTCTCATTTCTTCTCGAATTTCACGCTTTGGCCGTTGATGTTCATTATATAAATGCCCTTGGGCACGTCGAGGCTGAATGACGTGGTTTTGCCTGCCTCGGCCTTTTGCTGCATTACAAGGGTGCCGTCGGTGGAATAAACTTTAACCACGGCATTCTGCGCCGGACTTACGGTTACGCTGCCGTCGGCATTTATTTCAACCGCTGCACGCAACTTGGTGCCGGCGATGGAAGTTTCGGTTTCCGTGAAGTTCATCTTTACAAGCTTTTCGGTTGCCACGGTGTACTTCCCGCCGTTGCTTTCGATGTACATGTTCTGGGCGTCGTAGGTCACGCGGAAACCTTCGAGCAGATAGCTCACTTCGCAACTGTCGTTGAGGGTGAGGGTGAGGTAGCGGTATTCGTCGGTGCCGGCTGCTGCTGATAGTGAGAGCATCGAAGCGAATACGCAGACAATTGCAAGTAGATTCTTTTTCATTATGCGTATGTTTTTATATGTTTCTTAGAATTTGAATTTGTAGGATATGTCGATGACGTGCTCCTTGCCTTCGAAGTCGTCGTCGTTTGAATCCTGGTAAACGTAGCCTACGCTGAATTTGTGCTGTTTGCTGACTTTTATTTCCGTTCCAACTCCGACGCGTGTCTTCTGCAGGCACATCTGGCTGCGCATGTTGTTGGTGAATTCTATATATGCGTAGGGGTTAAGCGGGCAGTGGCGGATGTTGTATTCGGCCATGATGCGCGAGCGGAGCCTTGAGTCGTTCTTGGCCGGGCGTTCCTTGATGTCGGTTTTCTTGTATTGCGGCTCGTTGGAATCTTCGCCTATGCGGTATTTGTCAACGTCGGAGCATACGCGGTTGGCACGTGTGAACTGGTAACGCTCGCGCAGCGAGAATGTGAAGCGCCCCACGGGAAGTTTGCCGGTAAGGTCGAAATTCCAGCGGTTTTTGCAGCGCCAGTAATGCTTCTTGACGTTGTAGCCTTCGTATTCCGACTTTTCCACGATATTGCCGTCGTCGTCCTTTTCCTGCCATGTCTCGTATTTTGCCTCGCTTGTTGTGCATTTGTAGTTGTACAGGAAACTGTAGGATGTGCCAATGGAGAAATATTCCGACGGCTTGTAGTCTACACCGAATCCCACTTGCCAGCGGTCGATGTTCTTCATGCAGTTTTGCGTGCGCAGTCCTCCGTCAACCGATACGGAGAAATTGCCGAGTTTCTTTGAGGCTTCGATGTCGGTCCACGTTCCGAAATCATCGGCACTGGCTGTAGTGCATGCAAGTGCCGATACGGCAACTAGCATCAGAATTTTCACTTTCTTCATTGCAGTAGTGTTTTTGATGGTTGGGTTTT
>CAZDOH010000001.1:0-16762 GCA_964507005.1 uncultured Prevotella sp. | reverse complement strand
CGCAGGGTGTCGACGTCGTTTTCCTCGAGTGCCGGGCTGACGTAGTAGACTTTTATCAGCGCGGTGTCGTTCATGAAGTCTATCGACCCGACTTCAACGCGCACGATTTCAAGTCCGGTGCGCTGCTTGAGGTCTTCGATAAGTTCTTCGCGTTTTTGCGGCGTGATGAGTTTTATATTGTCGTAGCGTATGAACTTGCATCCTTCTTTTTTCGCTATATGGTTGCTTTCGGCAATGGTTACTACCAGCACGAAGAGTAGGTTGGCCACGATGAGTTCCACAACGCTGAGTTTTGTGGCCATGCCGTTGATTACCGACAGCGCCACGGCGAAGAACAGGTATGTCATCTCGCGGATTGGCACGCTTTCGGTGCGGTAGCGTATTATACCGAATACGGCAAAGAGGCCCAGTGCGGCGCCGACTTTCATCTTTGCGCCGTCCATGAGGTAAATCATCATGAAGATGCTCACCGACAGCATGAAAAATGCGAAGTAGTAGTCGCGCCTATGGCTTCGCGGATAGTAGAAGAAGTGGATTATTACGAATACGAATGCCGAGTTGAGCAGGAAGCGGGTTAGCATTTCGGTGAGACCTGCTATGTTTATGAGTTCCATGCCGAATATGCTGCTGAGTAGAGTTGTCATTGCAGTGTTGGTATTATTTTGGTATTGTTATATGGGTTGTTTCTATGTTACAATTTGTTTAGCCTGTTCATCACCACCATCTTCTTCTTGAAGCGGTTGTGCTTGATTTCGGGATTGGTGAGATATGTGCCTATGCAGTATTTGCTGAATCCCTGTGGCTTTATGCGCAGTTTTATGAGCGCGTCGAATGCCGGCGAGTCGCTTTTTCCGGAACGTTTCAGTTCCATGATTACAATATCGCCGATTGAAGCGGTCTGCCCTGTTTCTATGTTTTGGAAGTTTACGTCGAAGTCAATTGTCAGGCGCTCGGTAAATGCTTTGTTTACGAGCGTCAGGCGGTGGAAGCTGTTGTTGAGGCAAGGGTGAATGTCGCTTGCCGATATGGCGGCCTTCTCTTCGAGGAACTCTTCGTCCTCGCTGGCGTTCACTTCGTCGCGCGACACCAGCTGCATGCGGCTTTTGCGCGTCTTGTTGTGGTTGTCCTTGTTCTTCACTTCAAGAAACGTGGTGTCGGTGTCCATGTAAGTCCTTACCCTGACTTTTATTCTGGGGCGCATGCCGTTGTGGTGCCATACGTAGAAGTGGTGGTCGTCGGTGTCCCAATAGGTGGTGGAATAGACCGACACGGGGCTTTCCGAAGCTACAAGCACGAAATACTCGTCCTTTGTGAGCTCGAGAAACCTCAGCAGCTGCTTTTTGTTGGCGAGATACTTCTTGTCGGTGCGGTTCATGAGCCTCACCTTGCCTGTTTCGGCAAGCCCGACTTTAGGCATCCTGTCAAGCATTTTGTCGAGAGCTTTGTGGAAATCTTCCTCCATTTCTTGAGTGTGACCTTAAAATCGTGGCCAAAGATAATTATATTTTTGAAAATCGCAAAACAGTTTCGAAAGTCTGTGCATGGCTTTTTTTGCATTTGCCCCGCAGGCGTAATTGCAAGGCGGAGTTTTGAAACAGTCAGAGTTGGCTTCGGTGCCGGATGAGTGGCACGGGAAATGCTTGGAGTTTTATGGTTCGCGTTGGGGTGGAAAAGCGCTTTGGGGGCTGTTTTTGGGGAAATTCGCACCAATCTCAAGAAAAAATGAAAAAAAGTGGCCGAAAAATTTGGAGGTATCACAAAAAGCTGTACCTTTGCACTCGCTTACGGAAAGCAACGGGCGTTTAGCTCAGCTGGTTCAGAGCATCTGCCTTACAAGCAGAGGGTCGGCGGTTCGAATCCGTCAACGCCCACACCGGAAAGGATGCATCAAATTATGGTGCATCCTTTTTTTCGCATCTTTTTTTCGATTATGCGGAAATGTTTTAATTTTGAAGCGCACTATATATTCATATACAAGCGATATGTTGGGAAAAGAAATCAATTTCGACCGCTTTGTGCGGGGTCTGATACTGGTGGCAGTGCTGGTAGGGGCTTATTTTCTGATAAGCTATCTGAGTCCGGTGCTTTTGCCTTTTGTGGCGGCGTGGGCTTTGGCCTACATGCTTTTTCCGCTGGTAGAGTTTTTTCAGTACAAGTGCCGTCTGCACTTCCGCCTGTTGAGCATTTTCGTGACCCTTGCCGTGGTGCTGGGGGCGGTGGCGCTGCTGCTGTGGTGGTATGTGCCGGCCATGGGGCGGGAACTTGTGCACCTCAAGGACGTGGCCGTGGCCTGGCTCTCGGGCGGTGCGGCTGCCGACAGCCTTCCGAAAGCGCTGCAGAAGCTGATTCAAGAAAATTCCGACAAGATACAAATAGACAAGCTTCTGAGCGGCAAGGACATGCTTGCAGGTATAAAGGATGCGCTGCCGCAGGTGTGGAGCGTGCTGCTGTCGACGGCCAATGTGGTGATAAGTGCCGTGTCGTCGCTTATGGCCCTGCTTTATCTTGTGTTTCTTCTCAATGATTTCGACCGCATAAAGCGCGGGTGGATAAGGTTCGTGCCGAAGGGCAGCCGCGCCATGGCGCAGAGATTCATGGACGATATAGATGCCGGCATGAGCGGCTATTTCCGCGGACAGGCGCTTGTGGCGCTAGCCAATTGCGTGCTTTTTTCCGTGGGGTTTGTGATAATCGGCTTCCCGATGCCTGTGGGGCTGGGCGTGCTTATAGGACTGATAAGCTTTGTTCCCTATGTGCAGCTGCTGGGCTTTGTGCCGGCCACGCTGCTTGCCGTGCTCTGCGCCGTTGATACCGGCCGTAACTTCTGGATGCTGATGCTCGGGGTGTTGGCGGTATATTGCGTAGTGCAGGTGTTGCAAGACTCGATAATCACTCCGCACATTATGGGACGTATTCTTGGCCTGCGGCCGGCCGTGGTGCTTCTGTCGCTCACCGTATGGGGCTATCTGCTGGGAATCATAGGGCTGATAGTGGCGCTTCCGCTAACGCAGATAATCATCAACTACTACCGGCTATATATCGTAGGCGACCCGCCGGAGGGGGAAATGCGCCGGCGGCACCGGCACGGAAAGGGTGAAACAATAAATAAAGACAATTTGTAGCCCGAAAATTTGGCCGGTAAAAAATAACTCTGTACTTTTGCACTCGCTTAACGGCAAAACAAGGTCGATCCGTTAGCTCAGCTGGTAGAGCACAACACTTTTAATGTTGGGGTCTTGGGTTCGAGCCCCAAACGGATCACAGAAACCAAAGGGTATACGCTAAACGTGTATGCCCTTTGTTTTTTTGTGCGCAAAGCGTAAAAATTCTCTGCGTACAAAAGAAAAATTGTATGCGCATGCCGTCGGAAAAAGGTTTGTTGTAATTTTAAAACTAAAGCACCTTTTCTTTGCGCTTCCTATGAGTGTCTATAAAAACGAAGATAGGAGACAAACAATCCGTAAAAAGTGTTTGCCTCCTATGTGTGTTTGTTGGAATTATTCCTTTATACCAGATGGGCCACAAGTTCGCGGCGGTCGCCGTAAAGAAGGTCGATTACCGGTATTTCAATAAGCGTGTAGCATCCCGGTTTCTGGCGCATGGCTGCACGGGCGGTGCATACCAGAATCTGGCCTGTGAGCGCGGGGTTGTTGATGCGCATGTTGAATTCGAAGAGCTGGTTCTGTGTCTTTCCGCTTACCCCTTTGCGGGTAAGGTTCACACCGTGGCCCATGTCGATTACGTCGCTGACGCATGCCACTTGCGTTACGTGTGTCTCGTCGCTTGCGAAGTAGGGGTCGGTCTTTATGGCGTTTTCCACGGTCTTGAAGTCGGCTCCGTCTTCCAGTTCGATATATACCATGCGGCGGTGCAGTCCGGTGCCTATGGGAATGGTCATCGAAAGTGCAGCCTTCACGCCTTCAATGGCTTTCACGGCAACGGTATGCCCCATGCTCATGCCGGGACCGAAGTTTGTATAGGTAAGTCCTTTGGGGGCAATGGCCTGGAGCATGGCGCGCACGATGCTGTCGGTTCCCGGGTCCCATCCGGCCGAGATGATGCTCACAGTGTTGTTTTGCCTTGCCACTTCGCCAAGGGCGTCGCGGAGTGCGGGTATCTGGGCGTGTATGTCGAAGCTGTCGACGGTGCATATGCCTTTTGCGAGATACAGCCTGGCGTTTTCTTCGACTTTGCGCGACGGGGTGGCAAGAATGGCAACGTCCACTTTTCCCAGTTCGTCAATGTCCTTCACTACTTTGTACTGCGCAATTTCGGCAGGTTTGGCTGCCGACGGGTTGCGGCGCACTATGCCGGCTATTTCGAAGTCGGGAGCGGCTTCCAACGCTTCCACTACATAACGGCCGATATTGCCGTATCCTACCACTGCTGCTTTTATTTTTTCCATATCAAGTGTTGTTTGTTTGGGTTTTCGGACTACGAAAATACTTCTTCCGTCAGATATACGGGGCATTCCTTCCATTAAAAAATGAAGCCGTTCTTTCAAAATACCCTGCGGCAGTGGGGAAAATTGCAGAAAATGCGTATTTTTGTAGGAATATTGAATCAGGAACAAGCGTGGGAAGCACCGCCGCCGGCAAAAGCGCGGTGCTGAAGCGAAAACGCATCCACCGATACGCATACAACATGAATATCACCGAACTGCTGAACAACAACTCCCGCACGGCATTCTCGTTTGAGGTGCTGCCTCCGCTCAAGGGCAAGGGGCTCGACACCATAAACCGCACGATAGAGACGCTGCGCGAGTTCGACCCGAAATACATCAACATCACCACACACCACAGCGAAGTGTATTTCCGCGAAGCCGGAAACGGGCTGTACCAGGCCGAGCGTCTGCGGCGCCGCCCCGGCACTGTGGCCGTGGCTGCTGCCCTGCAGCACAAATACGGCATTCCCGTGGTGCCGCACATCCTTTGCAGCGGATTCACCAAAGAGGAAACCGAATACGTGCTTATCGACCTGCAGTTTCTGGGAATAACCAACCTGCTGCTGCTGCGCGGCGACAAGGGCAAGGACGACAAGCGCTTCCGCCCTACCGAGGGCGGCCATGAGCATACCACCGAACTGGAGCAGCAGGTGAACGACTATAACGACGGCCGTTTCCTTAACGGCGAAGCGATAGAGTTCATAGGCGAAAAATTCAGCTACGGAGTGGCCTGCTACCCCGAGAAGCACGAAGAGGCGCTGAACCTGCGCTCCGACCTGCAGCGCTTCAGGCAGAAGGTTGAACTCGGGGCCGGCTATGGAGTGACGCAGATGTTTTTCGACAACTCGAAATACTTTGCCTTTGTCGATGCCGCGCGCAGCGAGGGAATCTCCGTCCCTATAATTCCGGGAATCAAGCCGTTCACGAAACTCTCGCAGCTCACTGCCATCCCGCGCACATTCCGCTGCGATTTCCCCGAGGAGTTCGTGAGCGAGGCGGCGAAGTGCCGCACCGACGACGATGCGCGCCAGTTTGGCGTGGAATGGGGCATAACCCAATGCCGCGAACTTGTAAGGCGTGGAGTGCCCAGCATACATTTCTACACCATGGGGGCTGCCGAAAGCATACGCCGCATAGCAAAGGAAATATACTGAAACGCAATCACACGATATGAAATTCAGCGAGGTAGTGGGACAGCGCGAAACATGCCGGCGGCTTGTGCACCAGGCCAGCGGGGGGCGTGTGCCCCATGCCATGCTGTTGTGCGGCCCCGAAGGCTGCGGCAAGTTCGCCATAGCGCTTGCCTATGCCGCCTATCTCCTGTGCAGCCGCCCCGGCAGCGACGACGCGTGCGGCAGTTGCCCTTCGTGTGTGAAAGCCCGCAAACTCGAGCATCCCGACCTGCATTTCATGTTCCCCGTAATCGGAGGCAAAAGCTGCAGCCATTTTTACCGCAACTGGGAGGCCATGATACGGCGCTCGCCCTATTTCACGCTTGAAACGTGGCTTGCCGAGATGGAAGGCGTAAACCAGCAGCCCACAATTTATGCCAGTGAAACTACGTCGATAATGCAGGAACTTTCCCTTCATTCCAGCGAGGGCGGGCGGAAAGTGGTGATTGTGTGGCTGCCTGAAAAGATGGAAGAAGCCACTGCCAACAAAATGCTGAAAATATTCGAGGAGCCGCCAAAGGGAACCGTGTTTCTGCTGGTGAGCGACGAGCCGGAAAAGATACTGCCCACCGTGGCCAGCCGCATGCAGAGAATAGACGTGCCGCCCATACAGCTGGCCGACATGAAAGAGGCGCTCGAACGCGACAACGCCCTTGACAGCGACGAGGCAATGCGCATAGCGCGCATCACGAAAGGCAACTATGCCGAAGCGCTGGCCATTCTGCAGGCAACGAGCGACGCCGACTCCTTCTTCGAGCAGTTTGTGGCACTGATGCGCAAGGCATACGCGCGCGACATTAAGGGCCTTCTCGAATGGAGCGAAGGCATTGCCGCCTGGGGCCGCGAACGCCAGAAAAGCTTTCTGCGGTACGCCCTGCGCATGGTGAGGGAAAATTTCATGAGCAATTTCCACATGCCCGAAGTAAACTACATGAACAGTAAGGAAGCGGTATTTTCCAGGCGTTTTGCCCGCTTCGTCAACGAGCGCAATGTCATAGGCCTTGCAAGCGAATTCGACCGCGCCGCGCGCGACATCGCCGGCAACGCTAACGCTGCCATAGTGCTCTTCGACCTCGCCATAAAAACCATAATTCTTATACGGAAACAGTAAACCAACGACATTATGCACAACAATATAGAAGACGAAAATTTCCTGCCATGCGGAAAACTGCGCGGACTGTGCGCCGCCGGAGTCGGACCGCAGGACAAACAGCTCAATACCTACGACTACCTGGCCGATGTGCCGGGCAACAACAGCACTACCGACCTTGTGGAAGTGCAGTTCAAGAACACGCGCAAGGCATATTACCACAACAGCAACCGCCTGCAGCTCGCAAAGGGCGACATGGTGGCCGTTGAAGCTTCGCCGGGGCACGACGTGGGCACCGTAACGCTCACCGGCTCGCTCGTGCCGCTGCAGATGAAGAAGGCCGGACTGCGCCCCGATACTGAAATACGCCGCATCTACCGCAAGGTGCGCGAAGTGGATATCGAAAAGTTCCGCGAAGCAAAGGCGCTGGAACACTCCACCATGATACGCGCGCGGCAGATAGCCAAGCAGCTGCAGCTGCAGATGAAAATAGGCGACGTGGAATACCAGGGCGACGGCAACAAGGCAATATTCTATTATATTGCCGACCAGCGCGTGGACTTCCGCCAGCTCATAAAAGTGTTTGCCGAGGAATTCCGCGTGAAAATCGAAATGCGCCAGATCGGCGCCCGTCAGGAAGCGGGGCGCATAGGAGGCATCGGGCCGTGCGGGCGCGAACTCTGCTGTGCAACGTGGATGAAGAATTTCGCATCGGTGTCGACCGGTGCGGCGCGCGTGCAGAACATATCGCTCAACCCGCAGAAGCTTGCCGGACAGTGCGCCAAACTGAAATGCTGCATGAACTACGAAGTGCCGGTCTACACCGAAGCCATGCGCAAGATGCCCGGGCGCGACATTACCCTCGACACCATAAGCGGAACCTACTGCCTGCTGAAAAGCGACCCGCTGGCCCGCATGCTGACATATACCACCGACCGGCAGACTGCCTCAAACCTCGTGACCATCAGCGCGCAGCGCGCTTTCGAGGTGCTGGCCATGAACCGCCGCGGCGAGAAGCCCGACCGCCTTGACGAGGGCGAATCCGCAGCCCCCGCAATGACTGCCGATTTGGCAGGACAGGACAGTCTCACCCGTTTCGACAAGGCAAAGACGCGCCGCACGGGGCGCCGCAAGCCGCGGGGCGACAGGCGCAATCCCCGCGGGGCGCAGGGGCGTGGAAAAGAACAGGGAAACGAACGCAGGAACGAAAGCCGCGGCAACCGCAGAAATGAAGGCGAAAAGGCTTGAGGCGGCAATGGTTCTTGCCGTGGCAGTGCTTTGCTCTGCGTGCCACCGCTCCACGGTGCTGCACCAGTACCGCGATGTAGCCGCGGCAGGATGGGAACAGAGCGAGATGCTTCAGTTTACTGTCGACTCGGTTGGGCAGGGCGGAGTTTATGCCGTAGATGCGGGCGTGCGTATCTCAAATCTCTATCCGTATCAAAGGCTATGGCTTGCCGTTGATGTGCAGCTTGCAAATCCCGACACAGCGTTTACCGACACCCTGGCGTGCACGTTCGTCAATAGCCAAGGCTCGCGCCCCACGACCGGGGCGGCGGGAAGCCACTATAGTTTCCATGCCTTCGAAGTCGCAATGTCGCAGGGGCAGAGTGCCGTCTTCACCGTGCGCCACATTATGCGCCGCGAGGTGCTGCCGGGAATTCTTTCCATCGGATTGCGCGTGGAGCGCAACGACGGGCGCTGAAGGGAAATTCCGGAGAATTCTCGTCCAACGCCCGTTGGTTCAGCGGTACGCACTGCGCGAG
Source organism: uncultured Prevotella sp. (assembly GCA_964507005.1). Classification (GTDB taxonomy): domain Bacteria; phylum Bacteroidota; class Bacteroidia; order Bacteroidales; family Bacteroidaceae; genus UBA6398. The sequence goes on along the minus strand of CAZDOH010000001.1, from coordinate 8,290 downwards.
AGTCTTATTGTTCCATAGCTTTGATTTCTTCTATTTGGCCGAGCATGCGGTTGATGCGCCGCTTGCTGTCGCGGCAGTGCAGGATGCCCAAGGCGCTCCCCACGGCCAGCCCTACTATTCCGCCCACAATCATTCCGCGTGCGTGTTCGCCCGCGCTCTCTGCCATGAACAGGAAGGCCGCCACGAGCCACACCGTGAGCACGGGGATTGCCACACAGACTGTCCACTTGTTGCACATGCGCCTGTATGCCGCCAGGTTTTCGGCTACAGCGGTGACGTTCCCGTTCATCGTGTCACCGCTTACGTACCGCCTTACCCAGTATGCCGAGCAGGCAATGCTTGCAAGCTCCAGTGCGATTGTCAGTATCAGAAACCACAGGGGAAATATGCCCGAGCAGCATGTGGTGAATATCAGGGCCGGGAGCGACAGCAGTGCGAGCACGGTAACAAGAATGGGGGTGCGGCGCTCCTTTGTCCAATCGCTTTGCATTGCGCGGCGCATGATGTTTGAGTTTACTATGCGCTGTTGCTTGAGGATGCTTTTGAAACTGTTCAGTTCGCTGCGCATTTGTTCCATTTCGGTGCCGGCATTGAATGTGTTGTTTTCGTTCATAATACATTGGGTTTTAAAGATTGTTCATGCTTTTCAGTTTTTCTTTGATGCGTACAAGGCGCACGGAGACGTTTTTGGCGGTTATCCCCAGAATCTGTCCGATTTCGTCATAGCTGAGGTCTTCCAGCCACAGGAGCACGATGGCGCGGTCGAACGGCTGCAGACGTGCGATGCGTGCGTGCAGCATGCGCACTTGCTGCGTGGGTGCGTCGTCGTCGTTGAATGGCGCGATGTCCATTGACAGTTGGGCATGCGCTTGCCGTTTCTTCCGTCGCTCCTGCGTGATGCAGGTGTTGAGGCATACGCGGTACACCCATCCGCGCACGTTCTGCCGTTCGAGGCCACGCATGCCTTTCCATAGGTTGATGAGCGACTCCTGAAAAAGGTCGGCCACCTCGTCGCTGTCGTTCGAGAACATGTAGCACACCGTGTAGACAGTGTCCTTGTTCTCTTCTACGAGTCTTTTGAATTCCTGTTCCGTTGTGTCCATTCGTGTTTGGTTTTCTGTTTTGTGACGTTTTTTACTATATAAACGCGCCTGCCGGCAATAAACTACAAAAAGGTTTGGCTTTTTATTGCGGCAGCTGAAAAACGAAAAAAGCAACCGAAGACGCTGCGAAAATCCACGGTTGCCTTTTCGGGTGTGTGCCGGGTACCCTTTATTTGAGTACTTTCTTTACCCATGCGTCGATGTTGGCCTGGGATGCCGAATTGAGCAGGCGCCCGGCCTTCCACTTTACTTCGGGGTAGAGTCTGCCCAGCGTTTTTTCGGCATTTTCTATTCCGCTGCCTCCCGATGTCATGAACGTGATGACGGTTTTGCCTTTCAGTCCGTAGGTTTCCAGGAAAGTGTTCACAATGCGCGGCGCGCCGTTCCACCAGTTGGGGAAACCGAGGAATATCACGCTGTAGTCTTCGGGACGCAACTTTTTGCCCGCAATTGCAGGGCGCGAGTCGGGATTGTCGTTCTCGCGGCAGCAGCGCGAATTGGGGTCGGTCCAGTCGAGGTCGTTGTCGGAATACTTCTCGCGCGGAGTGATTTCGTAAAGTTCGCCCTTGCTTGCCTTTGCAATCATTTTCGCTACGCCGGCAGTGGTGCCTGTAGCCGAGAAATACGCTACCAGCACTTTTCGGGGGCCGCTGGGTGCGGCATCGCCGGCTTTTTTTGCGGTGCAGGCTGCAACCGCCATGGCGGCAAATGCCACGGCGGCAATCATAACAATGGTACGTTTCATATTTGTAGCTTTTGGTGTTGTGGCAAAGTTACGCTTTTCGCCGGTTCAGACATTGCTTGCGGCGGAATACTTTGCGCAAAGTTATAGGGAAGCATTTTCGCGGCGTCGCCCGGCAGACCGGAACAAAAGGCTGTGGCTGTCATTTGAAGCAGCCGCAAAGGAACCGTGCTTTGGCATGCTATGCCTATAATATGCCTATAAAGGGCGAAACATTTTCACCGATAGACTGAAAATACATATCTTTGCATCATGGGAACGCTCTATGTAGTGCCCACTCCTGTGGGCAATCTCGAAGACATTACCGCCCGCGCGCTTAGCGTGCTGAAGAGTGCCGACCTGGTGCTGGCCGAGGATACGCGCACTTCGGGCATGCTGCTTAAGCACTATGGCATAAGTGCGCATCTTTGCGCCCACCACAAGTTCAACGAGCACCAGACTGCCGAGGCTTTTGCCGCACGCATGGCCGCCGGCGAGACTATGGCGCTTGTTTCGGACGCGGGAACGCCCGCCGTGAGCGACCCGGGCTATATGCTGGTGCGCGCCTGCGCCGAGCGTGGCGTGGCGGTGCAGTGCCTGCCTGGCGCAACGGCATTCGTGCCCGCCATAGTCGACAGTGCGCTGCCGTGCGAACGGTTCGCTTTCGAAGGGTTTCTGCCGCAGAAGAAGGGCAGAACCACGCGCATTGCGGCGCTTGCCGGCGAAGAGCGCACCATGGTGTTCTACGAGTCGCCCTACCGCGTGGTGAAGACGCTCCGGCAGTTTGCCGAGGCTTTCGGCGCCGACCGCCGGGCTTCCGTGTCGCGCGAGATTTCAAAGCTCCACGAGGAAACCGCGCGCGGAACGCTTGCCGAACTGGCGGCGCATTTCACCGAAAACGAACCGAGGGGCGAATTCGTCATCGTTGTGGAAGGACTCAACCGAAAAGCAAAAAACATTGAAACCGTAAAATAGATTCTCATGAAAAAGACTTTGATTTCACTCGCTTTTATTTCATTCTTGGCAGTGATTCTGCTGGTGTCGTGCGGCAATGGCGGCAAGCAGGAAGAGAAAAACATGGCTTCACAAAGCACTATCGACTCGCTTACCGATGTCGTAAACCAAAAGAACAACGAACTGAACGACATAATGAGTACGTTCAACGACATACAGGAAAGTTTCCGCGAAATCAACGAAGCCGAGGGGCGCGTCAACATTGCGCGCAACAGCGGAGAGACGAACGTTAAGGGCGAAATAGCCGAGAACATTTCCTTTATAAAGTCCACAATGCAGCTCAACCGCGAGCGCATAGCAAAAATGCGCGAACAGCTGAGGCAAAGCAGCTTCAACAACTCCAAACTGCAGTCGACCATCGAAAACCTCAGCAAGGAACTCGAAACCAAGACCAAACAGATAGAGGAACTGCAGGCTGAACTTGAAAGCAAGAACGCGCATATACAGACGCAGGACAAGCAGATTTCCGAGCTCAACAGCAACGTCAACACACTCGCCGAGCAGAACGAGGAAAAGGCAAGGGCCGTGGAGCGCCAGAACAAGCAGCTCAATACCGCGTGGTATGTGTTCGGCACCAAAAAGGAACTGCAGGAGCAGCATATTCTCGAAGGTTCCAGCAAGGTGCTCAAAACCGGTGACTTCAATAAAGACTATTTCACGAAAATCGACATACGTGTCGACAAGGTCATAAAACTCTACTCCAAGAGCGCCAAACTTCTCACCAGCCATCCTTCCGGTTCCTATTCGCTCGACAAGGACGCCACCGGCATGTATGTGCTGCGTATCACCAACCCCACAGTGTTCTGGAGCGTAAGCAAATATCTTGTGGTGGTGGTGAAGTAAAAATCTGCGGCTGATGGTTGATATAATAATAATAGCAATACTCATACTTTTCAACGGCTTCTTCTCGCTTGCCGAGGTGGCCCTTATATCGGCACGCAAAAACCGCATTGAGGCAATGGCCAAGGAAGGAAGCCGCTCGGCACTTTCGGCCCTCAAACTGATGAACGACCCCGACCGGTTCCTTTCTACGGCGCAGGTAGGCATCACCATCGTGGCCATACTTACGGGTTTGTTTTCGGGCGAGGAATTTGCGGGGAAATTCGGCAGTCTGCTGGCCGAATTGGGCATGGACGAGGCGTATGCGGCTCCCGTGGCGCAGATTATAATACTCGTTGTGGTTACATATCTGTCGTGCGAACTGGGCGAACTGTTCCCGAAGAAGATAGGCATCGACCTTGCCGAAAGAATGGCAAAGCTCACCGCTCCCCTCATGACTTTGTTTTCGCGCATCATGGCGCCTGTGGTGTGGCTTCTGTCGAAGAATACCGAACTGATAGCGCGGTGTTTCAACCTCAATCCCGAAGACCATGGCGTTACCGAAGAGGAAATTAAGTCAATGATACAGGAAGGCACCGATTCGGGCGAAGTGCAGGAAGTGGAGCAGGACATCATGGAGCGCGCGCTCGCACTTGGCGACCAGACGGTGGAGCAGGTGATGACGCACCGCAGCGATATCGTGTTTCTCGAAGCAGGAATGACCAGCACCGAAGTGCACAAGATAGTCACCGAAGACACTTTCTCGGCTTACCCCGTGCTCGGCGACGACCCCGACGAGGTTATTGGAGTGGTAACGCTGAAGGACCTTGTGTCGCATTTGTGGCAAAAGGGCTTCTCGCTGCGCAAGGTGATTCATAAGCCGCTTTACTTCCCCGAAAGCATGAACGTCTACAAGGCTCTTGAGGAACTGAAGCGCAACAAGTTCAACCGTGCGCTTGTGGTTGACGAGTTCGGAAGCGTGCAGGGAATGATTGTGCTGCGCGACATTATGGAAGGGCTCGTTGGGCAGATACCCGACGAAGACGAAACTCCCGACATAGTGGAAAACGCCGACGGCAAATCGTGGACCGTGAGCGGGCAGTGCCAGTTCTACGACTTTCTGGCCTTTTTCGATGAGGAGGACCTTTACACTCCCGAGTGCAACACCGTAGGCGGATTGATTCTCGACGTGCTTGAGCATATTCCGGCTGCCGGCGAGAAAGTGGAGTGGGAGTCGTTTGACTTCCGTGTGCTGAAAATGGACGGCACCCGCATTGACAAGCTGCTTGTAAGGCGGCGCGAAAAGGAAGAGAGCGAAAACTGATTTCCCTTCAATTTATATTGTTATATTGGCATGGCCTTTTTAGCAAGTTCGCGGCGAAACTTGCAGTAGAACATTGCTCCGGCAGCCGTAAGGCCTATGGGGAATGCCGCCCATATCCCCGTCAGTCCGAAACCTAGCGTGAAGCCGAATATGTAGGCCAGCGGTAGGTTTATTACGAAATACGCAATGAAGGCATAGTAAACCAGCGGTTTCACGCAAGCTATTCCCCTGAGGGCATTGGCGTAGGTATATTGCAGCGCATCGCCGAACTGGTATATCGCAAGCATTATGCACAAGGCGGCTGCCATGGTCTGCACTTCGGCGTTGCTTGAGAAAAGTGCGCCTATGCTGTTTCGGAATATCAGCATCGGTATCGCCATTGCCGTGGAAATGGCCACCACAAGGCGCATCCCGTCGGCGGCATTTGTGCGCACTGCGGCAAAGTCGTGCCGCCCGGCATACAGACTTATGCGTATCGACACTGCGGAAGCCAGTCCCGACAGCGTGAGGTAGAACAGTTGCGAAAGCGTGATTGCTATCTGGTGCGCTGCAAGCTGAAGTGTGCCGAGCCATCCCGCCATCACGCAACTTAGGCTGAATGCCGCGGTTTCCATTCCCAACTGCATTGCCACAGGCCACCCCAGACGGTTCATTTCGCGGAAATCGGCCTTGTTGATATGCGCTGCCGCATATCCTTGGCGGCTTTCACGGCAACGTGCGCCGCAGCAGAACACCGCGGCAATTGCCAGGGCCATGGCTATGCGCGAGCCCAACGTGGATATGCCGGCTCCGAGAAGTCCCAGCTCAGGGAAAATCCCTACGCCGTAAATCAGCATCCAGTTGAACACGATGTTGAGCACATTGCCTCCGAGCATTATCCACATGGCAACGTCGGTGCGCGTTGTGCCGTCGAAGTATTGCTTGAAGGTGTTGAAAACGCCGACGAACAGGATGCTTGCAAGGTTTACAATGAAGTACGGGCGTATCAGCGGCAGCAGTTCGACGGGTTGCCCTATGCGGGCGAGGTTGAAATACAATGCCGTCACTACGGCCGTGAGCAGCAGTCCCACAACTGTGTTTGCCGCAAGCGAATTCTTGAGCTTCGCTCCTATTTCCCGCTGTGCCCCGATGCCGAAAAGCCGCCCTACAATGGGCGTGAAGCCGTACGAGAAGCCAAGGTAGAAAAGCAGCACAAGGTTGAAGATGTTGTTTACCAGTCCGGCGGCTGCAAGTTCTTCGGTGCTGTGGCGGCCTATCATCAATGTGTCGGCAAAGCCGAGCACGATGGTGCCCAGTTGCCCGATTACTACGGGTAGCCCGATGGCGATGATGCCGCGGTAGTTGTGCCTGTTTGTCTTATTGGTAGCTTGCAGTAATGACATTGCGGGTATTTTCGAAAACAGCCTTCATGCGCCTGGCACGAAGACTGTTTTGCGGTTTTTTGTTGACGGCGGCTTTGTGGCTCTGCCGTTTGTAGGGTTGTCGGGTTATTTTACGCCGTTGAGTTTCTTTATTGTGTCGACTTCGGCCTGTGCGAACGGAGTCTTGTCCTGGCGATAGATGTCGTGGAACCAGAGTTCCGGTTCGTCAACATCGGGCAGCGGAGTGTCCCAAGCGAAAATCGTGTTGGTTTTGCCTGCCACGAAGCCCCAGTTGATGGCCACTACGTTCTCTTTCTTGAGCAAAGGCATTACGGTCTGGAAGGTGCTTCCGTTTCTGCGTGCCATGTATTCGGTGCAGATAAGGGGACGGTTGAGCATCTTGAGGTATCTGATTTGCTCGCTGTGGTCCTTTACATCGTTATAGTTGTGGTAGGAAATGACATCGGAGTTTTCGAGTGCGAAGGCGTTGAGCGGCGCAAACGAGTTCTCTACGTTCCATATGCCGGAGGTGACGGGCTGCGAAGGCTTTGCTGAGCGTGCCCATGCAAAAACTTTCTTGAGCAGCGGCAGCGACGAAACGCCGTGGCCTTTGTTGCCCGGCTCGTTGTAGAGGTCCCATAGCAGTATGCGGTCGTCGTTGGCAAAGGTGGAAATGATGTCGGTGACATATTTCTCAAGTTCGGGATAGAGCTTCACGGTGTCCTTGCGAAGGCTTACCGAGGGGTCCTGAACCCATCCCGAATTGTGTATGCCTTTCTGAGGTTCGGGCTGTTTGCCGTATTTTGCCTCTTCGTTCCAGCAGTCGTCGAAGAATACGAACAGCGGGCGGATGCCGTGGTTCTTGCAGATGCCGAGGAATGTGTCGATGCGTTTCTTGAAGCCTTCGGCATCGTTGGCATAAACCACCGAACTGAGGTAAACGCGCATTGTCTTGAAGCCGAGTTCTTCGGCCCATGTCATTTCCTTGTCAATCTGTTTCTCGTCGAAGGTGTCGGCGCTCCACATCTCGATTTGGTTGATGGCGTTGGCGGGAATGTAGTCGCATCCCGAAAGCCATGGCAGTTTGGAATACCATTCGTTGGCTTTTTCTTCGCTCCATCGTCCGTTGCACTGGTCGCCGCAGCCTGCGGGTGACTGCGAGCACGATGCGGCCAGCGCGATTATTGCGCCCATTGCCGCTGTTTTCATCAAATTTCTGATTTTCATTACAAGTTATTTTTGGGTTAAAGCTTTTTCGATTTCCGGCTTTATAACGGCGTTGCCGGGGTATCCGCCTTCGGTGAGGTTCGAGAAGGCTGTGGTGCCGTCCTTGTTTACGAGTTTGTAGCACGGTATGCCCCTGACGCCTTGTTCCTTGCAGAGCGTGCTCCATTGCTCGTCCGAAAGTCGGTAGTGGTCGCCGTCGATTTTGGTAATCATCGTGTTCCATGTGTTCTGCGGCGATGTCTCGCCGGTGATATATACGAACTTCGCGCCTTTCTTGGCCAGTGCTGGCTTGATGGAATCGACAGAAACCATTGCCATGCGGCACGGGCCGCACCAGGTTGCCCACAAGTCGATGAACACAACTTTTCCCTTGTAGTCGCTTTGTATGGTTTCGAGAATCTTCTCTTTCACGGTGAGCGGAAGGTTTTTTACTTTATAGTTTTTCTTGCCGTCATCGGCTTTCGCTGTCTGCTCTGTACCATTGGCAGAAGCCGCGTTGCGGCGCGCGCACGACGGCATAGCCATTACCACAGCGCATGCAACGAGAAGAAAAGTCTTTTTCATTGTAGGATGTTTTCGTGTAAATTGGGTTTGGTTGCAAACTTACGCAAAATTTCCGTATTTCAAACTATTGGCGCAGATATTTGCACCGCATGGCGTTCCGCTTGTATGCGCATAGCGGAAAAATTGTGTGCGCAAAGCAGGAAAACTATGTGCCTTG